>JAFAWX010000206.1 GCA_019241535.1 Acidobacteriota bacterium | reverse complement strand
GCGTAAGAGCGGAAGCGTCGTGACCTCTGTCAGCATTGGTGGTGCCACGGTCTACATCGCAAGCGGCGAAATCGAGGTGCCGCAATCCGCGCTTGTGTCTTAGACCGTCGAGGGCGCGCCATGTGTGTAAACCGGCGGCAAATGAGGACCAAGACGTCTCACTGGAACTGCGACGGCGCGAGCGCTGGATACCGGCTGCACGCTGCCTTCGGAAGGATTCCCGTGCCTTCATGCGTGTCCCACTCGCGATACCGCCTGGGCTCCAGACAATAGCGTTCCATAATCCGTCATTATTTAAGGAGGAGAAAGTGCCTTTAGTCCGCATCGATCTACTCGAGGGAAAATCAGAACAGTACCGTGCTCAAGTCGGCGATATCCTTTATCAGACCTTGGTGGATGTTCTCAATGTTCCGGAACATGACCGATTTCAGGTAATCACGGAACACACGAAGGCGAGCCTGCCATTCGATCGAGAGTATCTCGGCGTACATCGGTCGGACGATTGCATCTTTTTTCAGATCACATTGAATAGCGGCCGTTCCACTGAGCTGAAGCAACGCTTCTACAAGGCACTAGCGGACCATCTCCACGAAGGAGTAAAGATTCGCACGGAAGATGTTTTCATCAGCTTTGTTGAAGTCTCGAAGGAAAATTGGTCCTTTGGTAACGGCGAGGCCCAGTACGTCACGCCTCCAAAATAGATCGAAGATGACACCGTTTGCGGGAAGTGATTGGGAAAGGGCTCGGTTCTTGCGGCAACTGGTAGGCCTCAGTCTCATCGCGGGCATCTTGAGGCTTCACAATGCAAATGCTGATAGTGGGCGTCGGTGCGCTAGCGGCACCATTGCAGCGCGTGCCATCCGTGCAGGATTGCCCGTCCGGCTTGCAGCTCGCAACACGGATTCCGCGGCTGCGTTACGAAGATCGGGTCTGCGAGTAACCGGCATCGGAGGAGAGGTAAGGCTCCTCTGCCAGCTTGAGCGCAAGTCTCAAACAGTGGAGGCAGCTGTTTATCGAGCTGATCTGGAGGCCATCCCGTTGACGCTCAGAGGCGTACTGGGCTACCTGTTCCGAACCGATGTCATCGAGTTTCAGCTTGGCCAAGACCGCCTATTTCTAAGTGCATCGATCCCAAAGCGATACCACAACCACGTTTTGGGAGAGGCCTCTTCGAGCATTGATCTAGCCCACGGTCCGCACGATTGGGGCAGAAGTCGGAGAGCGTCCGTACGGGTAGTAGGCCACGCACGCGGACGCGATCGAACCCGCAGCGTAGAACCACCCCTGCCTTATGTCGAAGAGCTCATGAAGTATGGCCAGATCACCGTGGGCAATGTCCTCCCCGTAGGCTGTGTGGCGGTTGCGCATGATGGCCGTCAGACTCTGTCTATGCTGCGTCGCCGCCAGGGAGAGACTGTGACCGAGTTGTTCGCTCCCCTGGATGTGGCGATCGCTAAAGCTCTCAAGCAAGGCATTCGCACCGACGAGGTCAACCCCCTCAGCCAGCAATACTTCCCCAACAAATAAATGTCCACTCGCGATCTAGTGGACACTTCCGAATCAAGGCGCATTGTCAATGCTCAACGCTTACGGTTGCGGTGTGTTTTTGAATTCCGCATTCCATTCCGAACGTAAGCGTTAGGTTAGCTTCCGCGTGCCAAATCGAGCAATTCGAACCCAGAGGCGGTGTCCTCATCAAAAGTGATTTCTTTGTCCAGATTGGCCATACCCTTCCGCAGCCGGTAAAAGACATAAAAAGCCATGGCTGCGATAGCGAAGAGGGCCAGCGCGGAGATAGGGCTGAACAGGGCCCAATACTCCAAATGCGCAGTTACGAGCACAAAGCAGAAGAACCCGAGGATGTATGAAATCGCAAGAACGACGGCTGAGTGTCGAAATTGTGGATATGGGGAAGTGAAAGGGAGCTTGCGAAATCTAAGAAAGAGAAGCTCAGCGAGTAAGAATGACCATACAGTAACGACAACGCCCAGAAACAATGCTATCCCTGATCCCCAGAAATACGCATATGCGGGGACAGCAAGCAACCACAGCCACGGCAGAACAAAGCTTAGGCTCAGCTTGAGGGCCAGAGCTTGCGCTTCATCTTTGCATTGATTGACGTTGAGTCTAAATATCCAATTTGCCCGGAGTTCAGTCGGTATTTCAAATGCAATCCGAAGGCCCACGATAATGCAATAGCTCAAGATTAGAGGAATAGCCACCAATTCCGGAGACAGCAAGGCGCCTGCAACACCGCTGTAGCTGAGCGAAGAAAACAAGAACTGCGATGCGAGCACCAAACCCAAGCCCATGAACGCGCCAAGGATGAGGGTATGCTGCTCACTACGAAAAAGTGTCTGGATTGAAAAGCGGTAGCCCGCTCGTTGAAATGCGGTCCTCAGGACGGTCCTATCTAGCGCACGGAAAAGTTGCGACGTGCGCGTGCCTGCCGCTCGACTCGCATTCCCAATGGTCTCCGCCATACGCATAGAACGCGTTCGATAGCTGATCGCGTAAATCAAGACTGAGGAGACGAGGACGAACACCGAGGCGACCACCGCTATACGCCCGGCTCGTGCCATATAGGGTACGGCTTCCGGGTTCAGAATTGATTGCGCAAGGCCCAGAAACCAAACTGGTGGCAGGAATCGCAAGTGAGGTTCGGGCGTCTGCAGAATCCGAGCAACCGCCGAGCTACTGGTTAGCATGGCGACGAGGCTTGCGACCATAAACGAGCGGATGTAAAGGGAGAATCTGGTGAAGGCGCTGTGGGGCAATACCGTCATCAAAATGCCAACGACTAGAAAAACCGAAAAGAAGCTGAAGACGCTCCCGAGTACCACGTCCAATGAGTGTATCCAGACGAATTGCGCGAAGAAGCCGACCGAGTTCACTGATGCGCCAACTGCGAGCGGGAAAAGCAAAGCCGAAGCCGCGTTGAGGTCGATTGCGAGAACAAGAGCTACGCCGAGGATTGCCGTGAAGTTTGCAGTAAACATGGTCCAGCTACGCAGCGGGAGGGCGGCCAGGTTTGCGTAGTCGCGATGATCCGGAAAGATACTGTTCCAGCGCCATACGGCAGTGACGCCGGTAACCACCATCGATAAGACAATAAAAAAATATTCTTCCGGTACTGCGGCGGTTACGGGGCTGATTACGTGCGCGCTGCGCATCCATTGCAGTAAAGTGGAATATTGCTCAAACAACAACACTGCATAAAATCCACCAGGGAGCGGCAATAGTGCTAGCAGGAGGCCCATGCTGAAGCTGACTTCTGAATCGTTATCGCCATGCAAAATGCGGCCTACGGCCAGGCGGAAGAGGCGGCCGAAAGGCTGTTCCGAAAACGAACGCCACTTCGCGCTGAGGGGCCGAAGTTCCGGAGTGCTCATTTAGGCTTCCATCGCGTGAATAATATCCGCACTCACCTGATCTGTATCCGCCTTTTCGACCATGTGCATAAATGTCCGCTCAAGAGAGGCACTGTCCGCATGCCGTTGGATAGCTTCTGTAGGTCCGGAGGCAATGACGTTTCCTTTGCGCAGAATCAGCAAATCGGAACAAACCTGTTCGACAACTTCCAAAACGTGAGAGCAATAAAAAATTGCCTTTCCGCGTTGTCCGAACGTCCTGATTAGTGTTTTCAAAATCAATGCCGTGGTTACATCGAGTCCAGACAAAGGCTCGTCAAAAATGAGAATCGGGGGGTTGTCCATAAAAGCCGCAATCAGGAGAATGCGTTGCCTCATACCTTTAGAATATGACGCGATTACCCCGTGGCGATGCGGGTGCATCGCGAACAGTTCCAGCAATGAATCTATTCTCTTCTCGAGTCGAGGGCGCCCAATGCCGCGCAGAATCCCAATCATTTCCAAGTATTCGCGCCCGCTCAGGTATGGATAGAGATTGGCCTCCTCAGGGACATATCCAAGGCAGCGCCTGAACCCGACAAGGTCTTTGTGGATGTCTTCCCCATAGAACAGCACTTTTCCGCGCGTCGGCTGCAAAAGGCCTGTGAGCATCTTCACGGTTGTGCTTTTCCCGGAGCCGTTGGGACCAAGGCAGCCGAGTACCTGCCCCGCTTGGAGCGAGAAATTCACATTCCTTACGGCGGGAATCGACGCATAAGACTTACTGAGTTCTTGGGTTTCAAGCATAGGACTCGACAGCCCCTGACTGATTAGGACACTGGCTCAGGGCAAAAGTTCCACGCGATTGTTTGTTCGCCGAAATCGCAGCAAGGGAATTTACTCCATCACGAATGGTTCATGTGGTCTTCGGAGCACGGAGCCCCCGAGCAAATTAGTGCAACCCGCCGCTCTCGTGAGTTTTTGTTCGCCCGCGACATACTCACCCAGCACAATGCAACCGCCCTCCGGAACCTCCGTTACTCATGCCGCAGAGCCTGCGAAGGTTGAACATTCATGGCTCGATGAGCGGGGACCAATGTTGCTAGGCCCGCCACTATCGCCAGTAAAAGGCAGACGCTCGCGAAACTGAGTGGATCGTCAGGGCTGACACCGAATAGAAGGTTGCTGAGTGCGCGCGTACCAACTATTGCTATCAATAGCCCTATCAGTGTTCCAGCTGCAATTATGCGCAGTCCCTGCATGCCCATCAGTTCCAGGATGTCGAGTT
This sequence comes from Acidobacteriota bacterium, assembly GCA_019241535.1. Taxonomy (GTDB): domain Bacteria; phylum Acidobacteriota; class Terriglobia; order Terriglobales; family Acidobacteriaceae; genus Gp1-AA145. Next base: position 38,986 of record JAFAWX010000206.1, on the reverse strand, counting down.
TTGTAGCGCCCATCGCCATACGTACACCAATCTCTGACGTTCGCTGTGCCACCAGAAAAGCTATCACTCCATAAATACCCATTGCTGCCAGCAGCACGCCGACCGTTGTAAATAACCCGAGGAGTGCCGCCTCAAAACGTGGCCGGTCAGCCAATTTGTTTACTCGCTGGCTCATGGTCTCGGTCACCACAGGAACGGTAGGGTCAATAGCTGCGACCTCACTCTGTATCCAACGCTCTACGGCGCCTGGCGCGATTGTCGTTGCTACGGTGACACTTGCATCACGACCCCAGTCTTCTGGTTTGTTGCGTCGCAGCCGATAATACTCTGGCTCGTCGGTGCCCGTAAGGCCGCCATTTTTCACGTCTCCGGCGACGCCAACAATCGTGTACCAAGGACCCTCTAAACCCGGCTGCACATGACGTCCGATCGGATCTTCAGTTTGAAACATGTACCGCGCCAGAGATTGGCTGACAATCATGAAATGGTCACTCGAATTGCGGTCTCGTTCACTGAAGCGGCGTCCGCGGAGGATCCGGATGCTAAGAGCCTGGAAGTATTCCGGCGTGACCCACCGCCACGCGACGGTTCCTCCAGTTCCTTCAATCGCTAGCGGTTTACCTTCGATTCGGATTGCTGCGAAAATATGATCGTGATGCCACCCTCCTGGAGGCAAGGAATCGCTGACCGCTACGGCGTCTGTCCCCGGCAGCTTGCGCAAACGCGTTTCGAGAAGCTGAAAGAAAGCCAACTGCTGGTCCGGCTTGGAATAGTGCAGCTCGCCGAGTCTAAGGCTGGCTGTGACGAGTCCTTTTGGGCTCATGCCTAGGGGCTGTATCTCCAAGTTCCAGAGACTACGCAGCAGCAGACAGGCACCTGCAAGCAGCACAAGGCTGACCGCGATCTGCGCCGCCACAAGCATCTGGCGCACTCGTCGATGGGGCGCGGCGATTGCCGTGCGCCCTGCAATCATTTGCGCATCCGGTTTCGGCAGCAGGGGCAAAAGGGCAAACAGGATGCCGCAAAGTAAAGACGCTACCACGGCGAATGCAACAACTCGAACATCGAGGTGCGCATTTTCCAAGTAGGGCATTCCCTGAGGCGCAGCGGCCTGGAAGATGCGCAAAAGCGCGGCACCGATCAGACAGCCGGCGACACTGCCGATTAGGACGAGGACCAGGCTTTCTGTCGTGATTTGGCGGACCAGGCGCGTCCGGGTGGCTCCCAGAGCGTGACGAATTGCGAAATCGCGCTGTCGGTAGGCAGAACGTGCCAGGAGCAGACTGCCAACGTTTGCGCAAGCAATCATCAACACCAACACGACGGCAGCCAGCAGGGTCCATGCTGCTAATTTGGCGTCGTGCATCTGCCGGTCTCGCAGCGAGCGCACGTAGGTGCACCTCTTTACGAAACTGTGGCGGAACTGTCATCAGCATCTGTTGAAACAGCGGTTCCATCGCTGCTTCCGCCTGTTCGATTGTGACCCGGGGCTTGAGCCGCGCGAATGCCCAGCGCACGCGCCCGGGATTTGCTCCCCGTTGCGAGGCCGGATCAATTGCCTCGGGCATCAGGACATCCGCGTCATCCAACGTTGGCAACTCGAAGTCTTTGTTGAGTACGCCGATGATGCGTACCGATGTACCATCCAATGATACGTTTTGCCCACCACCGATGGATCCTTCCCGTATCGGCTTTGCCACAAATGTTACGAGATTATGGCCACTCTGGGAGCATTGGGTCGATCTTCTTCGGAGCTGAAATTGCGTCCGAATAGAGGCCCAACACCGAGCGCTGGCAGGAAGTTCGCTTCGACACTAGCGCACGCAAGGCGTAAAGTGCTCTGCTCCGTCAGGTCGCAATTGTTACTCCCTGTCCATGAGGTCAGTATTTCGAAGGGCGTTCGATGATCCTGCCATTCATAGTAGCTATAACCCAGCATGAATTCCGTTGGCTCGATGGGAGCAACAATTCCGACCGACACCAGTCGTGCTGCATCGCGATACGGCAGACTGCGGAAAAGAATGCGGTCAACCACACTGAATACTGCTGTCGTTGCGCCAATGCCGAGCGCAAAGGTTAGAAACGCCGGTACGGCGAAGGCTGGTGCTCGTCGCAAACTGCGGAGTGCGTAGCACACTTCTCGGAGCAAGGTCTCCAAGGGCGCCACGGTCCGGGCTTGATCGCACTGCTCGCGTGTCTTTTCGATTCCGCCAAAGGCTATGAGTGCCTGTCGGCGAGCTTCCTCCTGAGTCATGCCAGCAGCAAAGTGGAGTTCGGTTTGTCGCGCAATATGGTAGCTCAGCTCTTCAGCGACTTCGTCACGGCTGCCCCAACAAGGTGAGTACGCACGCGACGCCACAAGTTGCCAATCGTTACCGCCATTGTTATGCCTTTCCGAGGACGAGCGCGATTGCTCCGGAGATACGTTTCCAATTCTCCAGTTCCGATTCCAGTTGCTTGCGACCAAGCCGGGTCAAAGAGTAGAACTTGGCACGGCGGTTGTTCTCTGATACCGCCCATGCAGATCGAATCCAGTTCTTTGCCTCTAGCCGGTGCAGAGCGGGATACAGTGATCCTTGTCCTACCTGAAGTAGCTCTCGTGAAACTTGCTGGATTCGTTGTGCGATGCCCCAGCCATGCATGGGCTCGAGCGCCAGCGTCTTGAGAATCAGTAAATCAAGTGTTCCTTGCAGCAGTTCGATTGATTGTGGCGGCATATTCCAATTGGCACCAGTCTGTCCAAAATCGTCATTACAGGTATACTCCTTGCTCCTGTAGAGCGTCAACAGGAGTACCGGTATGCTAATGCGTTAACGAGGTCTGCCCTCCAAGAAGTCGTTTTCGGGGATCGACTGCGCAGCAAGGCTAAAAGCTGGGTGGCCCGGAAGCAGCCGTCGAGAATCAGACACTTGGGGGTGCGCTGCCGGGCAACGGACTCGAGGCCGTCAAGGGAATCGAAAAGGCCAGCACAGCATCCCCATCAATGACCAATGGCGGATCTGCCTTCGCATGCCATCGGGTCCATCCGATGTGGAAGTCGTTTCCATTTAGGAGAAAATGTTGTGGCGATTCAAGCAATTCGCCCAGGCGGAAAAATTCAAGGAACTCGGTCTGGGAGCGCTACCAACTCGCACAGCGGCTCGATGTCCCAACCAGTGTCACGAAAATCCTGAACGGCAGGTGCAATCACGGTTGATACAGCCCTTCGATTCGCTCACTTTTCGGGACAGCCGCCGAATCTTTGGCTCAACCTCCAGAGCCTCTACGAACGGCGGATCGCGCAGAAGAAGGCGTCGGGAGTCCATCGATCGGCTGCGGACTCGGCAGCATGTCGACGAAGTGCGTGTGTAGGTACTACTCGGTTTTGCCTGCAGCGAGGCTCCGCACACCGTGCCCGGGTTGGAGCGCCACCGGCGCAGGATGGGGGCCGGCGGGCAGCAATTCGCGCATCCCTTCGTGGGTTTCAGTACAGGATTTCGCTTCAAAAGGCCATTTAGCGTCCAATGAGCGGACTGACCGAGAATCAAGGAACGCGGACGACTATAGATTCCGCAAGTAGCTCCGCACTCTCTAAGGGCAAGTGACCCGGAGCTTTCCAGTGCGGGAATTACGGACACATGCCTTCCACGGAGGCGTGCCGTAAAACTGCCGAGCATCTAGGTTCAGCTCCGCGGCCGAGCGCAGCCTACCCGAATCTGTGAGCTGAATAGCCAAGAAAGACGTTCTCAGAAATCGCGAAAGGGAGAATCGCGGCGTGAATTTAGGCGCAAGAATCGGATAGCCTACGTCGGCGCCACTTCCTAGACTTATCCACATGAGCAGGTTTGAGTTAACCCGGGCCGCACTACAGAGGGCACTCGATGGGGCCTTGCAGTACCTTCAGGGACTCGAGCGAACAGCGGTGGCGCCTAAGGTGGGCCGTTCCACTCTGCGGAATCGCTTCATCAAACCACTTCGTCGTAAGGGCGCTTCTCCCGAAAAAGTAGTCACTGACTTGATTGCCGACTGTGATGGAAGCATAGTCGGCTCCTCCACCGGCCGATTCTTTGGATGGGCAGTTGGGGGCACGCTGCCGGCGGCGCTGGCGGCGGACTGGTTAGTGTCTGCTTGGGACCAAAATGCGGTGTTGTACGCTTGCGCACCTGCGGCGGCGCAGGTTGAGGAAGTCGTCGGCTCTTGGTTAAAGGATTTGCTGAACCTCCCGCAGCGGGCGAGTTTCGCTCTAACCACGGGATGTCAGATGGCGCACGTAACCTGTCTTGCCGCCGCTCGAAATCGTCTATTGGCAAAGCTCGGATGGGACGTTGAACGCAATGGATTGAGGGGTGCGCCGTTGATTCGAATTTTCGCTAACGATCAGCGCCACGGCTCAATCGAACGCGCCGCCCGCCTTTTGGGGCTTGGAACCGAGCATATCCTGGCGGTAGCCACGGACACTGATGGCCGAGTTCTTGTAAACGTTCTGGAGCAGGCCCTCCGCGCCCACGAGCCTGCTGGGTCCGCGATCGTGATATTGCAGGCCGGCGACTTTCATACCGGTGCGTTTGATAATTTCCGCGCGCTGATCTCGATCGCACATCGTTATGGAGCATGGGTCCACGTGGACGGCGCGTTCGGACTTTGGGCCGCTGCAAGTCCCCTGTATCGGCACCTCACGGAGGCGCTCAATACCGCCGATTCCTGGGCAGTTGATGGCCACAAGTGGCTGAACGTGCCCTTCGACTGTGGGTATGCTTTCGTGGCCGACTCTGAGGCTCACCGGAACGCGATCTCTCATCGTGCGTCTTATCTGACGCACGATCGGGAAGCGCGTGACCAGATCGACTGGAATCCGGAGTGGTCGCGGCGGGCTCGCGGTTTTCCCACCTACGCTGCCCTGCGCCAACTCGGGCGCGATGGTGTCGTTGATCTCATCGAACGATCTTGCCTTCATGCTTCGGCGCTCGTATCCAGAATCGGCAGCATGCCCGGGGCGGAGATCCTGGCAAAGCCGATTATCAATCAGGGGCTGGTGCGATTCGTTGCCGGTCGACCAGACGCATCCGAAGAGGATCATGATCGAAAGACTGAAGAAGTCATACGCTCCGTCAATGCCTCGGGGGAGGCTTTTTTCACCGCTAGCACCTGGCACGGGCGCCGAGTCATGCGGGTGAGTGTTTGCAATTGGCGAACGACGGAGGCTGACATAGACAGGGCTGTGGCTGCATTTCAAAAACTTCTGACTTAGCAGACTGTTGCGAGAGCCTTGATCGATCAGGGGAGATCTCAATGTCTGGCCTTGTAGACGTCTCGCATGTAGTCCGCCCAGCAGCGCTCTCTCCTCGAGAGCTCTCGAGCCGCGCCTCGGCTCTGGCGAACGCCGCACTGACCCGAAAAAGCTGCTCGACACATCCAAAGAACGGTACGGAAAGTACAAGCTGCAGAACTAATGAGGAAGCTCCACCACCAACTTAAAATGTAGTGCCCAGGCGCGAGATCTTGAGTGCAGCGTTCCTCACTTTTGGTAGAGCCATCTACATGACCTACAAATGCTCTGCAGAACATTTGTCCTCGCTTCCCAATCACCATGCATCTAACTTAACTATAACTAAGGTTCCCTGGACGGCAGAACTGCGCGTCCATCCCCATCAGTGCATGCTAGAAAGAGTACGGGCTTTCGGAATGCGGCGACTTTTTCGACCGCATGAACCGACAACTCCTGGAAGCGATGTGATGATTCGGTTCTGCAATAGCACAGATGTGGCAGCGATAGAGGCCATCATCAATCAGGCTGCTGAGAAATATCGCGGTGTTATTCCGGTCGATTGTTGGCGCGAGCCTTACATGCCAAGGGTTGAATTAGAGGCTCAGATCGAAGCCGGCGTCAAGTTTTCCGGGTGGGAAGATTCGGGTGCTCTTGTGGGCGTCATGGGGCTGCAGACGGTGTTTGACGCCACACTGATACGCCATGCATACGTCCTGCCTGCCCATCAGGGCCGCGGAATTGGAGGCGCATTGCTTGATGCTTTGACACCTCAATCCAGAGGACAATTGCTGGTCGGAACATGGGCCGCCGCCGCATGGGCCATCCGATTGTACGAGCGGCACGGCTTTCGGCTCGTCCCACCAGAAGAGAAGGACACCCTCCTGACGACTTACTGGAGGATCACGGATCGACAGCGCGAGACATCGGTCGTCCTGCGTTATGCGGGCCGAGAAACCTAATGCGTGCGTGGTGCCCCGATATGCCCGGGCATTCTTACTCGTCTTCCGACCTAAGCACAGCGCAGCGAGGCTCCGTGGTGGACAGGTCGAGAGCGGGAAGTAAACGGTTCCTGACGCGAGGTTTAAGTGTGCGTGATTGAAAGATCGAACATTCTCCGGTTTAAGGGGCCTGTGGGGTGGGTGCTTTCATCAGATCCACGAACATTTTATTGAATCTCCCCAAATTCAAGTCCTGCTGGATTTCGACAAGCCGTGCGCCCACCATCGGGTTGTCCTTATCGGTCCACGTCAACGTATTCCCATATTCCGCACCATGGTCCACGTCCACGTTCATGTAACGCTCTTCCTTCTTGGTGATTAACGTCGGATCGATCCACGCTGCGGCGGCCAACTCATCCCACATGTAATAACCGCCCTGATCCTTCATAAAATACTTTGCCACATACTGGGCGGTGGCGCTGTTACTCTTCTTGATCTCCAGGACCATGGCGTCCGTGATGCGGGTTTTCACGGAGATGTCCACAGGTGTGCACACAATCTTTTTCCATGGAGCCTCTAGCACGCTCCTCGCGGCCTCAGGATCGAACCAGAAGTTGAACTCGTGACGTGGCGCGCTGAGAAATTCCGGATCGTCGGTCTGCGGATTCAAACTTCCGCCCATGAATACTAAACCCTCGGCCAGTTCGGCAAAATGGGGATCGATGGCGTTGGCGAGAGCGAGATCCGTCATCGGGCCTCCCTCGTAGATCGTTACTGCATGGGGATACTTGTGCACCATGCGAATCAGGAAGTGTGCGGCGTCTTCATCCGCGGCCTTGGTATGTGGCTCGCCTTCAATCAATTTTGGAATCATTTCAGGTTCATGCCACCAGCGGTCGTCCCACGCTCCCGCAAAGGCGACTTTTCCGTAACGCTCTTGCCACAATTGCGCTTCCTTGCGGCGATGCACCAAAGGAAACACAGCGCCAGGCACGACAGGGATATCCGTTCGCCCAATCAGTTCCAGCAGCCGCAAGGTACGCGAAATTTCTTCGTCGCGCCACTGGTTGCCGCTGACCACGGTGATCCCTAGTACCTCCACCTGGGGAGACTGAATCAAGGTCAACAGCGTTTGCATGTTACTACCGCCGGGCCCGGAACAATCTTGATCGATAACAACTTTGCGGCGTTGCTGCGCGAATACTGAGCTGTCCGCCAACAACAGAAAAAGGATGACAAAAGTTAATTTTTTGTTTCTCATTATGGCCTTTGCTGGCGTGTTAGCCACGGCAGAATCATTCGGCTAGGCGTTGGGCGGTTCTGGATAAAAAAAACTCGCCACCTCGACCCTAAAAAAAAGGCTAGATGCTGCAAAAAACACTGCCGACCATATACCGGCAGTGAAATGCAGTCAAGCTCTTCCGGCCCGAAGCTTTTTTTGGCAGCCGCAAAAGAAGGGTTGAGCGAATTTTACTAATCGTGTGTGTGATAGCCTTACGAGTTTCATCTTCAATTGTAGAAGTTTCCATTTGACAAAGAACCGAATCATCGTCGTCGGAAGTTATGCTACTGGGCTCACAATGAGAGTAGATCGCCTACCCGGCCCCGGCGAGACGCTCCTCGGGAAAGGCTACCGCGTGGACTTTGGCGGTAAAGGCTCAAACCAGGCTGTGGCCTGTGCGCGACTCGGGGCCCGGGTAAGCTTTGTCGCCAAAATCGGAGGTGATAACTTCGGCGACATGGCGTTAGCCCTTTACCGACAGGAAAAAATTGATACCGATTCGGTGATCCAGGCTCCCGGCGAAGCCACCGGCGTAGGTTTCATTATCGTGGACTCGAATGGCAACAATTGCATCACCATTGATCCCGGCGCGAACGACCTCTTGACCCCCACCGAAGTCTCGCAATACCTGAGTACTCTGACTCCTGACACAGTCGTACTCACTCAGCTCGAAATTGCAGTTGAAGCCGCCGGAGCGGCAATGGCGCTGGGCCGGAAAAAGCGGTCGCTGACGATTCTGAATCCCGCACCTGTTCGGATCCTGCCCCAATCAGTTTTGGAAGCGGTCGATGTTCTGACGCCAAATGAAAATGAAGCTAAGGTATTAACAGGGCGGAGCCCGGAGGCCGCAATTGCGCCCGAGTCGCTGGCCCGAGAGCTGATTCGCAGTGGCGTAAGGCAAGTCGTCATCACATTAGGTGAAAAGGGAGCGTTGCTCGTTACCGCGGATGCATCCTTGTATGTTCCCGCAATAAACGTACCCGTGGCAGATACGACGGGCGCGGGAGATTCCTTTAACGCCGGATTAGCTGTGGCGCTGTCATGTGGTGCGAACCTGGAAGATGCTGTGCGGTTTGCTGTGGTGACAGGAGGTCTGGCGGTTACCCGTGAGGGTGTAGTACCATCACTGCCAACCCACAATGAAGTTCTGCGGTTTTATCGGCAACAACGTCCACCACCGCCGCATTGGCTGGCACAAGAAGCAACGGACAAATAGGTTGTTACTACGGGCTCAGTGTGGTTCTGGTGGTCCTTTTCTGAAGGACGTGCATCGGCCTCAATCCTGTCTTAGAATCACATCGGCTTAATCGGCAGCGCAGAATGATTGCGCAGAAACCATGTCAGAGACACGCGAATTCCTACTAACGCGAGAACAGCGGGCGCGCTGGATGCGGTTGGATACGGCACAGCTACTCAAGCGTTTCTTTTTTTGCGAGCGCTCACTTCTAATCGGTCAGGCGGCGTGGATTCCGGCCATTGCGCCTTTGGAAATCAAAACCAGTTTGGCCCGCTTTGTCTGGGAAAGCGCGCAAACTGCTGACTCCTTGCGAGAGCGGATCTTCGAGCTTCGATTCCCTAGCCGCATGATGGAAGAAGAGGGCACAGATCGCGCCTTAATCGCCCTTTTCACGGCGGTTAAAGATTCGCCTTCAGTCCCCGCATTTCTGCTTAGCGTTGGAAGCGTTCTTTTGCCGGCGATGCGCGATGCGTATGAGTCTTATCTAAGGGCCTCCGACTTGATCGCCGACGGTCCCACTCATCGATTCCTGGCACTCGCGGTTGGCGAGAAGACCGGACAGATCCGCGGTTTCGAATCTTGGATCGAGAAGAGTCGATCCGAGAAGTCTGAAGGATGGTCTGAGGCGGCCGCGTGGGCAACCGAGGTGGCCAAGCGTCTTTCCGCTGTGGGCGGAGTGGGGGTTCAATCGTCTGCTTCTTCGGTTACGGCCGCGCCAGTGCCGGGATCGAAAGCCTATTGCATTCCCGTGCATCCTGCTAGAGATCAGCGATTTTGGCCATGCCGATTCTATTGGCCGGACATCCTCGACCCATCTTATCCATACGGCGAAGGAATCCAATTGCAGGTGCGCTCGGCCATCAGTCATTTAAACGAGATTTGGGCTGTTGAGGCGGGAGGTGTGATTTTAAATGCATTTGCCGATGTTTTGCCGTGGGAGTGGGTTCATGACTCGGCGCGCTGGACGTATGACGAATCGCGGCATTGCCGGATGGGCTATGAGCGACTTGTGGCCTGGGAATTCCGTCTATCGGATATACCCTTGGGCACATACATTTATGAGAGCGCGACCGCGGCAGCTACAGTTGACATCCCGATCAATCTGCTGGGCATGCTCTTTTTCTTCGAAACCAAGAATATTCGCCACAAGCCGCAGCGTGCGCGGTTGTTTCATTCTTATGGAGACTCCCTCAGTGAGCATGATATGGATTTCGATTGGGCCGATGAGACGCTCCATGCGAGCTACGGCAAGCGCTGGCTCAAGGAACTACTCGCGATTCGCGGTCAAGATCCCGCAGCCTATGACGAAGTGCGCAAGAACTGCGAAAAGTTGGTAAATAACTATGTGAGAACTGCGACCGCAAAGGAGATTACTGATCTCAGAATTGCCGCAGATCAACTCCTGAATCACGCCAAAGAGCGTCGGGGAATGGCAAGAGTCTGAGCAATTCCTCTTTTCCCATAGAGCGGTGTAGACGCCAAGACATCGTGCGGTCGAGTGTTGGACTTCGTCTCGGCTTTGCGGCTTTGAGCTTTCGGACGTCTGATCATCAGGCCAGGGACGGAAGGAGAACGCTAGGTTTGCTGCGATCACTTAGAGGAAGGCGCTCCCGTCGGCGTATTCCGGTCGAACGACAAGAATCGATGGCCCGGCAAGAACGGCGGCAACTCGTGGCAGATTAACTGTGGGCGAAAAGGACCGTCCCCGGGGGAAGTGCTTTAACTATGCGATCAAAGTCTCCCGTTCTCTTCCCACGAAAAATAGCCCAAAACTGCACATACAACGATAGCAACATACGCCATTGCTACCGGATCGATCACGCAGCTCTGACCGTGGCTTGAATCATAATCGCGAATAGCGACCTTTGGAATGACTATCCAGAGTTAATCAATAGCCAAAGGCCTCTCTTTCCGTTATTGGACGATAAGTGCACTTTTACGGTTGTGTGTGAGATGCAGCAATCGAGAGAGGCTTCAGGATTCTGGGCCCAGTCCGAAACAGCTTCCCAATTCGCGCTACATCCAATTCGGTGCATCGGATTTCACTCAGGCAGATACAAGAGCGATGCGAATCAGGACATAGAACAACTTAGGGCCAGCATGAGTCGTCCTAGGCTTTCATCCGGATCGTAGAGTATTTGACACCCTCCGGCTACAACCTTGCTTGTGCCCGGGTCTACGGGAGACGCTTCTGCCCAGGAGATCTTGGCGAATGCAAATTCGGCTTCGCCGTCCGGCTGAAACCACACTCTACGACTCCATACTGCGCCGTATTCTTCATCGCACCACGTTATTGGATAACGACCTGTTGATAGCCAATTGATCTCAAATACCCACTCAGGATCTCGGAATGCATCAGAGTGGTGGGCAATAATAAGGAAGTCGATATCAGAGTGCGGCAGCGCTTCATTACGCGCGTAGGAACCTATAAGCGCAATTCCGCGAATATCGCCTCTTGACGCCAACCAATCAACCACCAGCTTCACAATAGCCTTCAGGGCATCAGTCATCAGATTTCTTTCCGTCGACATCTTCATGCCTCCCTGAAAGCGCAACCACCGTCAGAGCGATGCAAAAAGTACTCCGCCTTTTGGGGGGCAGTGCCGGAGAAGCGCAGCCTGCGCTTCCCACTTGTGCATACTACGCACATCCGCGTGAGCGGCGGCAAAGACCCACCCAAAGCCGAGGAAGGATGATTCGAATAATAGCTGCGAACGGTCATTTCTTGGTAATCGACGCATGCACTACATCGTTTCTCTGCGGCCCCGTGCTTCACAGGTCCCCCACGCTACACCCCGGCGATGCCCGCTGCATCAGGCGAGCCTTATTAAAAACTGAGTCCATTGCGTCTATATGACGGCCGTCCGGGATGGACCGTCACAACACCGGATTTCGAAGGCGGCCGACGTAGCCTGATTTCACGAGACTTTTCTTCAGGACGACTTCGCATACGGCTCCCGCGCAGATGGCAATGCGGCGGTAAACTGAAGCTGCAGGGCAGAGCGCCAGGCAATTAGGCGAAAAGCGCGGTTTATCTTTCATGGGCCCAATTAATAGACGCTCTTTTATTCGAACGGCACTAGCACTCGGCGCCACCGCAGTATGGGGTCGGACCGATCCAGAGCCGTCCACGTGTGTATGGGAGGAACGCAGGGACATTTACCCCGAGGGAGTTGCGTCGGGTGATCCCGAAAGCGACAGTGTGCTGTTATGGACCCGCCGGCCACCGGCGGACGGCAAGTCAGCACAAAAGCTAATTGTCGAAGTCTCCGAAGACGATAAGTTTCGGCGAGTTCTAGCGGCTCGAGAAGCTCCGATCTCGGAAGAGTCCGACTGGACCTGCCGGGTACTTGCTGGTCAATTGAAGCCGGCGCGAGTTTACTGGTACCGCTTTACCGACCCGAGCGGGTATGGAAGTCGGATTGGAAGGACCATTACCGCCCCCGCCGATGATGATCCGGGGCCTGTTCGTTTTGCCTTCGTCTCATGCCAGAACGCCAATCAGGGGGCACAGAATGCATACCGCAGAATGATCTTCGAGGACGAGCGTGCCGGAGAATCGGATCGCTTGGGGTTCGTGCTGCATTTGGGCGATTTCATCTATGAAATGGTGTGGTACCCAGAGGATCGACCGCAAGGTATGTATGACCGCAGCTTGCGGGATATCGTCCGCTACGAGCAGGGAGAAAAAATCGAGGACTTTCATATTCCAAGGACGGTCGGCGACTACCGTGCCATTTATCGCAATTACCTGCATGACCCGGATTTGCAAGACGCGCGGGCCCGCTGGCCTTTTGTGTGCATGTGGGATAACCATGAATATAGCTGGTTAGGTTGGCAGGGGCTGCAACGGTTCGAAGGAAAGAATCGGCCTGCACAGACACGGAAAGTAGCCGCAAACCAGGCATTCTTTGAATATCAACCGGCCCGTTTGTTCAAGCCCAGCGGACCCTCGCTTAAGACGTTTAATGCTCCGCGAGTAAGCGATGCTCCGATAACACGCTTTGATGAGCACGGCTTGGGTCAGGAACCTAATAATTTGACTGCGATTGGCAGTCTTCGGGGATATCGGACCCTCCGGTGGGGGCGCAATGTAGAGCTGATTATTACCGATCAACGCAGCTATCGGTCAGAGGAACCTACGTATCGTACAGAAGCGCGCGCCTTATCGAGCGACCATTTCCCCGGTTTTATTCCGCAGGAGGTACTCGAGATTCTTGATGGTGGACGGGCTTTCAATGGTGGCAATCCCCCCGCATACATCGCATATGGTCAGGCTAAAGTTCCAAACTTCAGGCAGAATGAACCACCTACGACGATTCTCGGAGTAGAGCAGAAGAGATGGTTTTTAGAACGTTTACGCAATTCGAAAGCAACCTGGAAAATCTGGGGTGATACAGTCGCGACCCTCGATATGCGCGCTGATCCCCAGGAGTTGCCTTCCGGCCTGACAGTCGAGTGGCCGGGCACCGGATACGCAGGTTTCGACGCAGCATTTGGCGCCGGTGATCACAGCACAGCTTATGTTGAACGTGCTGAAATCTATGATTTCGTTCGCGACCGAGAAATAACCGGCTTTGTCACCATTGCCGGCGATCGCCATAGTTTTTGGGCTGGTCTGGCTGCAAAAGCCCTACCGCCGCGAAAATTCGAGCCGGTGGGAATTGCGTTTGTTACCGGTTCAATCTCAGCCCCTGGCATGGTTGAAGCCCTCGAACATAGTCTGTCCCGGGAGCATCCTCTTCGCCCGCTGTTTGTCGGCCAAGGGCCGACTGACGGACGGCCCCAACCGACATTGAACCTTCTGCTTCATCACGGTGTGCGCTCCTGCTTGGAGTACGCGCAGACCGGGGACATCAATAAGGCTCGCTCTCGATCTAACCCTGATTTGTCGCCGCACGTATCCTTTGTTGATATGGGCGGACATGGCTACGCTGTGGTTCAGGCTGCGGCCGATAGTCTGGAAACGGAATTTGTTTGCATCCCCCGACCAATCGAGCGGAGTGTGCGCGCCGACGGCGGACCATTACTGTATCGCACGCGCCATCGAGCCAAGCTGTGGCGCAAAGGGGAACGCCCGTGCCTTGATCTACAGATCGTCGAAGGGGATCCCCGATTTTCGATCTAGTCTGTGAAAACCGAGAGACGCGGTGGCCTTTCACAGGGAAATGAGAAGGGGGCCGCGCAGCTATGGCGTCCTCAATTCCAAACCATCGCGCAGAGAGCTTGCAAAGATTCGCAATCGTACACGGTACAATGCTTCCTTGACGTGGCTAGAAATTCTGTCAAACGCTCTGATACTAATGTTGGAGAAGGCCGCCACCGAACATCTGGATGCGGCCGATCCCGTTGGGAATGGCAGGGCGAAATTTAATGCTATTTCAGCTGTGCACGTTGCCATGATGGATTCCCAAACGGCTGAGGGTTTCCTGAAAGGACTGCCAGCCCAAATGAGTTCAAGGAATTGGATATCGGCGGCATTACTTTTTCTCACGAACTTGTGCCTTACCTCATTTGCATTTTCCCAAAGCCTATCTGCAGCGCTGCTTGTCCTCGAAAAAGAGGATCGCTCGCTTGCGATTATCGATCCTGCTACGCGCAAAATCGTCGGACGCGTTCCTGCCAATGAGGATCCACATGAAGTAGTCGTGAGCGAAGACGGCACTCGAGCTTACATTTCCACTTACGGCGCATCCCGGGTTCCCCAGAGAACTCTTTCAGTTGTCGATCTGTCCCGCCGGAAGCCGCTGCCCGCAGTGGACATTGGGCCGCTTAGGGCGCCGCACGGCCTTGATATGGCCGATGGCAAGGTGTACTTCACCGCCGAAGGGAGCAAAGTTATTGGCTGTTACGATCCGCGTTCCAACGAGATTACATGGGTCCTGGGTACCGGTCAGAACCGCACTCACATGTTGAAGGTGAAAGCCGATCAAAGCGCGATATATAGCGCCAACATCAACTCGAGCAGCATCGGTTTCTTCGAGCGCGACCAAAATGCTGATTCTTCCGCTTGGAACGAGACCATGGTGCCCGTAAGCAAGGGACCCGAGGGATTCGACGTGTCACCGGACGAGAAAGAGCTGTGGGCAGCATCTCACGAAGACATGGTCACGATCATCGACATCGCAACCAAGAAAGTGATTCAGACCATGAACCTAAAAACCAAATTCGCGAATCGACTTGAGTTCACGCCTGACGGCAAGCGGGTTCTGGTTTCTGATCTTGGGGATGGAGACTTGATTGTGGTGGATGCCGCCTCTCGGAAAGAAATGAAAAGAATCAGCCTTGGAGCCGGATGCGCGGGTATCTTAGTTGTGCCTGATGGATCCGTCGCATATGTTGCGGTGAGTCGCGATAATAACATCGCCGTCGTTGATTTGAGGACGTTGTCCGTCACCGGACATATACCTACCGGAAAGGGCCGGATGGACTTGCTTGGGCCGTCCAAAGGTAGGTCGTCGGTCCAGACGGCCGCGGAATATACCCTGTATAGAGAGTGAGCCATGGCGAACTCACCGAGACGACGGAGGAGATCCGGCAATGCAGCACAGATCTCAAGTGATTGACAATCACTAGTTGCCGGCGAAAGGCGGGTTCTGGACGAGGAGTACTCAAAACCATTCCCGTGGCTTTAGTTAACTCGGTTCCTGCAGGACGCCGTTGGTCGGCGCGGGCAAATTGCGAGCACCAGGAATATCGAGATTTCCCTTGATTAACAGCTGTTCGATGTAGCTGCTGCTGTGCATTGCTGCAAACCGTTCTAGAACATGGGCGCCCTGGTCGCATTCCTTTCGATCGCCAAAAGGAACGTCTAAAAGAAAAGGGTACTATTTGCGTACACAGCGGGATGGGTAAAAGGCTCAAAATTGAAGTGCGCGGCTGAAAAACTAGGAATGCGCAGGATGAACCTGAGTCGAAAATGTAGCCTAGGCGGGCAGCATCTTCATTTAATCGAGTTTAGCGGCAAATATGATCCTGAGCAGGGAGGAACTGATGAGGGGATTCGGGTTGGGCATAGTAGTAACAATTCTTCTGATTATCGCCGGAGCGTATGTTTACTTCGGGACCGGAATGGCGCCGGTTGCTACCTCCGCCAAGCCTATGCCTTTCGAGAAGAAATTCGCGGTAATGGCCCTCCACGCCCGTATAGAAAAAGAAATGCCGACGCAAGTGCCAGTTCCAGCAGACGAGTCGAACCTTACTGCAGGTGCCCGCATCTACAAGCAGCATTGTGCCGTCTGTCACGGCCTTCCCGGCGAGGAACAAACGGCCATTGCCAAAGGTCAATTTCCCCGCCCACCGCACCTCTTTCGGGGTAAGGGTGTGACCGACGACGAACCCGGCGAGACATACTGGAAGGTCGCCAACGGTATCCGGCTAAGCGGCATGCCAAGTTTCAATCAGCAGCTTTCAACGACGGAGATGTGGCAGGTTTCGTTGCTACTGGCGCATGCAGATAAACTACCTGATCCGACGAAGGCAGCTCTCGCAAGAGTGCCCAAATCGGGGACATAGGCGTATAAGCACACGCAGCGAGGACCCGCGTCGAAAAGTACTCCCGTTCCTGTTTTCGCCAGGATTTACGAAGAATCATTGAAATGCTCATTGCATGTTTCCATTCCCGTTTGTCGCTCACGGCGAGCGCGTACCCCGCTGACCGCCATCCTGAGTTCAATCTGCCTATTGAAACCATGTCGTTCTTTTAATCGCCCCCAGCATGAGGTCTCAGGGCCGAGCGCCTCAGGCGATGCTTAAGGAGCCACCAACCCGAAGCGCTGCCTTAGACACAGCGGACAACTTTGCGCATTCACGCGACGACCACTGCGACGGGGTCATTGCCGCGCATTGCAACATGCAAACTTCTTCGATGTATGCCAGCACCGACGGATGCTCACCTAAACTCGATATGAGCCATATAGCCACGCATTCGTCATTCCGGCGGCGAAAACCTGAAACCGTCTTCTTCTGCCTCAATGCAGAGACGAGCACGGACGTGCAGCATGAGCCCGGTTATACGAGTCGTGGTCGTTTACCCATGCGCGATGTGGTTCGTCGCGGTATTGACGCCGGCGAGGCGATCAGCCGACGTTCTCCGCTACGGAGATCTTTTTTGGTGCCCAGTTCAGTTAGTTCGCCACGGCAATTAGTCGAACGCCTACTGTAGGCAGCGGTGAGGTGATAGACCAGGTTACGTGCCACCGTGGACGGCAGTTCGAAAATAAAAGGGGCCGGTTCTCTTGTTTGGAGCCAGTGCACTGGCGCTAATTCCGAGGTATTGCCAGTGGTCGCGTGATCGCAATAGCTGGCTTCTGCTGGAACTCAGGCCTCTAACTTGAAACGAGTCGCAGCCAAGATATAAAGACGCCGCCAGACTAAGCGATTGATGGATACCACGATGATGGCCATTACGACCGTGGCTGACAAAAGAAGCCGAAAATTGCCGTTATCCGTGGCTTGGCTGATGATAGCTCCCAGTCCTATTGTGGACATGGTTTGACCGCGAAAGTGGAAGTACTCTGCAACAATACTCGCGTTCCACGCACCACCCGAGGCGGTAATCAGCCCAGTGATCAAATACGGAAATATGCCCGGCAGGAAGAGCCGCCGCCAGCGCTCGGTCGTTCTCAAACCATAAACATTGCAAACCTCCTTCAGGTCTGCCGGAATTGCCATGGCTCCTGCGACGACATTAAAAAGCACGTACCACTGCGTACCGAGCAGCAGCAAGAGAATCGAGCCGGTGCCCAGGCCGCCACCCGCCCGGACCAAAACCAGGAGAATAACGGGGAATAATGCCGTGGCCGGTACTGACGCGGCGATTTGCGCAATTGGCTGGGCAATGGCTGAAAGGCGAGGCCGCAAACCTAAAGTGATTCCAACCGGAACAGCCCACAACCCGGCAAGTAAAAGAGCAATTTCCACCCTCAGGAAAGTGGCGGCGGCGCCCCCAAGTAGTTGCCGCAGCTCCGAAGGCGAGATCCTCACAAGCGTTTCCAGCAGCCTTGCCACGGCATACAAGATTCCCCCGAGTACAGCGATCACGAGCCCTCCGAAAGTCCATTGGAACAATCCGTTGCAACGAACCATCGGTGAGCGTTCTGGGGATGCCCCCGCAAAGTGCATGTTCAATTGTTCCCGGATGGGGAAAATCAGATAACGCGAGAAGAATGGCAGCAGGCGTGAACTTCGTAACAGAGACAATATGGGCGATCGCGGAATCTCCGATGATGCTATCTGTTCGAGTTTAAATTTCTCCGCCCAGGCAATTACCGGACGCCAAATCAATTGGTCGATCAGAACAATAACCGCTATCATCGTCGCCACTCCCCAGCAGAGTGCTTTAATGTCGCCAGCATTGGCTGCGGTTTGCAAATAAGATCCAAGGCCAGGCAGGCGAAAATCTCGAGCTCCCAGGACGAACATTTCGCAAGCCATCAAGAAAAACCACGCCCCAGCCACAGACATCATGGAATTCCAGATCAGGCCGATGGCGGCATGCGGCAGTTCGAGTTGCCAGAACCGCTGCCAAGGGTGCAAGCCATAGGCTAATGCCGCTTCCCGCATTTCCGTCGGGATGCTCTTCAGGGACGAATAAAAGCTAAATGTCATGTTCCAAACCTGGCCCGTAAAGATCAATAGCACTGATCCAAGCTCCACGCCCAACTTTCGCCGGGGAAACAGGGCCACCATCGACATCATCACCGGTGGAAGGAAACTGAGGACGGGGATTGATTGCAGCGTATCTAGCAATGGAACCATCAACTGCTCAGCCTTCCGGTTGTAAGCGGCAATGTACCCGTAAGCGAGAGCGAAAACGAAGCTGAAAAAATAGGCGACTGCGATTCGTAACACTGAAAAAAGCGCGTATTTAGGCAATGCCGCGGGAATCAGGCTGATCTCGGCTGAAGCCGTAACCGGACTTGACCAGTACCGAGCAAGAGTGATGACGCTGTAAAACAAACCCATGCCACCCAGCACGATCGGCAACTCTCGAATGAACGAGGTTACGCCGGGGGGAACGTTACCCCACCCGGCTGGCCGAATGAGTGAGCGGGAGATTGGCGGCTGGGCCATTATTTTAGACAGAGGAATGATCTTTGCCGGGATGGGCAATATGCGAGGCTTCGTCTAAAAGCAGCCGGTCACTCTGGGAGTCGTAGCTGAAGATTTCGGCATAGCGTGCCCAGTTCAACGCGGTATCGAGTTGACGCTGTGCTTCTTGCGGCGGAAAATGCTCGTCCAATACGTCGCGGAAGAACTCCGCGGGTAATGTGTGGTCCGATTTTCTTTCCAGCGCATTGCGAATCTGTTGAATGAGCGTAATGTGGCCGAGGACGGCATCGCGAAAAATCTTCTTGCGGGTTGAAATATCCGCTTCCGCGAATTCCTTGCCTGCTGGAGTTATCTGCACGTCCCCCCGGCTTGAATGAGCAAAACCCAGCATCGTAGCCTCATCCACAATGGGAAACAGGTCGTCTACCTCCATCAACAACTCTTCCGCGAGATGATAGAGATCTTCCTGCCCTCCGCGGTCATCGAGGAATTCAAGCAGGCCTCCCAGACCGCCTGCGGTTGCGTGTGGCAGCGCCTGAAACGCTGGTCGGCTAAGCGTCGGCAACCTGGTCAAGCGCCCTATTTCCAGCTCGGGCTGGGTCATGACTTTGTATATGTAATCCACGTAAAGGAGAAACTCCGCCGACTTTCTATCCCGCGGCAGAGGCAGAGAGATGCGGAAATCGGCCCGAATTTTTGCCGGATTTTTACCCAGAACGACAACCCGGTCCGCCAGCAGAACCGCTTCTTCAATATTGTGTGTGACAAGAAAGATACTTCGTGTCGGGATGCGGTGATCGATCCATAATTCGACCAGTTCGCGACGCAAGTTCTCGGCGGTGAGCACATCCAAGGCGGAGAATGGTTCATCCATGAACAGAACTTCGGGCTCCACCGCCAAAGCACGGGCAAGGCCAACCCTCTGCTTCATTCCCCCAGAAAGTTCTTTCGGATAAGCGTTTTCGAATCCCTTCAGTCCCACCATCGCCAGCGCTTCGAGTGCTCGATGATGTCGGGTGGTGTGCAGAAGGCGTTTGGCTTCGAGCGGAACTTCGACGTTTTCAAGCACAGTTAGCCAGGGAAAAAGCGCGAAGCTCTGAAAGACGATGCCAATGTTTCGTTTTGCAGTATCTACCGAGGTTCCATGCCACAGCACTGTTCCCGCTGTCGGTTCCACTAAGCCTGACAGCATGCGCAAGAGCGTTGATTTACCAGATCCAGACGGCCCCAGAAGCGCAAGAATCGTATTCGATTCAATCGCCAGATCCATCGGAGCGATGACCTGCACTTCCTTTCCGTCCGGCAACTGGTACCGTTTCTCCAACTGATGAGCCTCGATGATTGCCTCGAGCACGGTTGCTTGTTCGGGCGGGTCCGCAGTTCTTGCTTCTGGACGGGTCGGAGCTGCTGCCCCGGCAAAGAGGTCCGTAGGGGCGCCGTTAGTGCCATTGTCCTTGACCGCTGCACCGGAAAGTTCGTCCATGAGGCGTTGCCATGCTTCCTCTGGCAGTTCGTCGAAAAAGCTCATGCGATCGCCAGGGCTCAGCTTGTCAACCAAGATTCTCATTTCGCTAACTGGGAGGGAATGAAGAAGCACGTACTGGTCGTAGTACCGAAAATGAGGAAGGATCGCGGCAGCAAGATCCAGGGGTAAATGGCGAAAAAGTATCTGTTGCTGTTCCGAGGAGAGCTTGGCAAGCTCGAGGGCAGCACTAGTTGCTTCCAGCGCGCCGAGGAACGAGATAGCCGCACTCCATTGGGCCGCCTCTATCGAGTCTCGGAGTATGGTGTTCTTTGTCACTCAATGGCCATCCCGAACGTATTCTAGCCTCTCTTCCAACGATCCCCATAAACTAACATTGCCACAACCGCGAGTTGAGGCAGGCAATGATTTCCGTAAATTAAGCTAAAGCGCAATGCCGATTGCATTGGTTTCAGCTAGGGAAAAGCTCCCGAATCACCCGAGCGAGCCCCCCGCCCCGGACATGAGGTGTGATCCGGTTAGGAAGTATCAGGAATCCGTTCCAGTATCGGGGGCTGGATAGTAGGCGCATTGGTAGACGCGTGCTGGACGCCTACACGGGTGCAACCGATCGGACCCACGCTTCCATTTGCTGGTGGTCGACGGCCCCTGCCTGCTGCAGCACGGGTTCACCGGAGTGAAAGATTATGAAGTTAGGAATGCCGCGCACCTTATAACGTGTCGCAAGTTCGGGATGGCGTTCGGTATCGACCTTCAAGACGATGACGTGTCCTGCCAGGTCGGTAGCCGTGCGCGCCACCTCGGGCCCTGAAATCCGACATGGACCGCACCACGCTGCCCAGAAATCAACCAAGACGGGAGCCCGCGCGTTCTGAATTATTTCATCGAATAGTGGCGGGCCAACATCCAGCGGTTCATCCAGCGGAGCCAATGCAGCTTTACAAGCACCACAGCGTCCGAAATCACAAAGATGTGCCACCGAAACGCGGTTCTTACGACCGCAGGCTTTGCAGGTCCGAACTACTGGCATAAATACCGAAATCCCTTTGTTCTAGCTCAAGCTTCTGTCCGTAGCAAATTCTGCATGGGTGCACGATCTTCAAGATCTTCTATTCTCGGCTCTGTAAGCTCGTTAGTGGCAGAGTGATATCCGTCCCTCGCGCCAAAGTCGTCGGCGAGCTAAAACTCCTAACGATGCAGAAACAAGGAAGCGGTCAATGGCAATCCGGGGACGCCCCGGCCTCCCGCAGAGATTATCCCACGGATTACATCCGGGGCCCGCCATTTGTGTGAGGGCGGCGCCGCCTGCGCTCGGGCCTAACAGGTGCGTGTAACTCGACTTTTCTTTGTCTCGGCTGTTCGCATGCGACGATTTCGCGAAGGGGTCAGGCTCTTCGCTGATCCTGCATTCCACGCCAGGATCACATCGATAACGGAACTCTTCGCGGTACAAATTTATACCCAATGCAGTGGATTGTCAGGAAATGTACAGGCAGAGACGGGCGCGGTTCAAGTTTTTGTCGCAGCCTCAAGATGTGATTATCCACGGTGCGTGTCGTCGGATAGTTGTGGTAGCCCCACACGCGGTTGAGCAGCTCCTCGCGCGATATTGCCCGTTCGGCATTTCGAGTCATGAACTTCAGCACTTTGAATTCCTGAGCTGTAAGCGGAATCAAGCTACCCAGACGCCGCACCTCCATCTTTCGAAAATCCACTTGGACATCCCCAAAAGTAAAGATGTCCCGATCGTACCTTTCGGACCGCCTCATGGCGGCCCGGACGCGCGCCAACAACTCTCTCGCGTTAAAGGGCTTCACCACATAATCGTCGGCCCCTGATTCCAGAAAGAGGGCGCGCTCCACGGCGGAGGAGGCTGTGCCGAGAACAATTATAGGCACCGATGCGTTGGCGACTCGCAGGTCTTCGACCAATTGTGGGGAACAGGTATCCGCCGCATGAAGCCCCATGACAACCATCGACGATGGCGTATCGTGGAACAGCCGTAAACCCTCCGTCCAGCTGCGGGCAATCTCTATGCCGTAGCCCTCAGACTCGAAAAGCTGCTGCAGCGTTCTGGTTGTGGCACTGTCGTCTTCGATCACGAGAACCCGCCACGATAGCAATCTCGGCATTTCGAGTAACGCAGTTGCCGCGACACTCACCGTCGCACTCCATTCTGCCGGAACAGGATTTTCATTGTGGAATTACTCCACGCCGTTTGCTTCCAGCCGTAGCGCAATAAAAGGGGAACAGTTTCTTAATTCCACATTCGCGCATTTAAGAGTTCTGAGTAAGCCAACGCCATCGCGGTCGACAAAAGACACTCCTGACAAATCCAGTGTCAGGCGCCTACCTTCTGACAGCACGCGATTACAAGAACGCCGAAGCTCATCGACCCAAGCGCCGCCCAGGTTACCCTCGAGTTGGAACGTCTCACCAAATCGCGAAGACTCCAGAGTTGAAATCTTAAGAATATGTGGTTGCAAGTATCTGTTTTCCCTTCGCTCAACAATCTCGAGAATTGGCAAATCGCTTCCATAAACCGCAAACTATTCTTGGTCAACCACGACCTGAAGAGCTGGTGCCACCTGATCAGCCACAACCATTCCAGGCGCCTTCTCACTTGGCGGAGCGCAGTTCCTAAGTTCGAGCTCGCTAGTCTAGCTGCACCGCGCGGGGCGGAAGACGACCGAGTTCACCGCCCCAGCGGGAGTAATTGGGGCAGTGCAGCTCTCCTACGCGGTGGGTAATCGCATGCGTAAGGCCAAACCCCCAGAATGTGGCTCATGGCAGGTATGTACTTGAAAATGTGATGGTTATGTGCGACACATCGCTCAAGCTAGACAGCAGCCATCCTCAATATTTGGTGGTCCGTCGGGTCTTCGATGGCCGCACCCAAGGGCTGCCCTCAACGGTTAGTGGGCAGATCGGCGGATGTGAAGTTTCTTCATGCGAGCGCGCAGCGTGCTCGGATGGAGAGCCAGTATCTGTGCCGCTCCTTTTGGTCCGTCGATGATTCCACCCGTGCTATCAAGCACTCGAAGGATATGCTCTTTCTCGATGGCTTCGAGCGTACGCGCAATGCTCGATTGATGCGGATGGTTCGACGATTCCAAGGGTTTGCTGGG
Source organism: Acidobacteriota bacterium (assembly GCA_019241535.1). Lineage (GTDB taxonomy): Bacteria > Acidobacteriota > Terriglobia > Terriglobales > Acidobacteriaceae > Gp1-AA145. Next base: position 15,620 of record JAFAWX010000206.1, on the reverse strand, counting down.
AATATCGGGCGCAGGAGACTCGGTCAGAACCGAAGGGCGGTCTGCAACCGGCAGGAGGTCTGAACCCATTGCCAGAACCGAACCACGACAAAGTACGACTCCACGCTCGATGACATTTTGCAGTTCTCGAATGTTACCCGGCCATTCATAGGCCACCAGGTGTTTCATGGTTTCTTGCGATACGGACATGATCTTTCTACCGAATTTGTGGCATGCGCGTTCGAGAAAAAAAAGAACCAGTTCCGGAACGTCGACGCGGCGTTCACGAAGAGCCGGCACCCGGAGGGGGAGCACATTGAGACGATAGAAGAGATCGGAACGAAAGCGGCCGGCGCGAACATCCTCCTGCAGATTTCTATTGGTAGCGGCAATCGTCCGCACATCAACTTTCTTGGTTCGGCTGCTACCTACGGGCTGGAACTCGTGCTCCTGCAGCACTCGCAATAACTTCACTTGGGTCTCCGCAGGAAGTTCTCCAACTTCATCCAGAAACAGGGTGCTGCCGTCGGCCAGCTCAAAGCGCCCGATAGAGTTCTGCAGCGCTCCGGTAAAGGCGCCTTTGACGTGGCCGAACAACTCGCTTTCCACCAATCCAGAGGGAATCGCTCCACAGTTTACCGTCACCATGGCGCGCGCCGAACGCCGACTCCGGGAGTGTATGGCGCGAGCCAGTAGCTCTTTCCCGGTACCGGTCTCGCCGTACAGGAGAACGCTGGCGTCGGTCGGAGCAATGACCTCCACATTCCTCAGCAAGTCCAGCAGCGCCGGGCTATTTCCGACGATCTCATCAAAGTTATGTTCGCGAAGGATTTCCTCCTGCAGGTATACATTCTCCGCTTCAACACGAGTCTTTAAGGCGCTTATTTCTTCGAATGCTTGCATGTTCTCGACCGCCAGCGCCACTTGCGTAGCTACCTCCTGCAGAAACTCAGCATCCTGCTCGGAATACTGGTTCTTTGCTTTGCTGCCCACATTCAGCGTTCCAATGCACCTTCCGCCGGCCACCATAGGAACTACGCAATATGACCTGATGCCTTCTGCCAGGAGGCGGCGATCATTAAAATATTGTTGCTCTTTTTCAAGATCGCGGCGAAGAGCCCCTCGAAGCTCGTGATGTACGCGGCCGGCAACACTATCGTTCCGCTCGAACTCCAACCCCGGACGAAAATAATCCGATTGCACTTCGCTGTCCATCGTAAGAAAGCGGAAGTTGTCCTTTTGGGGCTGATAAATGGTGAATGCGCATCGATCGAACTGGATAACCCCGCGTAGAACGCTGGACGTTGACTGCAGAAGAGCCTCGCGGCTGAGACTCGTAATGACGGCATTATTGATTGCAAGAAGTGTGCGTGAGCGCTCCGCAGCGAGGGCAACCTTTCTATTGAGCGCCGCCACTTCCTCGTGCGATTTCATATTGGAAACCGCGATCGCCACCTGGTTGGCAACCTCTTGCAGGAATGCAGCGTTCTCCTCCGAATACTGATTTCGCGTGACACTGCACACGCTGAGCACCCCTAAGCAGCGCTCATGGACGATCAGCGGCAGCGCACAAATCGATCGAATACCCTCCCCCAAGACACGCCTCTCGGTGGCGGTTTGCGCATCATGTTCAAGATCTTTGCGTAAGAAGAGGTGGCGCTGGTCGAAAGCCCAACCCGCCGGCCCGTCCCGATCGAGGGCATAGCCCACCTTGAAATATTCCGAGGGTATGGTGCACTCGATCGCGACCACACGTAAGATGTCTGACTCCGTTTCATGCAGGATGAGCCCTACTTCGTCAAAAGGAACCGCGCGTTTAGTAGCCTCACATATGGCGTGCAGGAGTTCGTCCTGTGTCAGCTTGGTAACAATGGCATTATTAATCTCGAGAAGGGTTCGGGTTTGCTCCGCCGTGCGCGACACCTGGGCGTTTAGAGAAGCGATTTCTTCGTGCGACTCCATGTTGGCGACCGCGATCGCCACCTGATTGGCTACTTCTCGCAAAAAGCCGACGTCTTCCTCCGCGTATTGATTCGGCAACGCACTTGCGATGCTCAGGACTCCGATTGGTCGGTCGTGCACAATCAGCGGAAGAGCGCAAAGCGATCGAACGCCTTCCTTGAACGCACGTTTCTCAGGAAAAGTTTGGGCTTCCTGTTCGAGGTCTCCTCGCAGGGCTATACGTCGTTGGTCAAATACCCATCGGCTGATGCCACCCTGGTTTACAGCAGAACCAACTTTGAAATGTGCCGACGAAAAGCTGCCTTCGAGCGCGACCACACGGAGGAGATCCGCATCCGGCTCATGTAAAACGAGTGCAATTTCATCAAAACGAACGGCGCGCTTCATTGCCTGGCAGATAGCATGCAGGAGTTCATCCTTCGTGAGCTTGGTCACAATGGCGTTATTGATTTCGAGAAGAGTGCGCGTCTGCTGGGCGCTCCGTGAGATCTTCGCGTTCAACGTGGCGATCTCCTCGTAAGCCTTCATGTTTTGCACCGCGAGCGCAACTTGGGCGGCTACCTCCTGGAGAAACGAGGCATCTTTCTCGGAATACTGATGGTCCTTTTTGCTTGCCAGATTTAAAGTACCAATGCTTTCCCCCCTCACAATTAAGGGCACAACACAATGAGAACGCATGCCCTCATCGAGCAGTCGTCGCTCGTTTTCGTACTGCAATTCGGTGGCAAGATTGCGCCGCAGTATGTAGCGTTTGTGATCGAACACCCACCCGACGCTGCTGTCGGCGCGCCCAATCTCTTGCCCAACATGAAAGTGGCGGGTAATTCCTTCAAGGGCGAGAATGCGGAATGTATTTTGCTCGGGAAGATAAAGCATCAGGGCCACGGCGTCGAATTCGACAACCGACCGCAAGGCGTTGGAAACAGAACTGAGGAGAGAATGCTGAGTCAGCCCAGAGATCAGAGCATTATTGATCTTCAACAGTGCTCGGTAGTGCTCGGCTTGTCCTTCGTCGCCGATTGGCCCGGAATGCATGGTGGCGGTTGCGGACTGTATTGCGTGATTGTACATTCTGCCGGCGTCGTGGTATACCGGCCTCGGCTATCAACGCCCCAAAGGTGTTTGTTTCGCTCGGGGGGTAACCTCACGCGGGCTGTGGCCCAGCGTCCGCGGTCTTTGGGGCTTTCGCCTGGTTGCTGGTTTCGCTCCAGGCCGAGCGCAGCAGCATCATAGCCGCATACAGGGCTACGAAGAATACCAGCCACCGGATTGTCCCAAGAGGAAGCGATCTGACCAAATACGCCGCAAGCAGGATGGCGGGGATGCCACCGGTCGTAAGTCCCAGAGCCGCTTTGGCGCTGTAACGCCCGCTGCGAAGGAAACGATAACTTCCGACCGGCATGAGGAATGCGCACGAACCCATCATGATGGGAAAAGCCGCCCGGGGGCTCATACCGAGCAAGTAAACCAGGATCATGCAGGGCGCATAGAGACCTACTCCCAGCTGCATAAAGGCGGCAAAGATGAAATTGCAGCCCACGGCAATCCACAACCTGATTCCAGTGAGCCCCAGGGAACTGCCACCCGCTGGATACCAGTGCAGTTGCGCCCCCAACGTGAGCAAAGAGGCAACCAGTAAAGCCAGTCCCAGTCCAATCTGAATTCGCCGCTTTGGCCAGTGGCAAACCATGCCAGCTCCGAACCACGCTCCGAGCACCGCAGCCCCAATCATTGAGGCCAGCGTGCGAAGGTCCACCACAATGGTGGCAATGAATATGAACGCCTCGACGATGACCGGCAGTACACCTCCGGCGTTGATGGTACCGGGAATAAGGTCGTCTGGAATGAGGTGCAGCAGCTTATAAATTGCGGTGGTGGGTGCGAAGGAACCGATACCTAGGGTGTCCATGAAGTTCGTGAGAAAGCCGATGCCCAGCTGTGGCCACATTGGCATACCAATGCCGCCAGCCCAGTGACCACGGGTGCGGAAAAGGTGGGCGACCCACACCGCCGTGTAAGCCAGCCCGAAGAAACTCAGCGCCCCGAGAAGTGCCGCTTTCATTTGGTCCGCAGACAGCGTGTATGTACGCCGTAACAATTGTATGACGCTCATTGGACTGGGTTATGAGCAGGACGTTTCTGTCGGTGATTAACCGGCGACTATCCAGTTATGGCCCCAGGTGGTCGCCTACAATTCGGGTCTGTAGGGGCAGCGGGCAAGCATGCCCTCTGCCGGACACTTGGGTTAGTAGTTAGCAACTCTCGTGTTCTTTGGCAGGCAGCCGTCGGTTCGTCGCAAGCATCGCTTTCGTGTAGCAGATTGCGAATCTTTTCCGAGTCCTCTCAATCTAAGATTAATCAGACGATGCAGCTTTCAAGAGGACGGAACTGCGGGTAATGGCCGCCAGCGTGCGATCAGCCGGACTCTCTCCCGGTAATCCCCTGCCGCGCTACGAAGATCTTCTTCGAGCGATCACGGCGATCTCCGGATACCGCGACATCCAAAGCTTTCGCGAGCGGTTTGCCGAGGAGTTGAAGAGATTCATTGCCTTTGACTACGTACTCGTGATCCTTCTCGATCCCGTAACTCAGGCCGTGCAGTGGCGGATGTTCCATGCCCCGGGCAGGAACCATGAGGTGCAATTGCCTGATTTCCGAGCCGACGAGACGCCGACCGGCTGGGTGTTTACAAATCAGAAGCCGCTGATCGTAGACGACTGGCTGCGTGAGTCGCGGTACCCGCGGCTGCGCGAGTACTTGGCAGAGTACGATATACGCTCCTCCTGCGTGCTCCCCCTGACAACTGTGCACCGGCGGCTGGGAGTGTTTGCCATGGGCATTTCCCAGGTGGGAGCATATTCGAACGACGAGCTGCGCTTTTTGTCGCTGGTGGCAGACCACCTTGCGCTGGCTATCGACAATGCCTTGCACCTGGATCTGTCACGCCAGGTACAGGCAGAGCTTCAGAGCAAAAACGAGCGGCTGGAGCTTGTGCTCGACCTCACCAACCGCGTGGTTTCGAATCTACAGCTTCGCGACCTGCTTCGCGAGGTCGCCGCCAATGTTCGTAGAGTAATGAGGTGCGATGCGGCGGGAGTGGCATTGCCGGAGGCGGACGGCAATCATTTCCGCGTCTATGCGCTGGATTTTCCGGAAAGCAAGGGATTTCTCACTGAAGAAAGCCTGATCCCGATGGACAATTCGCCCCTGGGTGCCGCATTTCGCAGCGGGAAAGTGGAGCTGCGTAGCCAATCGCAAATCCAAGCTCATTGTCCGGAAGCCTGCTCTGCATCGGCCATGCGGGAGGGGCTGCGATCCGGTTGCTTCCTGCCCCTCGTCAGCAAAGACCGCGTGCTTGGGGTGTTGGCGCTGTCGCGGTTTGCCGAAGAGTCATTCACAAACGACGATATCGAGTTCTTGAGCCAGATCGCGCGTCAGGTCGCCATTGCTACCGAAAACGCACTTGCGTATAAGGAAATCGCAGAATTGAAGGAGAAGCTTGCTCAGGAGAAGCTCTATCTCGAAGACGAAATCCGGGGAGAGATGGATTTCGAGGGCATCGTTGGCCAGAGTTCCGTGCTCCGACATGTATTGCAGATGGTAGAAACCGTGGCAACCAGCGACTCGACGGTGTTGCTGCTGGGCGAGACAGGCACCGGCAAGGAATTAATTGCCCGCGCCATTCATGAGCGCAGCCGCCGCAAGGACCGAACGTTCGTAAAGATGAATTGCGCGGCGATTCCTACCGGACTTCTCGAGAGCGAGCTCTTCGGACATGAAAGAGGAGCGTTTACCGGCGCCATATCCCAGAAACTGGGGCGCTTGGAGCTGGCCGACCGGGGCACCCTATTCCTGGACGAGGTGGCCGACATTCCTCCGGAAATTCAACCGAAGTTGTTGCGCGCACTGCAGGAACGCGAGTTTGAACGTCTGGGGAGCGCGTACACCAAGCGTGTGGACGTGCGGCTTGTGGCTGCCACGAACCGCGATCTGGAAAAGATGGTCGACGATCGGCAGTTTCGCAGCGATCTTTTCTATCGCCTGAATGTCTTTCCGATTCGCATTCCACCATTGCGTGAGCGGCCGGAAGACGTTCCGTTGCTCGTTCATTACTTTACCCAGAAGCACGCACGTCACCTGGAGAAACGAATTGAAACGATTCCCGCGGCCGCCATAGCGAAGCTTACGCGATGGCAGTGGCCGGGAAACATTCGGGAGCTGGAAAACCTGGTGGAACGAGCCGTGATCCTGACACGCGGGACGGTCCTTCAGTTCCCAAATGACGAGTTGAAGAAAGGTTCTGCCCAACCAGCGATGATTCGAAACAGGAGTTTCGGCGAGCGAGAGGAGATCGTACGTGTTCTCAGGGAAGTTAACGGGCGGGTAGGCGGCCCAGGTGGCGCCGCCGCCCGCCTCGGCCTAAAACGTACGACGCTCATTTCCCGCATGAAGAAGTTGGGTATTAGTATTTCCGCCCGACAGGTTTCCTAACACTCATGATTTTTCCGGCATCGCATTCAGCCCATCCACCCCTCGCCATCGAACCCAGGCGTCGACGATGCAGCACAAATCACGAGCACCTGCACGAGATAATTCGGAGGTTGATGCGTACTGCTTGCCCAAAACCTCCAGGACATCGAAGGCGAACGTGGTGATCGTTACTTCGCCGGGACCGAGAGGTCGTCCAGACGAGCACCCTTTTTCGCGATATAGAAGGCGAGTGCCTTCGCAGGTTCGCTTGAGCTCGCGTTCTTCACGTTGTGAACCTCCCCGGCAGTGGTGCTAAATGCCTCTCCCGCCTTGAGAGTCGCAGGCGAATTGCCCTGAGCCTCGAAGATCACCGAACCGTCGAGGATATAGACGATCTCGGTGCCCGACTGGGTGTGCTTCCCGCTCTCTCCTCCTGGCGGTAGCTCGCGCAGGACCAGAATGGCTTCCATTCCCTTGCCGCCCGCCAGTTCGGTTCGTTTCAGCACCGTACCTCTCGCCAAAGCTTCTTGGGCGTTCAATGTGTGGCTGGCAAGCGAGCCCAGCACAATTCCCAGCGCCAAGGTAATCCCCAGCCAGAAATATGTCAGTTTCATGGAGCCTCCTGGCTGCGCATAGTACCACACCGCTAAAGGCGTCTTGGTCCCTGGGAATCGCCATAGGCGCAGAGCGGCTCTTCTTGGCACTTGGCGGGAATTGATTGTCGCAGTTATTAGCCGAGCGGTCCGGGTGGGAATCCCGCCGCAGACGAGCATCATCAGCTCATCTACTGCTGGCCGACGATCTGCGCACTGACCGTATAATCGCGTTAGCGCTCTATTTCGGAACTACGCCGAGCGTCGTTTCGATTAAGTCCACTGAATTCCCGCCCACCATAATTTTGAACGTGCCCCGCTCCACGACGCGCTGCATATCGCGATTGAAAAAAGAAAGCTCCTCTGGACCAAGCGAGAACTTCACGGTTTCCGTCTCACCAGGACCCAGCTGAATGCGTTTAAAGCCGCGGAGTTCCTTGATTGGCCTGGTGACAGAGCTTACTTCGTCGCGGATGTAGAGTTGTGCCACTTCTGAACCATTGAGGTGACCGTTGTTGGTTAGCTCCACGAGCACGGTGGCCGTACCCTCCGGCCCAATGCTGTCCGGAGTAACGCGTAAATTGCTGTACTTGAACGAGGTATAACTAAGTCCCCATCCAAAAGGAAAGAGCGGCTGTATTGAAGAGCCGAGATAACCCCGCTTTGCAGATGGTTTCTGATAGTAGTAATCGGGCAGTTGCCCCACTGACCGGGGCACTGTGATGGGCAATTTGCCGCCGGGATTGTAGTCTCCAAAGATTACGTCTGCCACCGCTGTCCCGCCCTCTTGCCCGAGATACCACCCGTCGATGATGGCGGGCACGTTTTCGCTGATGTAGTTGATGGTATTCGGTCGTCCGTGTTGGAGATACACAATCGTGGGTTTGCCCGTGGCGAGGATCGCTTTGACTAGATCATCCTGACTGCCCAGCAAATCCAAGCTGTCGCGGTCACCGAGATGGGAAGGGGCCCAGGCTTCCCGTGAGGTCTGCTCGTTTTCGCCTAACGCAAGTATGACGACTTCAGATTTCTTGGCGACGGTGACAGCCTCCTGGATCCGTTTCGCATTCAGTGCAGGATCACCGAGTACAACCTTGTCAGCATTCCAGTCGGGTAGCGTTTCCGTGATTTTGCAGCCTTCGGCGTAGAGAACATCCGCCGCACTGCCAACCTTATCTTTTACGGCTTGCAGAATGTTGATTCCTCGCGCAGGCGTGTTGCTGTAGCCGCCCAGATGAAGGTCACCGGCATTCGGACCAATCACGGCAATTTTCCGGTATTGAGACGTTCTTAGCGGCAGAACGTGGTTTTCGTTCTTCAATAAAATGATTGCCTCGCGTGCGGCCTTTAGGGCAAGTTGCTGATGTTCCCTGCTGTTCACGATCTTCTCGGCATATCCAGGGTCGACGTAGGGGTCCTCGAATAATCCTACGTCGAGTTTGTCTCGCAACACTCGCGCCACCGCCCGGTCAATTTTGAGTTCGGAAACCCTGCCTTGGTGAACTTGATCGATCAGGCTTGGGTAGGCGTCTTGAAAAGGCAATTCCATGTCGACACCAGCTTCCAATGCCAGTTTCGCCGCATCTGCTTTCGTCGAAACCACGTGATGAATCTTCACCAGTTCGGTGATTCCAAAATAGTCTGATAGGATTACGCCAGAAAACCCCCATTCCCGGCGAAGGATATCGTCGAGCAAGTGTTGATTGCTATGTGAGGGTATGCCATCGATCTCGTTGTAAGATGCCATTACGTCGCGCACGCCACCCTTTTTAACGGCAACTTCAAAGGGTTTGAGAAAATATTCGCGGATCACCCGCTCAGAATAGTTGCCGGGCGCAACGTTGGTGCCCCCCTCGGGCTGCCCGTGAACCGCGAAGTGTTTTGCCGTCGCGATAACATGAGCATGATCTAAGGGATTGATTCCCTGCAATCCACGAACTGCTGCCAACCCGATTTGAGACACCAGGTATGGATCTTCCCCGTAAGTTTCCTCCGTGCGCCCCCATCTCGGGTCTCGGGCGAGATCTAGATCCGGAGCCAGGCAGTGGTGGGCACCGCGCGCTCGCACCTCGGCTGCGGTCGCAGTAAAGACTTGTTCTACCAGCAAGGGGTCCCAAGTAGATGCCAGCGCGATCGCCTGAGGATACGACGTTCCCTTGGGCGCTACATGACCGTGCAAACATTCATCGTGAAAGAGGGTGGGTATTCCGAGACGAGTATTGTCCCGCAGCCAGCGTTGAACGGTGTTGGTGTATTCGGCCATCTGCCGGGGACCGCGGTTTTCGCTGGGCCGTGAAATCTCGCCGATGCCGTTCTTCAGCAATGTCGCGGCCCTTTCGGGGAGGAAGTTCCCATTTTCATCGACGAAAAGCGCCTTGGGGTCGCTGAAAAATTGCCGGTTTTCCCAAGCGCCCTCCATTTGAGCGATCTTTTCTTCCAGAGTCATGCGTGATAACAGGTCGGCGATCCGGCGCTCAACCGGCAGTTTCGTATCGAGGTAAAGAGCCGTTACCTGCGCCTCCAAGCGTCCAAGTGCAAACCAGCAAATCATCCCTGATAGAAAGACAGCCACAGGTAGAAATTTGTCACCAGTAAGTCGCACAGGAAAGTTCTTCCTCATCAAGCTGAGTAGCGGCCGCTACTATATAGCGGTAAACGTTTCGCAATCAAGATTCCAGGTGTTAAGCGGGCGAACCAATTGAGGAACCGACTTCCACTACTTGATTATGTACCTGGCAAGGTCTCGATCCTGCCGAGGAGATGTCCCGAATTGTTGAACGTTGCACTGTAAAAGCGACGGCTCGACGGCCCAGAGCTGTGGTAGCTTCTGCGCAATTCGCGAAAATAAGCGAGCCGTTTTAAGAATCGAATATATTAAAGTGGATAGTCATCGCGAATTTTCGCTTTCAGCTGGTTAGAGATCCCGGAAAACAGTCAACTATTGTTTCACTTGGAAATCGGGCGCAACCGTTGCCAAGCGGTGTTGACCAGATGCGGTTGCAGACCGAACTCCCGTTTTGCCGGGTTTGATCATAGACCACAAAGTTTCGCATCTCACAAGCGAGAGATACGGCGGGTGCGAGACGATGGCAAGATGCAGTTCTCGAGGAAAGCCCGGGTTCAGTAATCGCGCTCGGACACAAGTGTCCGATCGCGCGACCTCGGGTAAGCAACCGGGGAGGAAGTGAAATTGGGAGCTATGAGCGGTTCTGGCAAGACGAAGACATACAAGGATGGGTTTCAAGCGAGTGATGCCGGGTTGACTGCTTTTCAGGCCTAGACTCTCGGACCGGGCGAATCGCGAACCGGGTCAGCTCCAAAGGCGGTCCCAGGAGCGTTCGTGATCCCACTCGGGCGTTGGCTCGAAGTATCCCGTCCCGGGCACGAGATGTTGCCGCACGACATCCTCGTTCAGCGTTATACCTAAGCCAGGACGGGCGGGCACCTCTATCCATCCACGAGTCACGATCGAGGTTTTCGTGTACTCTTGCGCCAGTGACGACCACCAGGGCACATCAAGCGAGTGATTTTCCAGGGCAAGAAAATTCTGGGTAGCGGCCGCACAATGCACGCTGGCCATGCAACTGACGGGCGAGCCGGCAAAGTGCATCGCCATCGGGACTCCCAGTTCTTCGGCCATGTCGCCGATTTTGTGGGTTTCCAGTATCCCGCCGGAAGTGGCGAGATCAGGATGAATCTTGCTTACGGCATGTCTCTCGCACAAGACCCGGAAGGGCTCCTTAAGATAAATATCCTCGCCGGTTAGAATTGGAGTCGGGCTTTCATCAGAAATTTGCTTCAACAGGTCCGTGTAGGTCCAAGGAATCACATCCTCCATCCACGAGAGGTTATATTTCTCATAAGCTTTGCCCAGGCGAATGATTGACTTTACGCCCAGGTGCCCGAGATGATCCATGGAGAGCGGAATCTCCATTCCCACGGCGTCGCGCACGGCGGCGACGTACTGTTCCAGCATGGCAATGCCGCGGTCAGTGATTTCCATGCCCAGGAACGGATGAGGGAGCTGCGTCTCCTCCCAGCGTGTCAGTTCCGCGGGTTGGGTGACGGCGCCGGGTGCGTCGACGACCATTTCCACACCCAGGTCCATCTTCAGCCAGGTCAGACCCATCACTTCCTTGCGTTCCTTCATTCGCTGGGCGTAAGTTTTGGGATCTTTCGACTCCGTGGTATCGGCATAGACGCGGATCTTATCGCGGAACTTGCCGCCGCCGAGCATGGCAAAAACGGGGGCGTCGTACACTTTTCCGGCAATATCCCAGAGTGCCATCTCGATTGCCGAGACGCCACCGCCTTGCCGCGCGTGTCCGCCGAACTGCTTGATCTTGCGAAACAACTTGTCCAGTTCGAGCGGGTTCTCTCCCACAATGCGACTTTTGAGAAAGAGCGCATAAGTGGGACTGGCGCCATCTCGAATCTCGCCTAGCCCAAAAAGCCCCTGGTTTGTGTCCAGGCGAATAATAGGACAGGGGCTGGGGCCTGGCTTTGTAATGGTTGCCACGCGCAGATCGGTGATCCTCAACGCGGAAGGACGTGAATTGGTGTTCACGCCTCTCGGATAAGAATCCAGATTTTCGTTCACGAACAGACCGCTACCAAGGGCGAAAGCCGAGCTCTTAATCACCTCACGACGGTTGAAGAGGTCTTCACTGCTCATAGCCACGGCTCCATAAACTGATCATTCCGGCGCGAAGCGGGTTACAAGTGCGAAGTGTTCGCCGCTTTCGTCCGATTTCGAGAACACCCCATGTCCGGCAGTGAAGGCAAATCACGGATTCAGACGAGGTGTGCGCCTCGAACCGAGCACAACCGAGCGTGCGCCAACGGCGACAAACGAGCATCAGATTGTAAGCGGGGCTGTTTGCGGTTGACAAATTGCGGCCGATTTGAGAGTTTCGACGCCATTCGAGCAGGAGGCAACATCGGTGAAGAGGTTTCCTTGCCATGCGCCGGTTGCAACCGCTGCCCTTTGGGGTGGGTGGTTACTATTGCTGGCACCAGCCGTACAGGCGCAGCTCCTCAGCTTTAACCACCAGGAACTGGCCGATTACACAGTACAGAACCCATTTGATCGTTTGCCTGATGGCCGCCCCAGGGTGCCCGACCCACTGATCGAGCGGGCGCGCGAGCTCTCTTCCGAGGAGGTTTGGGCGGTGCTCGAGCAAAAGGGATTTCATAACCAGTACGCGGATGGATTCCAGGTGCTGCACCCGGGCAAGACCATGGTCGGCAGGGCGTTTACCGTGCAGTTTATGCCTTTGCGTGGGGATGTCGAAGAGGTGGCTAAGGGCAAGGCCCGAGCGAGGGGCATCGCCCGGCTGACCAATCAGACGGCCATCGACATGCTCGCGCCGGGAGATGTGCTGGTCGTGGATCTGTTCGGCAAGAAGGTGAACGGCACAATTGTCGGTGACAACCTTTTTTATTATGTGAAGCAGGCGACGAATGGTGCGGGACTGGTTGTGGACGGAAGCGTCCGCGATCTGGACGGGATCTCGGAGATCGATATGCCTGCCTATTTCCGCAGCACGGATCCAACCCCGATTGCAAACGTAATGCTCGCCGGAATCAACATTCCCATCCGTATCGGCGGCGTGACGGTCATGCCCGGGGATCTGGTAGTCGGTGACCGCGAAGGCGTTTACTTTGTTCCCCCGCAGTTTGTCGAAGAAGTGCTTGACCGGGCGGATGAGACGCACATCCATGACGAGTGGACGAAGAAGAAGTTTGCCGAGGGCAGATACAAATCGAGCGAGATTTACGGTTCTCCAAGCGACCCGAAGCTGCAGGAGGAGTATCGGGAATACCTGAAACGGCGACTTGAGGAGGTTCGGAGGCAGCGCAGCACCAAATAGGAGGCGAGATGTCGAAAATCGCAGGCGAGGAAATTACCCGGCGGCGTTTTATGACCGGCGTCGGTAAGGGGGCGGTGGCGGCAGCTGTGCCAGCCAGCTTGCTGAAACGCACTTCTGCAGATGTGGTCGTGCCGGAGCCTCCAGGAAAGAAACTGGGCTGGGCAGTAGTCGGCCTGGGCAGTTTGGCGATAAATCAGATTCTGCCTGCGTTTGCCAAATGCGAGAAGGCAAGAGTCGTAGCTTTCGTCAGCGGTCATCCCGACAAGGCGCACAAGCTCGCCCTGCGCTACGGCGTCGCTGCCAAAAATATCTACAACTACCAGAACTACGATTCCATTAAAGACAATCCAGAAGTGGATGTCATCTACATCGTTCTCCCCAACGGCATGCATGCCGAGTATACGGTCCGCGGACTTCAGGCGGGCAAGCACGTGCTCACGGAGAAGCCGATGGCCAATTCCCCTGCCGATTGCCAGCAAATGATAGATGCCGCGCACAAGGCTGGGCGCAAACTGATGGTCGCCTACCGCTGCCGTTACGAGCCTTTCAACCGGGAGGCGATCCGCCTAGCCCGTTCGGGTGAGCTCGGTCCTGTGCAGATGATCCTGGCCGATGCCGGCTTTAAAATCGGAGATCCCACCCAGTGGCGATTAAACAAGCAGCTCGCCGGCGGCGGGTCGCTCATGGACATCGGAATTTATGCCTTGAATGCCTCGCGCTATCTTTCCGGGGAGGAACCGAGCGAGGTCAACGCCATGATCTATACCACCCCAGGCGATCCCCGCTTCAAAGAGGTCGAGGAGCACGTGACCTTTCAGCTTCGCTTTCCGAGCGGAGTGTTGGCAAACTGCAGCTCCAGTTACGGCTACTTTCACCAGAGCCAGTTTCGGGTTTGCGGTACTGAAGGTCGTCTGCAGCTGGACCCCGCAACCTGGTACACCGGATTGCGCCTGTGGGTTGAGCGGGACAACGCCATCGAAGAGCGGCAATTGCCAAACGTCGACCATTTTGCCTCAGAGATGGATCATATGTCGGGTTGTGTGCTGGACAATAAGGAGCCACTGACGCCCGGTGAAGAAGGATGGCGCGATCTGAAGATCATAACTGCGATCTACGAAGCCGCGCAGCAGGGAAAAACCATAAAGCTTTGAGGGTTTCTTCCCCCGGTAGCCAAAGCGGCAGATCGCTACCTCCATTATCGAAGAACCTCCAATTCCGCGCAGGACAGGAACTGGGCAAGCGGAGTAGGTGATGGCGTCGCCTGAGCGACCTCACTGCCGCGGTCGATCTCAGCAGTTGCGCCGTGTACAGCACAAGGGCCGACCATCCGCAGAGGAACAGTGGCGACAAGCATTGGCAACGGCAAATGCTTGTCGAGCAGAGAGGAGAGAAACGCAGCTTTCGGCGATTCCCCTAGAACCCTCGGCGGGTTCGGAGAAATGTCGCCGCCGGTCACCTCGCCGATGCGATACCGTTCGGATCCATCCCGGCACAGCGCGTTGTCTCCCGTTTTGGTTCCTTTTGAAACCGCCCACAACGCAGCACAGGGAAGCCGTGCTGCTATTTTGGATTTGTCCGGGTGTTTTGCCAGAGGAGAATGAATTCTTTGTTGAAGACCCTCTATACCACGCTGATTTTTGTCAGGTCCTTATCGATAAAATCCGTGTTTTTTACCCCCTCACTACTGAACGAGCCGCGGCGGAAGGGCTTCATTTTTAGCCTACGCTGCGCTACAAATCGGTAATGAGCCGCTGGCACGCAGGATTGCTCATCACCGCTCTGCTCCTGCCTGTCTCCTTGAGGGGACAGACCTCCAGCCCTGCCGAAGCCATCAAGCTCACGAACGAAGGACGATTACCGGAAGCCGAGGAGGCATGGAAGAGCGTCATCGAGCAGAATCCTGGGGACGCGGGTGCATTGGCGAGCCTCGGCGTCGTGCTCTCGCGCGAAGAAAAATATGCGCAGGCGGCTAGTGCCTACAAACGTGCGCTCGCCCTGAATCCCAATCTTCCGGGAATGCAGCTGAATCTCGGACTCGCTCAATTTAAGCAGGGACACTTTGAAGCTGCCATTCCGGCACTCACAAAAGCCGCTACCGAGGCGCCCACGAGTGCCCAGGCCAGGATCTTGCTAGGCATGAGCTGTTATGGTGGGAGGCGATTCCGGGAGGCCGTCAAGTATCTCATCCCTGCGGTTCAACAAGATCCCGAGAACACCGAGTTGCGTCAGGTGCTTGCCCACAGTTGTCTCGCGGCAAAGAATTATTCCTGCGCTCTTGCGGAGTTCCGGGCTATTGCGGAGAAGGATCCAAATTCCTCGGCCGCCCACGTGCTTCTTGGCGAAGCTCTAGACGGGCTGAACAGAACCAACGATGCCATAGCGGAATTTCAAACCGCGGCGACGCTTGCGCCCCGGGAGCCTGACCTGCACTTTGGCCTTGGTTATCTTTACTGGAAATCTCATCGCTACGACGAAGCCGCTGGCGAATTCGAAGACGAACTAAGACTCGATCCCGGCCACGCTAAGGCGCTCGCCTATCTGGGAGACATCGCACGCAAAAACAATGATCTCGAACGGGCCCGGACCCTGCTCGAACGTTCGACTAGGCAAGAACATGACATTCGCATCGCCTATCTCGACCTGGGCGCGGTCCTCACGGACTTGAAGCAATATCCGCCGGCGCTCAAGGCCCTCGAGCGTGCTGTCGAACTTGACCCAGCCCAGCCCGATGCGCACTATCGCT
>JAFAWX010000163.1 GCA_019241535.1 Acidobacteriota bacterium | reverse complement strand
TCGAGCTCGGTTGTCACTCGGCACCACTCTTCCCGCTTTCGAGACTGAGCTCGCGATCCCCGCCTGGAAGATCAAAGGCACTGAACTGGCGGCTAATTACATCGGCCATGCCGCAGCGCAACACCTCGCCCACGACCAGCAGGGTCGGAGCCGGCAGCTGGGGCGCAAATTCCAGGTTGCGGACCATGGTCACATGCTTCCGCTCGGTTTCGCTGCTCGCGCCGGAGATGATCGCGCAGGGGGTTTCCCCGCTAACTCCCGATGCGAGCAGCCTCCTGGCGATGTCGGCGAGATCGGAGCCTGGCATGTAAACCACAATCGTCGTATTGCGGGGAAACCGGTCTGGCCAGCTCGTCCGCTGCGCTGGCTGTTTGCTCCGGCCCGCGACCAGAATCAAGCTGGATGAGATGTCGCGATGCGTAAGGGGAACCTGAGTGGCGGCCGCTGCCGCGAGCGCCGCGGTTACTCCGGGAACCACTTCAACCGCGATCCCGGCACGGCGCACATGCTCGAGTTCTTCCCCTCCCCGGCCGAAGATGAATGGATCTCCGCCCTTGAGACGCACAACCTGCAGTCCGAGCAGCGCGTGCACGACCAGCAAACGGTTGATCTCCTCCTGAGTGGTGCGTTTCTGTCCGCAGCGCTTGCCGACATTGACCATCCTCGCGCGGCGCGGAATCAGCCCTAGAATTTCCGCGCTCACGAGCTCGTCGTGCAACACCACGTCCGCGGAGCGGAGCACCTTTGCGGCTTTGAGCGTCAGCAGTTCCGGATCGCCCGGGCCCGCACCCACCAGGAAAACTTTTCCGCCGTCCATCAATCGCTCCTCTCAGTCGCCCCGCGATCCCGCCTCGGATGCGTCCGCGGCGAATATCGCGTCTCGAACAAACGAAAAGCCCACCGCCAGTTGCGACCGGCGATGGGCTCTTGTAACCGTTCTTAGAAAATCTTCAGGTCACCAGCTTTCCCACGCCAGCCGGAGCACACGAACAACAACAGGGACAACACCGGCACCCGCTCTGACGGGAAAAGCTCATAGACTGTTTAATCCTAGGAACCCCCTGCGTTCCTGTCAATTAGTCAGCCGACCGTTTTTCATTGAAAGTTTCAATCGAGGCCATCGGAAATTCAGCTAATGCGCTATCGAGGGGCCTTTGCTTGTCGGCTTCCGCATCAGCAAGAGCAGCGGCAGCAGGATGAGAAACATGCCTCCAAGAAAGCGGAACACATCGTTATAGGAAAGCATGGCCGCCTGCTGCTCCATTCTTGCCCAGACTACGCCCTGTGCCTGCCGGCTGGCGGTCATTGCATCGACGCCTCGCATCCTGAACATCTGCTCGAGGCCGCTTACCACCTGTTGAGTTCGCAGGCTGGCGTCGCTCACATGCCGCCCCAGGTTGTTCATGTGGGCCTGCATATTACGAAACTGGAGGGTTTCAACCGCCGAGATTCCCACGCTGGCGCCGATATTGCGCATGAGATTGAAGATGCTGGTGGCATGCCCCATCCGTTCGCGCGGTACGGGATCATTGGTCACGGTCGTCAAAGGCACAAAAATCAGCCCCAGGCCTGCGCCCTGCAGCATCAACGGCCACCAGAAGTTCCAGAAGCCCACATCCAGGCTGAAAAATGAGAGGCGGAACATGGCCCCGGCGGTGAATAGCAGGCCGGCGGCAAGCAACTTGCGGGCATCTACCCGTCCGGTCAGAAAGCCGACCACCGGCATGAACAGGAACGAAGCCAAGCCCCGCGGCAGATTGGTGACGCCCGCATGAGTAGCCGTATATCCAAGCAACTCCTGCATCAACAAGGGCAGCAGGACCGTGCTTCCATAAAGCACAAAACCCACGATGGTCATGAGAAATGTTCCCACCGCATAAGAGCGATAGCGGAACACACTGAGATCAATCACCGGGTGTTCGGCCAATAACTCCCGGATAATCAACCCGCCCAGACCGACCGTGGCTATGACCGCGAGCGAGAGGATTAAACGGGAAGAGAACCAGTCCTCCTCCTGCCCCTTGTCGAGCATGATCTGCAGCGATCCCATGCCCACGGTCAGAAGTC
The DNA here is from genome assembly GCA_019241535.1 of Acidobacteriota bacterium. Taxonomy (GTDB): domain Bacteria; phylum Acidobacteriota; class Terriglobia; order Terriglobales; family Acidobacteriaceae; genus Gp1-AA145. The sequence goes on along the minus strand of JAFAWX010000163.1, from coordinate 12,491 downwards.
CGATTCCCCAGTAATCAATGCCGGTTTTCTCGCGCCGAAGGTAAGGGGGATCGAAGACAAAGGCTTGGGTGAGCAATATGGCGAGCACTCCGATGGGGACATTGATGTAAAACACCCAGCGCCAGCTGTAGTTGTCAGTGAGCCATCCGCCGGCAACCGGCCCGAGCATGGGCGCAACCACAATCCCGAGCGCCCAGAAGGCCATTGCCTGTCCACGCTTTTGCGGCGGGAAAGACTCGAGAAGCACGGCCTGCGACAAGGGCTGTAATCCGCCTCCGCAGGCGCCTTGAAGCACGCGAAAAATGATGAGGAAAGGAAGCGATGGCGCAAGACCGCAAAAAAACGAGGCAATCGTGAATCCGGTCACCGCTGCAAGCAGCAACCGCTTTCGCCCGAACCGCCCGGCCAGCCATCCTGTCAAAGGCAAAATGATTGCGTTCGCGACCAGGTAGGAAGTCAGGGTCCAGGTAGCCTCGTCGGTGCTGGCGGAAAGGCTGCCGGCTATATGGGGCAGAGAGACATTCACCACCGTCGTGTCGAGCACTTCCATGAAGGTGCTTGACATAACCGCGATGGCGATCAGCCACGGGTTGATCTCGGGAACGGCCTCAGGACGCGAACTCATCGCTTCCGGCTAGATTCGATTCAGGAGCAGAACTTTGGTTCCAAGAACGCCGCCGCTTTGCCCTTAACTGGCGCCACGTAACTTCTTCGTAATCCGTTTTTTAGGGTATGGCCCTAACGTTACCCGTGCATCATAATGACGATTGCTCGGGTTTGCACACGCCCTTCAGCGCTGCACTGAGCCGAAGGCCTATTCTGACCCGGGGTTCTATCCGTGGCCATTCGTATTTTTATCGCCGACGATGATTTCTCGATTAAGCGCCTGTTACGCCGGCTGATCGAAAACCATGCCGGCTGAAGCGTCTGCGGCGATGCCGCCACCGGCCAGGAGGCAGTCGCGAAAGCTGCACAACTCAACCCCGATGTGATCGTACTCGATCTGGCCATGCCAGAGAAAAACGGCTTGCAGGCGGCACGGGAGATCTCACGCAAGTCGCCACAAATTCCCCTGCTGCTGCTCACTGTTCAGCAAGTCTCCCGCGAACTCAGGCGAGAGGCCTCGCATGCCGGCTTCATGGGCGTGGTCTCGAAGAACACGGGCGCGGAGGTCGTGCGGGCCATCGAAACCTTGCTGAAACATCAGAACTTTTTCCAGAAAGTCAGCCCCGACGCCTACGCCTAGAAGCGGCTGCCTGCGCGAACTCATACTGCCCAGTTCAGGATTTCATCTGTAATCGCGCGAGCGTGTTCCGCAGCCCGTCGGATGGAACCGGCGGCATCGCGCCCGAGCAGGAAGCTACCCAGGCTCCCATCCTGTTGGCGAGATCATTCATAGCCGCCAGCGAGCCGCCGCGCAGGAACTCATCGACCAGCCCGGCGGTGAAGGCATCGCCGGCGCCTACTGCGTCCCGGACGCGCACAGAAAACCCGCGATGCTCGTTTATTCCCCTGGGATCGATTAGCAAACTGCCATTTTCGCCGCGGGTGATTGACACGAGCTGCAGTGGAAAGCGATCGAACAGCTCGCGGCAGAACAAACAGGGCTCGAGCGAGCGAAGGCCGAGCAAGCGGCCGAGGGTTGGCAATTCCTCGTGGCTCAGTTTGAGGGCGTCGGCATGGGTGAGCGAGCTGATAATGACATCTGGCGAATAGAAGGTTTGCCTTAAATTCACATCGAAGATGCGGAACGCGCCCTGAGGAGCAGAGTCCAGAAACTTCTGAATCGTGCTCCGCGATTCGACAGAGCGCTGGGCCAGGGATCCGAAACAGAGGGCATCGGCAGACTCTGCCAGGCCGCGCCACTGCTCGCTCCATTCAAAAAAGTCCCACGCCGCAGGATAGGTGATGACAAATTTAGGCTGGCCGGAGCCGCTTAACTCCACCTGGACCGTGCCGGTCGGATAAGTGGAATCGGTCTCGAGGAACTGATCTGTCATTTCTCGAGCAATCAGCACCTGGCGCAAGTCGCCGCCCAGGCGGTCCCGTCCGACACGGCTGGCCACGACCGCACGATTGCCGAGCAGATGAGAACAGTAAGCAAAGTTTGCCGGGGCGCCGCCCAGTTGTCGTCCTGACGGCAACTGGTCCCAGAGCAGCTCGCCGATCCCGACCACCGTAGGTGGAGATTTCATGGTCTTCGTTTTCAGGATTCGGAAGCCGCTGGTGACTTCTTTCCCTCGAGTTCCGCCCGAGCCGCTGCCAGTTCTTGCTCTTTTGCGGGGTCAACTTCAGGATATTCAAGTTGCAGCATTTGCAAGGTATCCACCACGGCCGCAGCCACCACCAACCGCGTATACCACTTGTTATCGGCCGGAACAACATACCAGGGCGAGTGTTTGGTCGAAGTGGCGGCGATCATCTCTTCGTAGGCCGACATGTAATCGTTCCAGCACTGGCGTTCGCGAACGTCGGACAGGGAAAACTTCCAATTCTTGTTCGGCGTGTCCAATCGCGCCAGAAAGCGCCGCTTCTGCTCTTTTTTTGAAAGGTGCAGAAAGAACTTCCTGATGATGATTCCGTTGCGGGAGAGATAACGCTCAAAATTGCAGATGTCTTCAAATCGGTCCTGCCATAGCCGCCTGCCCAGCAGCTCTTTAGGTATCCGCTCGTTTTTCAGAATGTCGGAATGCACGCGCACGACCAGCACTTCTTCGTAATATGACCGGTTGAAGATACCGATGTGCCCTCGCTCGGGCAGGCATTTCGTGGTGCGCCAAAGAAAATCGTGGTTCAACTCCTCGGCCGAAGGGGTCTTAAAGGCGTATACCTGGCAGCCCTGGGGGTTGAGCCCCGACATGACGTGCTTAATGGCACCGTCTTTGCCCGCCGCATCCATGGCCTGAAAGATCAATAGCACTGCCCAACGGTCCTGGGCATAAAGCTTGTCCTGCAGCTTGGCCATCCCGGCGATACTCTCGTCAAGCAGCTTCTGGGCGTTTTGTTTCGAGCGCAAATGTCCAGTAGCGGCGGGATCGAAATCATCCAGGCGGAAGTTTTTCCCCGTTTCAATGCGGTACGGTTTCGACAGCTTGCTCGCCCAGCTCATGCATCTCCTTGCACGCCTGACAAAGCAGCGAGTTTACCAGAGACGGGTAGCCTCAGCTGCTGCTCTTAAACCAGGGAACCTGGCGGCGGGAGGGCGAGATTAAGGCGGCTTCCTTCGGCTTGGTAGATTGCCGTCGTCCATCCGGCGCGGCCCCGGCCCCAGGGCTCCCAGGTACGTCAGGTTTTGGAGTCAGGTGCCCGGGATTCTACTTGGAGTTCGCTCACGGGCGGAAAAACACTGAGCGAAATGGCGCAGGAGTGGCGCCCCGGCCCGGCGTTTTCCTCAGGCCAGCTTATGGCCGCGCAGGTGATAATCTTTCCTGACGACCCTGATGGGTATCCTCGAGACTCTCTTCGAGCAACATTTCCGTACCCCGGCGCTCCAAACCCAGCCTCTGCAAGGAGAGCTTAGCGGATCGGGCCGCCGCATTGTCCGCATCGTCGGCGCAGCTACGACCGCCATAGGCATCTTGTATGAGGTCCGGGAAGAGAATGCAGCTTTTCTTGAGTTCTCCCGGCACTTTCGCCGCCATCGCCTGCCGGTCCCGGAAATTTATGCGGAAGATCTTTCCGCGGGCGCATACCTCGAAGAAGACCTGGGAGACACCACATTGTTTGAGTTCCTGGCGACTCATCGCAACGGGGAGAGCATACCGCCAGTGGTTGTCAACGCCTATCGCAACGCCCTGACTACCCTGCCACGATTTCAGATAGAGGCCGGGCGTGATCTGAACTACAAAGTTTGTTACCCTCGCGCCAGCTTCGACCGCCAATCGATTGCCTGGGACTTAAACTATTTCAAGTATTACTTCCTGCGGCTTGCCGGCATTGCCTTCAACGAGCAGATGCTGGAACAGGACTTCGGCCGGCTTACAAAATTTCTGCTTTCAGCTGCTCATGATTACTTTCTCTATCGTGATTTCCAGTCCCGCAACATCATGTTGCGCGACGGGGAGCTGTTTTATCTGGACTACCAGGGAGGTCGTAGAGGCGCGCTGCAGTATGACGTCGCTTCCCTGCTTTATGACGCCAAAGCCGATCTGCCTCCCGAACTTCGCCAGAGCCTGCTTGAGCATTATCTCGAGCAAATAGATCCATTCGTGGTACCGGATCGCGATGCTTTCATCGAGCATTACTATGGGTACGTCTACGTTCGCCTCATGCAAGCGCTCGGCGCTTATGGCTTCCGAGGCTTTTATGAACGCAAACCGCATTTCCTGCAGAGTGTGCCCTACGCCCTCAAAAACCTGCGCTGGTTGTTGCACAATGTACAGCTGCCTGTAACTCTTCCCACCCTGACGGATGCTTTCAAGGCCATGCTGGGATCAGAGAAATTGCACAATTTAGCTGCCGTAATAGCGGAACCTGAAAACCTCAAGGGCAGGCAATCGAATAACAGGCTGCTGGTGCGCATTTACAGCTTCTCCTTCCACGGCGAGGGAGTTCCGAAGGACGAAACCGGAAACGGAGGAGGATTTGTATTCGACGGCCGCGGTCTGCCCAACCCCGGGCGGGAAGAGCGCTTCAAGGAGCTCACGGGTAAGGACCAGCCGGTGATCGACTATCTTGACCAGCAGGAGAGCGCGCGCCAATTCTTCTCTCACGTCTCATCGCTGGTCGGCAGCAGCGTAGGTGAATACCAGCGCCGCGGCTTCCGCAATCTGATGGTCTCGTTTGGCTGCACGGGAGGCCAGCACCGCTCGGTTTACCTCGCCGAAAAACTGGCTGAACATCTGCGTGCACAGAACGGAGTCGAAGTAGTGTTGCGGCACCGCGAACTGGAGAGGATGGGAAAATGAAGGCCATGGTGCTGGCGGCGGGTCTGGGCACGCGCCTGGCACCCCTGACCATAGATCGGCCCAAGGCATTGGTGGAAATTGGCGGGCGTACGATGCTTGAAATAGCTCTCGAGCGGCTGCGCAGCTTCGCTATCCGCGAGGTGATCGTCAACGTACACCACTTTGCCGATCAGATCGTCGACTATCTCGCCGCCCATAAAAACTTTGGTATGGAGATCGCAATTTCTCGCGAGCGGGTGCTGCTTGATACTGGAGGCGGTCTGAAACAGGCCGGCTGGTTCTTTCACAACCACGGGACAGGTAGAGAGCCGTTCCTCGTGCACAATGTCGACGTCGTAAGCACGATTGACTTCAATCGCATGGTGAAATTTCACCATGAACATGGCGCCCTGGCGACGTTGGCGGTGCAGAAGCGCAAGACCACGCGCTACCTGCTGTTTGACGAGAAATCCCGACTTTGCGGTCGCAGATCGGAGACTGGCGACGGAGGCGAATTCGTTCGGCCGGTCGGGGCAGTCGAAGCCCTGGCGTTTTGCGGAATCCACGTTATCTCGCCTCGCCTTATCCCTCTGATGAGTGAACAAGGTGCCTTCTCGATCATTGCTACCTACCTGCGCCTGGCGGGACACGGAGAAGAGATTCTTGGCTTCAGCGCGGATGAATTTTACTGGTGCGACCTGGGAAAAGCGGAAAATGTTGCCCGGGCGGAGAGGGAGCTGAAGCAGAGGACAGTTCTGCAATAAGCGCTGGGCTATGTTCACACCCCGACCAGTTGGATTTGTACGCAGTCCTTACCGGGAGACGGCGGACGTCCCGAAAGGCCTGGGCGCGGAACACAGGGCCGAGGGCGTGATAGAGATCCTGCCCGAATTCGAGCTCGGGCTTACCGACGTCGAAGGCTTCTCCCATCTCCTCGTTCTCTGGGTATTTGACCGCGCGCACGGCTTCGAGTTGCTGGGCACGCCCCCGAGTGACAATCGGCCGCATGGGGTGTTCGCGACGCGTTCCCCGAAACGCCCAAATCCGATCGGCCTGAGTGTCGTTGAGCTGCTGGCACGTGATCGAACGCGCCTGCATGTGCGCGGCATCGACATGCTCGATGGAACCCCCGTTCTCGATATCAAACCGTATCTTTCGAGTATCCCTGGCGAGACTTTGCGGCGCGGGTGGCTGGCCGAGGCCGAAGGCCGCAAAAAGACTTGAACCTGGCCGCGCTGCCAAAACATCGGTTCGGGAGTATATCGAGGAATGCTCGATGACGGTTTTCCCGACCAGAGTGGCCGCGCCGGCAAGGTAAGGAGCAAAATAATATTGCGGAAGTTGTCCAGGGCTTTAAGGAGGGCTTGGCCCTTCGGGTTGGAAAAACTTCGCAAAAAGGAGGTCTCTCGTGCCCACTTCAAGCTTGACGGAGTACCTTGACCGACACAATATCAAGTACGTTAGGATCTCCCACTCGCCTGCTTTCACAGCGCAGGGAGTTGCGGCGCTCGCACATATTTCGGGGAAAGACCTGGCCAAAACAGTCGTGATAAAGATGGACGGAAAGCTGGTCGTGGCAGTGCTGCCCGCGTCGCTACAGGTCGATCTCGAGCAATTCAAGAAAGCAACTAAGGCGATGGCCGCCATGCTTGCGTCGGAGGATGATTTTCGGGACCGTTTTCCTGAGTGCGAAATCGGCGCCATGCCACCCTTCGGGAACCTGTATGGATTTGAGGTCTTCGCCGATGACAGCCTGGCGAAAGATAAGGAAATCGCGTCTAACGCATGCTCCCACCGTGAGCTGATTCGTTTGGCGTGGGAAGATTTCGCGAAACTGGCCAAACCCGCGGTGATTCGCTTTGCGGCAGGCAGGAGCGCAGAAGCGGCATAATCGATCGAAGGAGGAAGTGAAAGGTCCTTTCATGAGCGGCTACCCTTCTACCTGGGTCTCGGGTCTTCTCACCGACCTCTACGAACTCACGATGGCGGCAGGCTATGTCGAGAAGCGAATCGATGCCTGCGCCACTTTTGAACTATTTATTCGCTACCTTCCGCCGGGACGAAACTTTTTCGTGGCCGCAGGATTGGAACAAGCCCTCGATTTTCTCGAAAAAGTTCGTTTTTCCGCCGCCGACATCGCTTACCTGCGCACCCTTCCTTTGTTTCGAGCCGTCGACAACAGGTTCTTTGACTTCCTTGCCGAGTTTCGTTTCGACGGCGACGTGTGGGCGGTGCCGGAAGGCACCATCTTCTTCCCCGGTGAGCCATTGCTGCGTTTGACTGCCCCCATTGCCGTCGCCCAGTTGGTCGAAACCAGCCTGCTCTCAGTTCTGCACTTGCAGACTCTAATCGCCAGCAAAGCGGCGCGCGTCACCACAGCCGCACAGGGCAGGCCGGTCATTGAATTCGGCTCCCGGCGCGCCCACGGCATAGAGGCGGGGGTATTTGCGGCCCGCGCCGCATTCATCGGCGGCTGCGAAGGCACCTCGAATACCTACGCCGGCCGGGTCTTTGGAATTCCGGTTTATGGAACCCAGGCGCATTCCTGGGTCATGGCCCATGAGGACGAAGGCAGCGCATTTAACAATTTTCTCGATATCTTTCCGGAGCAATCGACGCTCGTCGTTGATACCTATGACGTGCATGCGGCGGTTGAGAAAATCATCGCTCTCGGCCGAAAACCTTATGCCATCCGTCTGGACAGCGGCGATGTTGGCTCCGACAGCCAGTGGGCGCGGACCCAACTGGACCAAATCGGCTGGACTGATGTGAAGATCTTTGTCTCCGGCGACCTCGATGAAAAACGCATTTCCGCTCTGCTGGAAGGGGGGGGCCGGATCGATGCTTTCGGCGTGGGCACAGCCGTTTCGACCTCCGCCGATGCTCCCTTTCTGGGAGTCATTTACAAGCTGGTCGAAGTGGAGACCGGCGGCCGGGTTCAAAGCACGGCAAAGTTCAGCGAGGAAAAAAACACCTATCCCGGACGCAAACAGGTATTCCGGTTCAGCGACAAGGCGGGAATGCTCGCGAACGATGTAATTGGGTTGGAAGAAGAGTCGATGCCTGGGGCAGAGCCGCTGCTTCAGCCCGTGATGCGTAAAGGCCGGCGCCTCCCCGAGCTGGAGCAAGATCCCCAGGCAACCGTCAAGGCCGCACGGGAGCGCTTCCTGGCCTCGCGTCGTTTTCTGCCCTCCCGTGTGCAGTCGCTGAAACCGAATGGGCAGCCCTTTCCCGTGCGGCACAGTCCACGTCTTGAGCAATTGAGCGAGCAGGTACGACAGCGACTGGTAAAGGCTTCATTTGCCGGCTCAAAGCGGCCGTCTACAGTTCGGCCGAGCATCATCTTCTGGGAGGTGGATGTACAGAGTGATTTCATGCTGCCGGGGGGGAAACTCTATGTGCCTCAGGCGGAAAAGATCATCCCTAACGTGAGCCGCCTGGTCGAGGCCTGCCGCCAGGGCCTGGTCTTTCTCGTATCTTCGGTCGATGCGCATAATAGCGACGACCCGGAATTTTCCCAGTGGCCTCCCCATTGTCTCAAGGGCACCCCCGGCGCCGAACTCATCCCGGAAGCCAAGGCCCCGCGTCAGCTGATCATTCCCAATCAGAAAGGGTTTGTTCTGCCTGAACAAATGCGCAACTATCAACAGGCAGTGCTCGAGAAGAACACGCTCGACGTCTTCGATAATCCGAATACCGACGTGCTCCTGGCGCAATTGGGTTTAGAGTCTGGGGAAAATCCCCGCCCAGAGTTTATTGTTTTCGGGGTGGTAACTGAGTACTGCGTCCGCCTGGCGACCGAGGGACTTCTGCGCCGCGGTCGTCGAGTTGCTATCGTCCGCGATGCCATCCAACCGCTTGACGAGCGTAAGGGAACCGAGCTTCTGGAAGAGCTCCAGTCGCGCGGATGCCGGCTTCTTACCACAAGTGAGGCTTTAGCCCTGTTGCACGAAGGGGCAGTTGGCGAACTGTCCGATGTGCAAGACAAGTTCGCCTGACCGCCAGGCGCGATGCCGGGCGGCTACTCCGCCAGGCACCTCCTCAGGCGGGCCCGCCGCATCGCTCATTTCAAGTGTTTGTTGATGGCTTTCGTCATCTGGAACATATCCAGTTTCTTGCCGCCGAAGATGGGATGCAACTTTTCGTCCGCGAGAATTTCACGCTTGTTTTGCGGGTTCTGAAGTTTGTTCTTTTTGATGTGGGCCCACACTTTTTTCGTAACCTCGCTGCGGGGAAGCGGCTCTGAGCCGACGATTTTCGCCAGGTGATCTGAAGGCTGCATAGGCTTCATGAACGCGCTATTCTTTTTTGCTTTTGCTTTGGCTGCTGGTTTTGCCATGTGTCCTCCTGCACTGATGCGAATCTCAAACCCTGGTACCCGTTACGGATCTGCCGCTCGCTCGCCGGGATGCATAGAGGCCGCAGCCAGATCAGAAATGAGCTGCTAACGGCCACCTCCCGAGCTCTCGAAGGGCAGCAAAATAAGTCGCGAATACAGCGCACTGACAAATGTAATACTTTTTGTGCTGGCGCGCTGGAAGCAGCGATGATTCTGGCACAAGGAGCGACATCCTTCAAATTGTCCTTCGCCTCTCCGAAATCACGTCGGGTGAGCTGAGGAAGGAGGCGCGATCCGCTGCCGCAACCGCCCTGGAAGCCATGAGACTCTGACGATGGCAGGAGCCCGTAAGCGGGACAAGGGCTTGCGCACGGGGTGCCTTGAGGGGACCGGGAGAGCTCGCTAAAAATTGGCGATCCAGCTCTAGAATCAGCAATTCTGTTCGGAGCCGGAGCGACGGGCGGGTCGGCGAAATTAGCAGATTTAAAGGGGGGCAACCCTAGCGTCTCCTGATCCCCTTAAATTAACAACAAGAGTTATCACCTAGCGGCGCCGGAAATGATACGTAAGCGAAGCGGTGACATAAGACTTGAGTGGCAGTCCGGCGATACGCTCGAAGGGAGTCGGCTCACCGCTGAGTGCCAGGGTCTCAAGTGTCTGGCCACCGTATCCGCTTACGAGAAGAAAATTCACACCCACATCGATTCGTTTGCTCTCAAACGGGCGGATGAGGGCCCCGCGAAGTTCGCGGACCGGAACGGCAACGAAACCATCTCCCAGCGGTTTTCTCCCAACTTGTTCATATTCACCGCGCCCCAAAAGATGAAAAGGCAAACGATCCAGGTTTCCGAGAAAGTCCCAGATGACCCGCGGCGCTTCAGGCGTGGGTTCGCCGGTCAGCCGATCACGCGCGTCCGCCCGAGCGTACAACCCTTGCACAAAGCCGTGACTGAAGTTTCGGCGCGCGGTGAAAGTCAGACTTTTCAGGATGCCCGGCCCCTCGTCCGCCTGCAGGCCGGTATCATTTGAGATCCGCGCAAGCTGTTGCCCGGTGGTTACATGTTCCAACGTGACGCGGAATTCGGTGCCCGCAAGCGTCTTGCTGGCTACAAGCTGATATGAGCGCGCCTTGGCGACGATCGTGCCGCCTTGCAGTGCAGTTGTGCCGATTCGGGGGTCGTTCACGTGAAATGATTGCCCATAGCTGGCGGAAAACGTCGGCAAGTAGGATGCCGCGGGAGGTGGGAGCAGAGTGATCGTTCCTTTGGGTGAATTGATGTTTGTCTGTCGAGAAAATGACAGATCGCGCCGATAAAGGTCTTGATTGTCGAAGGTGACCTCGTCACGGCGGTAGCCGAGGTTGTAATGCAGCAACCGCAGAATCCTTCCATCGGCAGCCACGAATGGACTGTAGAAATTGATTGTCAGGTTATTATTCGTCACCGGTTGCACGATATTGTCGGGTGAGATGTGGTCCAGGGCGAGCGCGCGCGGGGCTTCCCGCCGAAAATCAGTGCCCGCCAGCAGGGAAAAAGCCTTGCTGAAATTCTGCGTGTACAGAACGTCTTCCGAGTTTACGTTGCGGTGTTCGCTTTGCCGTATCAATCCATTTCCAAAATTCGGACGCACGTCAAGAGTGTAATAACGATAAAATCCGGAGAATTGGAACTGGCGCTTGGCCGTCAGGTGCCAGATGTCATTCAAGATGACATCCCCGTTCGCGGTCTCCTCACGCTGCCGAGGGTCAATGGTATCACCGCGAACCTGGGTATCAATGGGAATCAAGCCTGGTTGATAAGCGAAGCCGTAATACCCTAGGCCATAAACAGTCAGTACATGCCTGCCCCGCTCGAAGATTTTCGAGACGTTGCCCTTGTACTGCTTGCGGTGCTCCAGCCTATCCAAGAATCCATTGCCATAGGAAACTTCTGCCCCAACCCACATCTTGTTCTCTGGATGTGCAGGACTCCAGCCTGTCACCAGATTGAGATCGCGGTAGTCACCTGAGAGCCGGATCACGGGATCGAGACGCTCGCGTAGTCCGAGAACAATCGAGGTGTTCACCGAATTGTTGCCCTCGCGGACGTTGAAGGCGCCACCATCGGTCTGAACACCTTCGATTGCGATGGGGATGATCACATTCGGATCTGCATACCCGTTTCCATGGGCATTTGCCGGCAGGTTATTCGGAAAGAGATAGCCTCCGACTTGAAAAAACATGGCGATAGGCTCGCCGTGATCGCCGGCTACTCCAGGCAGGAAATACTGAGGCGGCTTGACACCGCCAGCAGGCGATTCCACAGGCAAGCCAGGAATCGAAACCGGCATCCCTGCTCGTGCCGGATTCGCATCCAGTGCCTGGTCACGGACCATGATCCGTTGCGCGGGATCGGGGGAGAAGACGCCGGCATCGGACACGTCGGCGGAAACGGTCACAGATTCGTTCTGCGACACAAGGTCTGAAAATTGTATGTTTATCATCTCCCTTTGTTGGCCCACCTCCAGAGTGCGAGTGACGGGGACAAAACCGGGAGACTCCGCGGTCAGCCGGTATTCTCCTGCGGCCAGATTTGCAAAGGAGAACTGGCCCTGACTATCGGTCCGCACCGTCCAGTTCGAAGAGTCCGCGCACCGCAGCAGTCGGACTGTCCCGCCCATGAGCACACTACCCTGGGGATCGGTGAGATTTCCCGACAAGGTCACTGCTTCGGCAGATGCCGACGATGCGGCTAAGCACACAAGAATAACCAGAGCGGCCATTCGACGGAGACTTGGTTGCCAAATGGCGAACTGCGACCGCCCGTTGGTCATGTCACGGCCTCGTTCTTGAGAGCGCTGTTGCTCTCTTTCTTTTTTCTGAAGTCGGCGTTTATCCGGGGCCCGCCCCGCCTGATAACACGAATTCGAAAATCGTGCTACACACTACATACGCTGCTTGCGGCCGGGGTGGATCTGAGTGGAAGGAATATTCTTCCGGAGCCCGGGGGCTACATGCGATCGAGATCGGTCCTTCCTCTCTCGTGCGCCAAAACAGGAGCGAGCCATGCCAGAGTTGGTGAGAACCGGGCTTTCGCTCGAGCGTGAGCTCGTGGATAAATTCGACCAGACGATCGCCCGGCGGGGTTACCAGAGCGGTCCGAGGCGATTCGCGGTCTTATTCGAGAACACCTGGTGTCAGAGGAACAGGACAAAGTTCTCGCCCCGACTGACGTGCACCTCGATCACCACAACTGTCTCGAGGTCGTGATCATCAAAGGGCGAAGCGC
>JAFAWX010000158.1 GCA_019241535.1 Acidobacteriota bacterium | reverse complement strand
TCGAATTCGAGCGCCTGGGCGCTTATGCTCGGCAATGGTTCGGACACAATTTTTCATGGTACTGGAAACCTCGGGCAAGCGCCGCTGCCCCGCCGAGGCCGAGGCAGCTATTCGGCTGCTAAAATCTGCCTATGGGCTTTCCTCTCACCCGGCTTCGCCGGCTGCGCCGCACCCCGGCTTTGCGGTCCTTGGTGCGCGAGACCCGCCTTACCCCTGATTGCTTGGTTTATCCACTGTTTGTCTGTCCCGGGGACGGCGTGCGCAGGGAGGTCCCTTCCATGCCGGGGGTATTTAATTTGTCGATTGATGAGGCCGTCCGCGAGGCGCGCGAAACGCACGCTTTGGGAGTGCCTGCCCTGATCCTGTTCGGCTTGCCGGAGAAGAAGGACGAAGTCGCGACCGGAGCCTGGGACGAAAACGGAATCGTGCAGCGCGCGGCTCACGCCATTAAGAGCGAAGTCCGAGAGATCCTGCTGGTTGGCGACGTCTGTCTCTGTGAATACACGTCTCATGGACATTGCGGCGTGTTCAAGCTATCGCCGCAGCACCCTCTGGGGGCTGCAGTCGCCAGTCCTCCCACTGCGCGAGCGGACTATGAAATCGAAAATGACGCCACGCTGGAGCTGCTTGCCCGGACAGCAGTTTCTCTGGCGCGTGCCGGCGTCGACATCATCGCTCCTTCCGACATGATGGATGGCCGCGTGGGAGCCATCCGCAAGGCGCTCGACCACGCGGGTTTTGAAAACACTCCCATACTTTCTTATGCCGCCAAGTTTGCGTCTGCCTTCTACGGACCGTTCCGCGAGGCAGCAGACTCCGCCCCCCAGTTTGGCGACCGCCGCTCTTATCAGATGGATGGGGCAAACCGGCGCGAGGCTCTGCGTGAAATCGCGCTCGACGTTGAAGAGGGCGCAGACATGGTCATGGTGAAGCCGGCCATGCCGTACCTCGATGTGATCGCGGCCGCCCGTGAGCGGTTCGATGTTCCTATTGCCGCCTACCAGGTTTCAGGCGAGTATGCCATGATTGAAGCGGCGGCGCGCAATCGATGGCTGGAGAGAGACCGGGTGATGGTGGAGTCTCTGATTTCGATTCGCCGCGCCGGCGCAGGCATGATCGTCACTTATTTCGCTAAGGACGCAGCAAGATTGCTGGGGTGAATGCAAAGCCATCGTTGGCGCTGCGCTCAGGCAGAAAATTGTTGCCAGCTCAGCGGACCACGGCTGGCATATCGGTTCTGAGTGCCCAGACCAGAGCGATCACCCAGCCGATTGCGGTCCACCCCAGGAAAAAATTCAGCAGCAGAATCGAGAGAGCGTCACGTTTGCTCCGCCCAAACGCAATGATGCTGGGCAAGAAATAGAGAACAAAGCCGAAGCCGACAATCGGAAAAAAGAGGGCTAATATTTGCATGGCCTCACACCCCGATCAAAACATACTCTCTAACACTTACTCTATATTGATACGATTTCCGCCCGTCGCGCTTCCGAGATTGGGTCAAAGTGAGCTGCTCGACCGATGGTGTGCAGTCGGGCGGTCGCCCAGACCAGGAGCGCTTCGGTGCTTGACGGAACACCGGGCTGGACTGCACGTTTTAGCCGAGTAACCTGCCGGGCAAACGAGGTTAGGGATCTCTGTAGGATTGAAAAGCACAGGGTTCAGCCCCGCGCTCGGTCGAAAATGCCTTTCTATGTCAAGACCCTATGCGAACTGGATAGTCGAAAGGCTGCGTGAGCGCGGCCACCGAGCCTATCTTGTGGGCGGATGTGTGCGCGATCTGCTGCTCGGCCGTGAACCGGCAGACTACGACGTTGCCACCGATGCGACGCCACAGGAGGTCATGGGCATTTTCCCCGAAACCTACGCCGTGGGTGTGCAGTTCGGCGTCGTCCTGGTGCCCATTCCGGAAGTACAACAATCTCGATTTCTCGACGGCAGCCAGACTGCGCATGATAGTGCGGGCGGCGGTGCTACCGGCACAGGCGAACTCGCGTTCTCCGGCCAGCGGCACAAATTCGCAATCGAGATAGCCACTTTCCGTTCTGACGTTGGCTACTCTGACGGGCGCCATCCCGATCAGGTCCGCTTCAGTCACGATCCCAGAGAAGACGTCGAACGGCGTGACTTTACCATCAACGGTCTGCTGCTCGATCCGATGAATAACCAAGTGCTTGATTACGTCGGCGGCCAGCAGGATCTCGCGGCGAAGATTGTTCGCGCCATCGGCAATCCGGCTGTGCGTTTCGTCGAAGACAAGCTGCGCATGCTGCGGGCGGTCCGTTTTGCCGCGCGATTTCAGTACACGATCGAGCCGCGAACGTTTTCAGCTATTCGGGAGCTGGCGCCCCAGATCGATCAGGTTTCTCGCGAGCGGGTGCGCGACGAACTCACGCGAATGCTCATCGAAGGCCATGCCCGCCGCGCTTTTGAGTTGCTCGACGAGAGCCGCCTGCTCCAAGAGGTTCTGCCCGAGATCGCGGCCATGAAGGGGGTCGAGCAACCGCCAGAGTTTCATCCCGAAGGGGACGTTTTCCTTCACACCCTACTTTTGCTTGAGAAGCTGCCTCAGCCCTGTTCGGTAACTCTCGCCTGGGGAGCCCTTCTGCACGATGTTGGTAAGCCGCCAACCTTCCGACGGGCCCCCGATCGCATACGCTTCGACGATCATGTGAACGTCGGAGTGAAGATGGCAGAAGCCATTTGTCGGCGGCTGCGCTTCTCTAACCATGGTACCGAGCAGATCCTCTCCCTGGTCGGCAATCACATGCGCTTTGCCGACGCAGAGCGCATGAAGCCGTCCACGTTCAAGAAATTCGTTCGCTTGCCGCATTTTGGTGAACACCTCGTGCTGCATCGCTTGGATTGCGAATCGAGCCATGGCAGCCTGCGAATCTATGACTTAATGCAGCAAAAAATCGGGCAGCTTCCCCCTGAAGCCCTGCATCCGCCTCCCCTTGTGCGCGGCAACGACCTGATCGCCGCGGGTTACGTGCCCGGTCCAATGTTCAAAAACATTCTTAGTGCCGTCGAAGATGGCCAGCTCGAAGGGCGGCTGCACACCAGAAGCGAGGCGCTGCGCTTCGTCCGCGAACATTTTCCGCTGCCGAATGGCTCGGCGTCGTGATGTTGCGTCTCAAACGGCTGATGACGATGAGCGGCTGGTCCAGGGAATGCTAAAATTCATTTTCCCGTGGAACCCATCGCGCCCGCCCTCGAAAGGATTGTGAGCAGCAGCCTGCGCCGCGCCCCAGCTTCTCAAGTTCCCCTACTTGCGTGGCCACTTGTTTGCGGCTCGGCCGTAGCTAACCGCACGCGTGCCCTCGGATTTACCAATGGAGTCTTGCGGGTTGAGGTGCCGGACGCGGGATGGCGGAGGGAACTCGAGCGGCTGGTCCCCCATTATTTGACCGTGATCCGGAAGTACGCCGCGGGGGTCACGAGAATTGAGTTTGTCATGCGCCCGGCGGCCTGATATCCACTCAAGACAAGGTGGTAGATGATGAGAGTCGGTGAAGAGGATGTCACTTATGTGTCCGATTTGGCCAATCTGGAACTGAGCGAGGAGGAGCGCGGCCGCATGCTGCGGGATCTGAATTCTATTCTCGAATACGTCGACACCCTCAACGAGCTCGACACCGGCGACGTGGCGCCCATGGCTCAGGTATCGGAACGCTACGGTGTGGATAATTCCAAGCAGGGCAGCGAACGGTTTGCCTATGCCACCCGCAGCGACATCCACGAGGGTCTGCGCAAGTCCTTCCCGCGGGATGTGGCTATGGCCAACGCACCCGATCCCGATGGGCCTTTCTTCAGAGTTCCGAAAGTGATAGACAGACCGTAATTGGTTCATTTCAAGCTGCGCACCATGGACTTGACCGCACTCACGATCGACGCTGCTCGCACTGCCATTGCCGAGCGAAAGATTACTGCCGGGGCTTTAGCGGAAGCGTTCTTTGCCAAAATTGAAAAAGATGATCCTCGAATCGGTGCCTATCTAGTAGTTTCCAAGGAGCGCGCGTCGTCGAAGGCGGCGGAGATCGACAAACTTGCCGAGAGCGGTGAGAAACTCCCGCCTCTCGCCGGTGTACCCGTAGGGATTAAAGATGTTCTGATCACCCGGGGAGTTCGCACGACAGCGGGATCAAAAATCCTCGGCAACTATGTCCCACCGTATGACTGTACCGCCGTCCGCCGCCTGGAGGAGGCAGGCGCCGTGGTTCTGGGCAAACTGAATTGCGACGAATTCGCCATGGGATCTTCAAATGAAAATTCGGCATGGAAGCCGGTTCACAACCCTTGCGATCTGAGTCGCGTTCCCGGAGGTTCATCCGGCGGTTCGGCTGCTGCCGTGGCCGCGGACCTGGCCGTGGCCGCTTTGGGTTCCGATACAGGTGGCTCGATCCGTCAGCCGGCGTCGTTTTGCGGAGTGGTCGGACTGAAGCCGACCTACGGCCGGGTCTCGCGCTACGGTCTGATCGCCTTCGCTTCCTCGCTCGACCACGTTGGGCCGCTGACCAAAACGGTAAAGGATGCCGCCCTGGTACTGCACACAATCGCTGGGCGCGATCCCATGGATTCGACCTCCGCCGATTTGACGGTGCCCGACTACCTATCTGAGATCGAGAAGCCGGTAAAAAGCCTCAGGATCGGAGTGGCAAAGGAATATTTTGGCGAGGGGCTTGAACCCGATACCCGTAGGGCGGTCGAGAGTGCCATTCAACGGTTCGCCTCCCTGGGATGCGAGGTCATCGATGTTTCCTTGCCGCATACCAAGTACGCTATTCCCGCCTATTACCTGGTTGCGACCGCCGAGGCTTCGTCAAACCTCGCGCGTTTTGACGGGGTGCGTTACGGATATCGTGCGCCGAATGTCCGTTCACTTTCAGATATGTATCGCCGCACCCGCAACCAGGGATTCGGGGGAGAAGTGAAGCGCCGCATCATGCTGGGGACCTACGCGTTGAGTGCGGGATACTACGACGCCTATTACTTGAAAGCGCAGCGGGTGCGCACCCTGCTCACCCGTGACTTCGAAGCGGCCTTCGCCAAAGTGGATGCCATTGTGGCGCCAACCACGCCCACGCCCGCTTTCAAGTTGGGGGAAAAAGTTGATGATCCGCTGGCTATGTATCTTGCCGACATTTACACCGTAACCGCCAATCTGGCCGGCATTCCGGGAATTTCCATCCCGGTTGGCAAAACAAGAGAAGCTCTGCCCATTGGCATGCAGATTTTCGGCAAGCATTTCGAAGAGGGCACGATTCTGCGCCTGGGTCATGCCTATGAGAGGGCCGCCTAGCTGCAGCTCTACTCGATGGGCATTGCGAATCCGCCGCTGACTGCTTCACGTGGGTTCGTAATATCGTTCTCCTGCACAGCCACGGCAGATCGGCTTCCCCTCGCGGTAGATCTCGCGGCGAAAATTTATTCCCTCGCCGCACGCTCCGCACAGCACGCGCTCGCCTTTGTAACCGGGAGACTCCTCCGGCGGTAACGCCACCTTTACCCATTGCACGCTGAACAGCTCGTCCTCCGTCATCTCGCGATAAGCCAGCATCTGCTGTCGGTTTCTGTCGACCAATTCCGGATGGGCCTGGCCGGCCACGGCCTTGGCCGATTCCTTGGCCACGACGCGAACTGCCCGCCCCGTGCTTACATCGACAAAAGTAGCCGCTACCTTCCCCCAATCACGAAACTTCAGGGCACGCTTGCCCAGCCGGCAGCCAGTCACAACCGCAATGGCATCGGTAGCACAACGATCAATTTCAACAAAGGTGACCAAACGCTTGCGGTTTTTCCCGGCGTGATCTTCGATTCCGAGCTTCTCGAGTCCCAGCATTGCCATACGTACACCGAGTACCTGCCCGGCGCAGAGATGTCCATGCGCCTGTTCCGCATCGCGAAGGTAATCTTCAAGAGACTTCATGAAGGCACGGTTATATTCCAGGCCCTTGCCCGGCAGTTCCATTTTCGGTCGTCAGCTCCGACGGCCGTTATTGCTGTCGACCAGGGGACTACATTCTATTCAGATTCCGATACTGGCGCTTTAGGGTGGCCGGCACCGGAGCAAATTCATCCGCGGCGCCAGCGAATGCCCTGTTTCGTCTGTTCGATGAGAATGCCCTGGGCGTTAAGTTCTGCACGGATAGCGTCAGACGCGGCGAAATTGCGGGCGTTGCGGGCGGCCGTCATTTCCGCGACCTTGCGCTCGATCTCTCCGTCGGATAATGCGGCAGAGCCGACAATTCGAAGCAGCTCGGCGCTGACGTCCTTTTCTTTGCCTTCCTCCCTGGCCCATCCCACCACCTGCTGCATTCTGGCGCCGTCGTCATCCTCGAGTACGGAAAAGATTTCGTCAAACTGAGTCAGCGTAGCCAGCAGGGGCGGGACGTCCTCCTGATTGAGGTTCCCCGAATCGATAGCCGCGTTTGCCGCCCGGACCATATCGAACATGGCGGCTTGCGCCTGCGCCGTATTGAGATCGTCATCGAGTGCATCGCGCAGTCGCCCGGAAGTCTCGCGGGCCAGGTCCTGCATGGCGGGAGCCGATCCGGCGGGAAACCGGCCGCTCAGGCGCAGGCGAAAATTGCGCAACCGCTCGACTGAAGCAGTCGCCTGTTGCAGTCCTTCAAAGGTGAAATTCAGCTGATGCCGATAGGGAACCGATGCCAGCAGGTAGCGGATCGAAGAAGGCCGGTTACCCTTGAGCACCAGATCACGCAGGGTGAAGAAATTCCCCGTGCTCTTCGCCATCTTCTCCCCTTCGACGAGCAGGAAACGCGCGTGGAACCAGAAACGTACGAAAGGTTTTTCGGTGAGAGCTTCCGATTGCGCGATCTCATTCTCGTGATGAGGAAAGATTAGGTCTTCGCCTCCGGCGTGCAGATCGAAGGAATCGCCGAGTTCCTGCATCGACATCACCGAACATTCGATATGCCATCCCGGCCGGCCAGGGCCAATGCTGCTCTCCCAAAAGGCCTCGCCCGGCTTGGGTGCTTTCCACAGCGCGAAATCGCGAGCATTGTCCTTTTCGTACTCATCTACATCGACGCGGGCGCCGTCCTCCATTCCGGCGAAGTCTTTCTTCGAGAGCTTGCCGTAGGAGGGGAAACGGGCGATGCGGAAATAGTAGGAGCCGTCCTCGGTCCTGTAGGCAAACTCCTTCTCGGCCAGTCGGCGAATGAACTCCGCCATGCTGGGAATGTTTTCCGTTGCACGCACAATCCGCGGTTGTTCAATGTGAAGCGCAGCGGCGTCTTCGAGGAAGGCCTTCTGGTACCTGGCCGTGTACTGATCGACGGACAGTCCAGCCTTGGCCGAGTTGCGAATGATCTTGTCATCGACGTCGGTGATGTTCATTACATGAAGAACTCTATATCCGCTCTGGCGAAGGTAGCGGCGGAGAATGTCGATGGCAACGAACGTGCGAAAGTTTCCTATGTGGCCATAGTCGTAAACCGTAGGCCCGCAGGCATACATGCGCACCTCGCCGTCCACTCGTGGCCGAAATTCCTCGACTGTGCCGGAAAGAGTATTGAACAGGCGCAAGGCCATATGAGGAAAAGAACCTCAATTCTAGGAGGACGTAAGAAACGGGGTCAAATGGCGGCCAGCTGTTCTCCAGCATGGCGACGGATGAAATCTGTCCAGCGGTTCAGGGATAAATCGTGAGATGCGGAGCGATCTCGTTCTCGTGCCGGGGTTCCAGCCATAAGCGCGATTCCGCAATCCTTCTCGCGAAATCCACGGCGGGAGAGATTAAATTTCGGAAAGAACCGGCAGAAGTCTGGCCAGCCTTTCCCGCGTGCGTCCTATTACCTTCGCGCCTGTGGTGTGAGCAGCAAGTGCCGAGTCTCGAGCCAGGTTTCTTGCGTGTTTCAGTTGAAAAGCGCTATCCCGAAGCCCAATCAAGCTACTCGACCCCCGCACTACGCACATGGATGGGCATCGAAGTTCTCCTCTCGCGCCAGCAGTGTCGAAATCGACGGTTAAGGAGATGAATCAAATGGAGACTCAATCCGCTGCTCCGCCATAGATTCATTGTTTCATGTACGGTTCGCGAAGTGCAGCACGAGCAATGCGGGAGATCAGTAATTTCGCTCCACTCGAGACATGGGGTGGGCCGAGACACGCAGTCTTTGCCCCACAAGGTAGACATAATGCAGGCCCGAGATAATCGTCAGGGCGAAGGTCATGCGCAGAAATCCACTGCGCGCCACCCACACCCATCGGGCATGACTCACCTCGAACAACATCACAGAGACGACCGCTGCCAGCTGCGCCAGAGTGTTTGCTTTGCCAAAAATGCTGGGGCGAAAATCGCGCAGCCCGGCAATTGTATACAGTACGGCGCTGACCAGCAGAATGCAGATATCACGGCTGAAGACCAGCACGGTAAATTTCCATGGAATCTTTCTTACGATCGAAAGGATCAGAAAGACGGTGCTCAGCAGCATCTTGTCCGCGATGGGATCGAGATACTGTCCGAGCAGCGTCTGCTGTCGGAGACGGCGGGCGAGCAACCCGTCAAGACCGTCGCTTACTCCGGCCAGCACAAACAAAAGAAGCGCCCCGCGATAGTGGCCGTCGAGCAGCTTAATAAGGATGAAGGGCAGAAAAGCCATGCGCGCCAACGTAAGCTGATTGGGCGCGCTTAGAATCTGCGAAACTCTTATAGCGGCATGCCTGGATCTGGTTGCAGCCGGCGGAAGGGCGGAGTGCACGAAAAGATTTTCGCCGGGTGCGCGACAGATTGGCAAGCCGAACTCAGCCAGCAGCATTTTCGTGGCGCCAGCCGGGGTTTCCGCGAGCCCGTGCGGAATGACCGTTTGCCCGCTCCTTTTGTAACTTGGCGAACCGTTCGTACTCGCCTAAAGTCAGGCGGAAGCTGCTTTTAGCGGCCGAGCCTTCGGCAAGGAACGTGCATCTAATCAGTTGAGGTAGCCTCTGGCCGTGGCTATTTATGCAATTTTTGGA
>JAFAWX010000373.1 GCA_019241535.1 Acidobacteriota bacterium | reverse complement strand
CATGGCATCCTGTTACCAAGGACATAGACAGGAGGCTGTACTTTATCCTCAAACTGAATCGAAAAGGGACGCGGCTTTCATGCCTTCATGGCCAGATAGGTAAAAGCCGGTTACCAGGTGCAAAACGCCTGGTTGATTCAAAGCGGGCGAACGAGCTGCATCGTTACTGCTGCGGCACGATGTTGGCATGACGCGCGTCTTCCTGCCATTTTCCCGGCTCGCCTCATCCAAACGGCAGGGAAACGGAGATGCTCGGTTTTCCCCGCGTTCGGCATCCGTCCCCCCAAACCAAATTTTTCCCATTCGGCAACGATTGCTACGCTGCCGTAGACGCGAAGGTATTCGATTTGCCGTTCGTAGGATGGAATCGCAGAAACCCGGACTTGACCATTTCGAGCACCTGCTGAGTGGTCACGAACTTGTTCAATGGATTGGTCACAACGACTTTATCCGACCATAACTGAGGCCTAGTTTTCGGATCAGTTGAAGGTCTCGATTTTTCGCGGCTTGAGCTCGCGGATCTTTTCTTGACATTGGGGCGCTCTTGCCGAACCTTTCGAGGACTTCGGCTGGGAGTGCCAGGTTCAAGTCGGAAAGACGAGAGGTTACGTTATTTGTCTTTCAAGGCTGATCAGCAAATTCGTTCACAGCCTTTCCTTCGCCGTTTGGGGGCGGAGTCAACCGGTCGGCTGGTTGCCGAAGAATTGTTTTGTGTTCTTCCTTGCTTGTCTTACGGTTCGTCAGCGGCTCGATGGGGCGAATGTTGCCGACGCGGCTGTCGGAATGAATGAGCGATCCCGGAAAGCCAACAGCTGATTTATCGAGAATTCATAAGGCATTCATCCTCTTGTAAGCGTCCCGCGGTCACGATTGAGAAGAGCGCACAGGCTGTTCGTAAAACCAGTAAGGATGAGCATGGACCGCAGGCTCACGATCGTCTTTTTCGACGCCGGTGGCGGTCACCGCAGCGCCGCCGAGGCCTTGAAGAGCGTACTTGAAAGTCGAAAGCCGACCTGGGACGTCGCACTACTGAATCTCCAGGAGTTGCTCGAGCGGCTGGATCTGCTGAAGAAGGCGACCGGAATTCGCATTCAGGATGGCTACAATCTGCTGCTTCGCAATGGCTGGACGCAGCTTACTCCTTACCTCTTGCCGGTTTTGCAAACTGCGGTCCGCTGGCAGCATCGGCCAACAGTCGACCTGCTGGGGTGCTACTGGAAAGACCATCCGCGTGACCTGGTGCTTTCAGTCATTCCCCATTTCAACCGAGCTCTGCGGGAGAGTCTGCGCCTGACCTCGCCAGGCACGGCCTTTGTCACCGTGCTGACTGACTTCGCCGATTATCCGCCCCACTTCTGGATGGAGCGGGAATCCGAATATCTGATTTGTGGCACGGAGCGCGCCGCGCAGCAAGCGTTCGGGCTCGGCCACGATCGGCAGCATGTGTTTCTTGCCTCCGGCATGGTCATGAACCCGGTGTTTTATCAGCCCCTGGAACTCGACCGCAGCCGCGAGCGCGAACGGCTCGGGCTAGAGCGCAACCGGTCTACCGGGCTGGTCCTCTTTGGAGGACACGGCTCGCGCACCATGCTCGACATCACCCGACGCCTGGACGACACGAAAGCCGATCTGCAGCTGATTCTGATCTGCGGCAGAAACCAGAAGCTGCGTCACGCTCTCGAGCGGTTGCGGACACGATTCCCCAAGTTTGTAGAGGGGTTTTCCTCGGAAATTCATTACTACATGGCACTCGCCGATTTCTTCATCGGAAAACCCGGGCCAGGAAGCATCAGCGAGGCGCTCAAATTCCACCTACCCGTCATCATCGAATCGAACCGCGGCACGCTGCCCCAGGAACGCTACAACGCGCAGTGGGTGAGCGAAACCGCCACGGGCATTGTCCTGACGAGCTTCCGCCGTATAAGCCAGGCAGTGGAGAAGATGCTCGAACCGTCCACGTTTGCTCGCCTGCGGGCAAACGCCGCCAGTTACCACAACCGCGCGCTGTTTGAAATACCCCGGTTTTTGGATGAAATTTGCGCGCGCCATCAATCTTCGATTCCCGGCGCGAACCATACCGCGGACCAGGCGATGGCAGGCCAAGTTGTGGTGAGACAAGCAGGAGGGAGTCTTCCGGGATGATCATTGCCGATACCATCATCGTCTCCGATCTGCACCTGGGTTCGGAAGTGAGCCGCGCCTCGGGCGCATTGCGCATGCTGAAGGCACTTTCTTTTAACCGCCTGATCCTTTTGGGCGATATCTTCTCCGATCTCAACTTCCGCCGTCTGAAGAAGGAGCATTGGCGATTTTTGGGCTATATCCGCAAGCTTTCTAATCCAAAGCGCGAGATCGAAGTGGTTTGGGTGGAGGGCAACCACGATCGCGGTCTGTCTGAGCTGATGTCGCACTTGGTAGGAGTGCGGGTTTATCAGGAGTACGCGTGGAACTATTTGGGGATTGATCACCTGGCCATTCACGGCCACCAGTTTGACCGCTTTGTCTCGCGCAATCTCCTGCTCAGCGCCTTTCTCGCCAGCCTGCATCTAGGGGTGCAAAGGATCTCATTTGGCAGGCAGCGGATGATCGGCTTCATGGAACGTTTCGACTCCTCCTGGCTTCGCCTCTCGGCCAAGGTGGCCGAAGGAGCCTTAACGCACGCCCGTTCAAGAAATGTGCAGCGCATTTTTTGCGGCCACACTCATGAAGCGACCAGCGGCGAACGTGACGGAATAGAGTATTACAACGCTGGGAGCTGGACCCAGGACCGCGCCACCTATATAGCCATCGACTCTCGGGGAGTTCAAGTCAGACAATTTCCCGTTTTGAACTGCGAATCTCTCGCCCCAGAGGCGAGGGAAGAGCCGGAACTGGAATTCGATGACCTGCCGGCAGATTGAGGCGAAGGGTTATAGTCCGGCTTCGATTCTTGAGCATGGATCGAGCAGATCGCGCAATGCATCGCCGATGAAGTTGAAGGAAAGCACCGCCAGCATGACGGCAATGGCCGGGAAGACGACGACATGGGGCGCGTCGAATAAATGCCCACGGCCGTCGTTAAGCATGGCGCCCCAGGAGGCGGTCGGGGGCGGTACACCGAGGCCGAGAAAGCTCATAGTGGCTTCTGCCAGGATGGCTCCCGCCATGCCGATTGCCGCCTGAACAATGACCGGCTGAATAATGTTGGGTAGTATGTGACGGGCCAATATGCGCAGATCGCTCGCTCCCAGCGCACGCGCCGCTTCGACGTACTCCTTCTCCCGGGCGGCCAGCACCTGCGCGCGCACCAGTCGCGCATAGCCAACCCACCCTCCCAGGGAGAGTGCCAGAATCAGGTTGAAAATCCCCGGGCCGCGAAATGCCACGAAGGCAATGGCAATCAAGATTCCGGGGAAGGAAAGAAATGCATTCATCAGCACGACGTTGATGAAGCGATCGATTCGGCCTCCGTAGAAGCCGGCAATGGAACCGACGAGCAGGCCGAGGGCGAGCGAGGCGGCGACGACCGAGCTGCCTACCAGCATCGAGATACGGGACCCGTAAATCAGGCGGGACAGGATGTCGCGCCCCAGTTCGTCCGAGCCGCAGATTTCGACCCAGGACGGCCCGGCCAGCCGGGTCGCCAGTTGGATGTGGGCCGGATCCTGAGGGGCAATCCACGGGGCAAAAATGGCGCAAACTACGAAAAAGACTACAAACACGGCTCCCATGGCTGCCAGCGGGTTACGCTCGGCGAGGCGCGGGAGTGAAACGGGAGCCGTTGACACGACAATTGGCGCGGGGCGCCTCTCTCGGGCACAAACCCCCAGTTCAGGCCGGCAGGCCGGTCCCAGGGCGACCGGTTGTGCCTGTCTGTACCGGGCAGGCGCCAACCCGAATTCTGTTCGACGGTTAAGAGCAAGTCAAGGGACCCTCAAGACGGGGGAAGCGGCAGGGGCGCGCACCGCAGCGGCATTACTGTCGTGCTACGGCATGGCACCTTTGGTTCATTGACCTTCTGGTTGGTGGAGGGTAGGTTGAAACCAGCACGGCTCCCTCTGGTAGGAAATTTGCGATTTTCAATTAGGGGTGGCTCAATGAAGCTTGTTCACCTTTGGTACGCCGCGTTAGGCTTTGCCGTGGCCCGCTGGCTATTCCGCCGCGAGGCGGTTGCGGTCGATCCGGTGTCGCGCTTTCGCACTTCCGGTCTGCTTTAACGGGTTCCTGCGCCGGCCCTCTGAGCCGCCTAGCTGTTTCCGACCAACGGTCTCACTCCACCCTCGTCCTTTCGTAACCATTACCTACCCTCGGGGGAACCCTAAAATTGGGAGCAGTCGATTCTCGCGCTTCGGACAGCGTGTGTGTGTGCGAGGCGGGAGGGCTGATCGCTCATGCCGCATCTCTCCCATCGGGTTTTATTCCTGCTTTTTTGTCTGTCGGCGCCCCTCGTAGCCCAGCAGACCGACGTTCCGCTGGGCGATATAGCCCGTTCCGTGCGCAACACGAAGCCGGCTGAAACCAAGACGGTCATTGACAATGACAACTTTAAGGTAATGATGGACAAGGCGGAAAGCGAGCGGCTCAACCACAAACCCGTGTTTTCGATTGATCGCTCGGGCAAGACCTTTCGCATGACCTCGCCCGACGGGAGTTGCAGCATCTCGTTCGACGCCCGGGCCACGGCTCTCATCTCGGTACCGTTCATCGCGAGCGATCTGCCTCAGGACGAATTATCGAAACTCGAAGGTCCGGCTGCGATCCACGGAGGCGTGCTCGAGGTTGCTCTCCACAACGGCACCGGGTGGGAGTTGAAGGAAATCGTAGTCGGCATCACCACCCTGCAGAGCCAGTCCGAGGGTCAGGTTCAGATAGAGCCCGCGAAACTGATCGCAAGCGATACGGCCCCGATGGCGAAGCTTCCTGATCTGACGACGCTTTATCATCTAAAGGCCAGCGCGCCACCGGATTCGACCACCATATTCCGGGCAAAGCTGCCCGCCGACCTGGAGGCAGCAAAAGATTGGCACTGGGCACTGATCGCGGCACGGGGCCTTCCACCGGCGGCGCCCGGCTCCGTCACTCGCCATGAGCAGCCGACTGTTGGTTCTAGCTCTGCCACCGCGAGCAAATAGCCCGCGTGGCCCCGGGGCCGGCCGCATCCTACTCGTCGGCGAAGTTTGCGTTCGTATCTTCCTCTAGTCCGACTGTCCACCCTGGACTAGAATGTAGCTCTTTTTAACCATTCCGAGTCCTGGGAGAATCTCGATGCGCAGACTTACGTGCTCTGGCGCAGTTCTGATTTTACTGGCGTCGCTTTCGCTTGCGCAGGCACCTTCGCCCGATTCGCCTTCAATCGAGCAGAAGGTGAACGCCATAGTGGCCAAGATGACGCTTGAGCAAAAAATCGACCTGCTTGGCGGTGTTCACAACTTTGATGTCCGCGGCTATCCCGAACTCGGATTACCTCCCTTGTACACTGCCGACGGGCCTCTCGGCGTGCGCAATGATGGCCCGGCCACGGCCATGGCGGGAGGAATTTCGCTCGCTTCAACCTGGGATCCGGAGGTCGCCGAACGCGTCGGTTCCGAGCTCGGACGGGACGCGCGGGCCAAGGGCAAACACTTTCTGCTTGGGCCTGGCGTCAACATCTACCGCGCACCGCTCAATGGACGCAATTTCGAATATTTTGGAGAAGATCCGTTCCTCGGATCACAAATCGCAGTTGCCTATATCAGAGGTGTGCAGAGTCAGGGCGTAGCTGCAACCATCAAGCACTTCGTGGGCAATAATTCGGAGTTTGACCGCCACAATGCCGATTCGGTGATCGATGAGCGCAGCTTGCGCGAGATCTATCTGCCTATCTTCGAAGCGGCGGTTAAGGAGGCTCACGTCGCCGCGGTCATGGATGCCTATAACCTCACAAACGGCGAACACATGACCGAGAACAGCCGCATAAACAACGACATTCTGAAAAAAGAGTGGGGATTTGCGGGAATACTGATGTCGGATTGGGATTCTACTTATGACACCGCGGCAGCGGCCAACGGCGGCCTTGATCTTGAGATGCCCTCAGGCAAGTTCCTGAATCGCGAGAAGCTGCTTCCTGCCATTAAGGCCGGCGCGGTTTCTGAAGAGACAATTAATGACAAAGTTCGCCGCATTGTTCGCACCGAGCTCGAATTTGGCTGGCCGGACCGGTCGCAACAGGACCTCTCGGTCCCTCGCTATAACCAACCCGCGCGCGAGGTCGCACTTCAAGCCGCGCGCGAAGGGATTGTCTTGCTGAAAAATGACCGCAATCTCTTGCCGCTCGGAAACTCCAGGATCACGAGGCTGGCACTGATCGGTCCAAATGTTTATCCCCCAGTACCTGTAGGCGGAGGTAGCGCCCAGGTTGTGCCTTTTCACGCCGTCAGCCTGCTTGAGGCCTTGGGCGAATATCTGCGCTCCCGTACTTCGGTAACCTCCGCCCGCGGACCGATGACCCTCGGCAAGGCCGCCATGGCGACGAATTTCCAGCAAGAGGAATCCGGATCGGCTTCCGGCCTTAAGTTCGAAACCTTTTCGAATGGAGACCTTTCGGGGAGGCCTTCGAGCGCCGGTACGCGCCCGCATGTCATACTGGGCACGCCTTTTGACCTTTCAACCGTCAATTTTGAAGAAATTGATCTGAGGAGCGGCAGCCCCTCCTCGGATCGCTGGACGGGCTATTACGTTCCCAAGTCCTCGGGCAGTTTCGACATCTTTGTCCAGCAGGGTGGCTTTTCCCCCAGCGGTTTCCGCATGTACCTCGACAACCAGCGGATCTTTGATAACTGGGAAAACCAGAAGTTCGTGGTGGCTCAAACCAGGGTGGATCTGGATGCAAAACCCCACAAAGTGGTTTTCGAGTACCACAGCGGAGCGGGATTCGGAGAGCCTTTCGTGAGGATGGGCATCGTGCGACAGGGCGAATGGCTGGATTCGACCGCCGAAGCGCTGGCGGAGAAAGCGGATACGGTCGTCGTCTGCGTCGGTTTCGATCCCCAGAGCGAAACCGAAGGATGGGATCGCACCTTCGAGCTTCCTCCCGGGCAGAACGAACTCATCCGGAGGATAGCCGCCAAGAACAGACACACCATCGTCATTGTCAACTCGGGCGGCGGTATCGACATGACTCCCTGGATCGATCAGGTCGATGCCGTGATCGAGGCGTGGTACCCGGGGCAGGAAGGCGGTCGGGCCCTCCAGGAAATCCTTTTTGGAGATGTTAATCCGTCCGGTCACCTGCCGGCCACCTTCGAGCGGCGCTGGGAAGACAATCCCACCCACGGGAGCTACTATCCGGCTGCGGGGACGAACAAGGTCATTTACAAAGAAGGGGTCTTTCTTGGATACCGCGGCTACGAGCACAATGGATCAAAACCCTTGTTTCCCTTCGGCTACGGATTGTCGTACACAACATTTAAATACTCGAACCTGACCTCCGGCCCCACAGAGGTTTCATTCCAGGTCACGAACACGGGCACGCGAGCCGGAGATGCCGTGGCTCAGGTTTACATCGCGCCGCCGAACAGTACCGGAAGCTCTGCTCCCCCACGTCCGGCAAAGGAACTGAAGGGGTTTTCACGCACTGCCTTGTCTCCGGGGCAGACGAAAACCGTCACCATCCCTCTCAATACCCGCTCATTCGCCTACTACGATGTAAACACGAAACAATGGCGAGTCGATGAAGGCGTCTACAAAGTGCTGGTCGGCAGCTCATCGCAACAGATTGAGTTGACGGGACAGATCAGGATCGCGGCCGAGGCTGGGGAAAGATAGCTTCTCTCCCGCAGAAATGGGTAGAAAACTCAGCGGGCGGGCCCGGGAACGGCTTCCCTGTGGCCGCTCTTTACGCTTCGCATGGCGGCATCGAGGATTCGCTGATTCTGCCAGCCCTCCTCGCCCAGAACCGGGAATTGCGACCGGCCCGCGAGCGCGTCGGCAAATCCATCTACCTGCAGCCCGTACGCCAGGTGATTGGAAGTGGTCTTCGTTTCAAGGACAGCCCTCTCACGCACAAGTTGGATCTCAACCGGATAGGCTACATTTAGCGCATCGTCGGCGCGTATCGAGGCATACTCGCCGACAATTTCCATCGGCGTGCGATAAGGAGCCCGGAAAGACACCTGGATAGCTCCGAGAGTGCCGCGCGCGAATTCAAGCATCAGCAAAGCTGCCGCTTCGACTGTCCCCGAGCGATCGTCCGTAGTCGCGCTGGCGGAGACACGGACCACCTCGTCCCCGAGGACAAAGCGCAAAGCGTCGATGCAGTGCACTCCGACATCGAAGATCGGGCCGCCACCGGCTACGGCACGATCGTAGAGCCAGCGTCGGGGGTGGGTCGAATCGGCGAAGAATGAGAACTCGGAACGTGCAAAAACCGGACGTCCGATGCGTCCAGCGTTGATCCAGGCCCGCACCTCGTGCAGACTCTGGCAGAAGCGGAACACCTGCGCCACACCCAGCAGCACTCCGCGGCTGCGTGCCGTCTCCACCATGGTCCGGCACTCGTCAGCATTCATGGCCATCGGCTTCTCGCACAGGACTGGCTTGCCGGCTTTCAACGCTGTGAGAACGTCCGCCAAGTGATAGGCATTGGGCGTGGTCACCAGAACGGCGTCAACTTCAGGGGAGGCGCAGAGGTCGGCCGTCGAAGCAAAGGCCAAAGGGATGTTGTACTCCTTGGCCGATTGCTGCGCGCAGGCAAGATCTCTCCGGGAGAGCGCCGTGACCACGCAGCGCTTTGAAGCCGCAAAACCGGGCATCAGGCGCTTCACTGCGTGCAATCCGAAACCCACGATGCCGAACCGGACCATGTTTTACCGGGTAAGCGCCAGCGCTCGGGGCACGGAGCTTAGTGGAATGGTGTTGCTGGTTACCGAAAGCGATCCATCGTTCTTGATGGTCAGCTGACTGATAGACGGGGCGCCGACACTACCCACGAAGAGCGTTTTCCCTCCAGGGTCAAATACCAGAAATTGCGGGTTGGTGCCCGCCGTCCCGGTTGTGCTGCTGGTAATGGGCGTCACAGCGCCGTTTGAGGAGTTGATTGTGTACTGGGAAAGATTCGTGCTGCCGAAGTTTGCGACATAAAGAAAACTCCCGCTCGGGTCGACGCCGGCAGCCACGGGCGCGGTTCCGGCGGAAAATGGGGAACCGGGGATCGGGCTAAGGCCTCCTGCGGACTGGATGGCGAATCCGGACACCGTGTTTTGGGACGGATTCGGAACGTAGAGGAATCTGCCCTGCGGGTCGACTCCTACGGACGCGACTCCACTGCTTAGGAGGAACGGGGATCCGTTCACCGGGTTGAGAGAGCCTGAACTCACGCTGAAAACATAGATGGCAGAAAAATTCGGCACCGCCACAAAAAGAAAATTGCCGGAAGAAGGCAAGGCCAGGCTGGAGGGAGCCGATCCCACGCTCACGGTCGAAGCCGCCGACAACGCGCCATTTGTTCCCACGGAAAAGACGGAAACATCGTTTGAAACCTGGTTGCCCACAAATAGGAAACTCCCGCTCGCATCGAGCACCATCGGACCCGGCCCCAGTCCGGCCGCCGTTCGCGGCAGAACTTCGGTCAACGCACCGGAGAGGGAATTTATAGTGAATTTAGAAATGGTGTTGTCACTC
Source organism: Acidobacteriota bacterium (assembly GCA_019241535.1). Lineage (GTDB taxonomy): Bacteria > Acidobacteriota > Terriglobia > Terriglobales > Acidobacteriaceae > Gp1-AA145. The sequence continues at coordinate 8,968 of JAFAWX010000373.1, read as the reverse complement.
TGATTGGTGACGTACAGGAAACGGTCGGAGGTATGCACGGCGATGCCTGCTGGGGATGTTGCCGTGGTTGCGGAAGTCTTGGCGACGAAGGGCGAGCCGAGAACCTCCGTGGGGGCACCCGAATGACTGTTGATGCGGAAGGCGAAGACCCCCTCGCCGGTGGCAACGTAGGCCAGGCGACCCTGATTGGATGAGCAGGCGGTCAGGACGTGAAGCAGCCCCACCCCGGCCGTGGTCAAAAGCGCAGCCCTGAGTACCCGAGCTCGACGTCGCCCGTATATTTTCGCCTCTGCCACCGATTGCGACATCATCAATGTTTGCCGAATATGAAAATCAAACCACTCGAAATTCGCAGGTTGTGAAGCGTGCTGCCGAAGGCCGATGTGGTCACGTAATCCGCCTCCAGGGGGCGGAGCCACATTCTTTCCCGAAGAGGTACGTCCAGTTCTCCGCCCACTGCCCAGGCACGGGCGAGCGTTGAGGGTTCGTTGAACGTGGTGCCAGGATTGCGCAGCCGGCTTCGCCCTTTCCCAAATAGTCCGTGCCCGGTAAGCCGCAGTGCTCTCCATTGCAACCGGTATTGCGGCCCGGCCATGAAGTAGTAGGCTTCGAGATCTCCGCTGTAATGGGCGCTCGCGTCGCCACTGATTCCCAGTCCGGCATAAATCGGAATCGAGATACCCGCTATGGCGCCACTCATATTCAATTGCTTCGAAAAACCCAGCGTCGTACTCTGGAAGTGCAGATAAGAATATCCGCCGAAGATCTCTACGGACGGCAACTTCAGGAATTTCTGGGCTGCGGCGGCTGGGGAAAATGCGGCCAGTATGAGTGTCAGGACCGTAATCTTTCTGTCAATGGGGAACACGCGCCCGTTGGTCATCAGCTTCGGTCTGACTCTCCTGAAGGCTTTGTTGAATGAAGCAAGTACTATAGCAGCTTGGCGACGATCAACGACCGGCGAACAAGGTAAGCCTCAGGCGGATAGATGCAGGCTGGCAGTCGAGAGATGCCGGCCCGCTAGGAAGCACTGCCTTAGTTGCTCGCGCGGTTTATTCCTCGCTGATTTGCTGGCTCAAATACCGTTCGTAACCCATCTCATCGATCTGATGGAGTTGCGCCTCGAGCCAGTCCACATGCTTTTCCTCATCCCGCAGCAGGCGTTCGAACAGCTCTCTTGAGGCATTGTCAGCATGCCGCTGTGCAGTTTCAATGGCGCGGTTGTACATAGCGACGGCGCTGGTTTCAAGGTGCAGGTCACTTTCCATCTGCGTCTTGACATTTTTTCCGATGCTGAGGTGCATGGGCTCGGTCAGGCTGGGAGTCGCGTCGAGGAACAGAATGCGTTCGATTAGTTGCTCGGCGTGCTTCATCTCGTCAATCGATTGCTTCTTGATGAACTCGCCGAGTTTTCCGTAATGCCAGTTCTCACACATTTCCGCATGCAGAAAATATTGATTGATGGCGGTCAGTTCCTCGGTGAGCGCCTCCTGGAGAGCGGCAATGACCTTGGAGTTTCCTTTCACCTTGTCTTCCTATCTTCGTCCGAGCGATAAATGTCAGCGGAGACGAATTCCGGCGACCCCGCAGGTTACTTCACTGCCGCCATCCCGGCTTTGACCAGGGACTCGAAAAGAATGAAGCCGTCGGTTGAACCCAGGGCGGGTTCGCTGGCGCGCTCGGGATGCGGCATCATGCCGAGCACGTTTCCACCGGCGTTTAAGATACCGGCAATATTGTCCATGGAGCCATTGGGATTTGATTCCGCCGTGATCTCGCCGGATGAATTCGAATAGCGGAAGACGATGCGGCGGTCGCGGCGAAGTTCGCCAAGCGTGGGCTCGTCGCAGAAGTAATTTCCATCCATGTGCCCGACGGGAATCGACAGGACCTGGTCCGGACGGCAGTTGCCGGTGAACGGCGTCTCCGTGTTCTCGACTCGAACGTGCACCGGCTTACAGACATACTTGAGCCCGGCATTGCGCATGAGAGCGCCGGGAAGCAAGCCCGATTCACAAAGGATTTGGAATCCGTTGCAAATCCCCATCACCAGGCCGCCGCCTTTGGCAAATTTGCCGACCGCTTCCATGACCGGAGAAAATCGGGCAATCGCCCCAGTGCGCAGGTAGTCGCCGTAAGCGAAGCCGCCAGGCACGATGATGACGTCTGAATTCTCAAGGTCATGCGATTCATGCCAGAGAAACTTGACTGGCTGCCTGAGAACCTGCTCGATCGTCCAGTAGGCATCATGATCACAATTTGAGCCGGGAAAAATGATGACGCCAAATTTCATGAACTCTTTCTGCCGGAAAGAAGCTGCCGATCTGAGTCTAACATGAACGAAATGTCACAAATGAATCTGCGAGATGCCCATTCGGACTGGGCAGACCGGCGGCTAGATTCGATACAATCGCTCGCGTGCAACTGGAGTTAGACCATGTCTTCGTATGTACCGCCGCGGGCGCGCCCGAGGCGGAAAAGCTTGTTCAGTTCGGCTTGCATGAAGGTTCGCCGAATCGACATCCCGGTCAAGGAACAGCTTGTCGCCGTTTTGCCTTTGCCGGTGCCATGATCGAGTTGCTTTGGGTAAGCGATCAAACAGAGGCGAAGAGCCCAGCGACCAGCCGTACCCTGCTTTGGGAGAGATGGTTCGGCCGGAATGAGAAAGCCTCTCCTTTCGGTATCTGCCTGCGCCCGGTTGATGCTCAAGCTTCCGCCGCCCCCTTCTGCTCCTGGGAGTATCGGCCGATCTACCTGCCGCATCCGCTTTCGATGTCGATCGGCGAAGCGGGGCTGGAAGAACCGATGTGGGTTTATATGAGCTTCATGCGCCGAATTCATCGCGAACAGCACTTCATTGAACATCCCGTTGGCATTCGCGAAATCACGGCACTGACTCTGACCGCTCCCGTGCCTCTCGAGTCTGATGCCGCACAGAAAGCAATTAGCAGTGGAATTCTGCGACCGCAACTGGGAACGGCGTCTGTGCTCGAATTAGAATTTGATGGCGGATGCCGGAAAGAGCGCACCGATTTCAGGCCACATCTGCCGATTATTTTTGCCGTGTGATCATGGACAACATCGCACAGAAAGCCTGTGATCGTGACTCTCCGGATCAGCAGCGCGACCTGTTTGCGATAACTCTCAGCGATCGACATTGAGCGACTCCGGAACCGTGATCGAATTTTGCAATGAGCTTGCCCCCTTTTGACGAGCATGCGCTTGCCTTTCCCCAGGTTTATGCCGCCGCGGTCGAAGGCATTGAGCCATGCCGCTTATGCCGTTCCGCGAAGCACAAGAACAGCCGCTTTACCTTCACGCGCTGGCAAGTTTGCAAAAGCGGCTGCAGCTTGTGGGGGCTTAAATTGCGTAGCCTTCGAAGAGCATGTCGGCCTGATGGAAGGTCTCGCGATCTGGCACCTCGTCGAGTAGTTCCAGAGTCGTCGCGCGCACGACGACGACGTTACGAGCGGCAAGTCCCACTTGCCCATGGTTGCTGTACATAGCTACAGCGCACGAGCGGATCCTTTGCTTGCCGACATCCAGGACGACTTCATTCGGGAGCAGTCTCTTAGCGTTATGGAACACGAACCAGCTTTCGAGGTTGAGTTTCAGGCCTCAACGCGGACGTTTGTCGGTTCTGTACAGGTGCACCTCACGCTGCGGCGCCGATGACACGTAATGTACCGAGCCCTGAAGTTCGAGGGGGCGGTCCGCCGCCGACAACGAATTTTGCATGGAGCAGCGTCCGAAGCGAGATGACGACCGCTCTGCCAAGGCTCGAGACAATGGCAAAAACAAAGGAAACAAGGGAACCGAAATCATCAGCGCCACCGCCAGCGGTTATGAGCAACGCGGACATTGCCGACAGGCTCGCGAGCCTCGCCCAGCTACTCTCCGCCCAGAAAGAAAATCCTTACAAGGTCAAGGCGTATCAGCGGGCCGCGGCCAAGGTCCGCACGCTCTCCGAGAGCATTGACGAACTCGTCCACAGTGAGGCCGATCTTACCGAGTATGCCGGCATCGGCGCCGCCATCAGCAGCGCGATCCGCGAGATCGTGCTGACCGGGACCTTGGGAAAGCTGGAAAAGCTCCGCTCCAATGTCAGTCCTGAAATCGCCGCCATCACCGCCTATCCGCGGCTTGACCCGAAGCGAGTCCTGCGCATTTACAAGAAGCTCAACATTTCTTCGATCGAGGCTCTTCGCGAAAAGCTGGAAAACAAAGAAATCGAAAAGCAGCTTGGCGCGCGCATGGCCCAGCACGTCCGCCAAGCCCTGACCGAAACCCACGCGATGCTGCTGTACCGCGCCGACGATCTGCGCGAAGCGGTCGAGGAATTCTTGATTCGCAGATGCGGGGTCAAGAAGGCCCAAGTCGCTGGGGATTACAGGCGCCGCGTGGAAGTGATCGAGGAGTTGAGCTTTGTTGTCGAGACCGACGACTTCGCTGCGCTGATGGCGAAGCTGGAGCACTACGGCGGCCGGACGCCTCTCGTGACAAAGTCAGATGATACGGCTGTCTTTGCCCTCTCCTCGGGAATTCTGCTGCGCATAATGCTTGCCGGCAAAAAGGACTGGGGCCTCTGCCTGGCGGAGAGCACCGGCTCGAAAGCGCATCTGCGGAAGCTCACGGCCGTTACTGGGAGCCTGAAAACCTTGAAGGCGCAAGCACCGTTCCCCACAGAAGCTACGCTGTACAGGAAATTCGGGCTCGCGTTTATCGAGCCGGAACTGCGCGAGGGCCACTACGAGGTTGAGCGAGCGCTGCAGGGCACCCTCCCGGTCCTTGTCACGGTTTACGACATCCGCGGGGACCTTCACGCACATTCCACTTCAAGCGATGGCGTGCACTCGATCGAGCAGATGGCCGCTGCCGCTAAGGAAAAAGGTTACGAATACATCGGCATCACCGACCACTCGCAGAGCTTGAAAATTGCGGGCGGCGTGCCGGCCGAAGATCTGTGGAAGCAGATCCGCTACATCGACAAGCTCAACGAGCGCGGGAACGGTATTCACATCCTGAAATCCGCAGAGGTGGACATTCTCGCGGACGGTGCCCTCGACTATCCGGACGAACTTCTGCGCGAACTCGACTATACGGTCTGTTCCATCCATTCGCGCTTTGGGCTGCCGAAAGAGCAGCAAACAGAGCGCGTCCTGCGCGCGATGGACAATCGCTATTTCCATATTCTTGGGCACCCGACGGGGCGTCTTCTCCTGAAACGCTCCGGCTATGAGATCGATATTGAGCGCATCATCCGCCATGCGCGCGAGACCGGTTGTTTCTTTGAAATCAATTCGAGCCCGGACCGCCTCGATCTTTCGGCGGACAACGCGCGCCTGGCGGCTGCGGCGGGCATTAGGATCGCGGTCTCGACGGATGCGCACAGCACCTATGAATTCGATCTTGTCCGCTACGGCATAGACCAAGCGCGGCGGGCCGGTTTGGACAGAGATTCGGTTCTCAACTGTCTGCCGTGGCAACAGCTGAACGGTCTTTTCAGGCACTGACGGCGGGCGAAGCCTGTATGTTTCTCTTCTGTTCCCCGTTAACCTGCGCCGCTCGCCTTTAGTGTGACGGAGGTGGAGTCCAGGTAAGCATTCCCGAATACTCGGAGAGCGCGGACCAGGAAGATGTGTACCACCTGATCAGACATCCCGTTTGAATCACCTCTGATAGGCGTCGGTGTATCTAACAGCCCGCGGGAGTCGAGCACGGCGAAGAAAATGGCGTCGACCGGCATTCTTCGCCAGCTTACCACCGGCCATGACAGAGGGCAGACTTCAGCGCTGCCCCCATTTCAGCTTGCTGTGTAGCACGTCGAAAAATGTGCCCTTGGTATGCAGCAGTTTCACCTGATACTCCGATTTTCGGCAGTACAGACGGTCGCCGTCCTCGATAGGCATTCCCGCTTGCCCATCGATGCTCAGATAGGCTTCTTCCTGTCCGGTCATCACCACGATCTCGATCTGCGAGGTGTCGCGCACCACAAGCGGACGGTGGGTGAGCGAGTGCGCAGAGACGGGAGTTACAAGGAAGCCTTGAACTTCAGGCATGAGGATGGGACCTCCGGCGGCTAGCGAGTATGCCGTCGACCCGGTGGGCGTGGAGACGATGAGGCTGTCGGCCTGATAGCGTGAAACAAAGGCCTTATCAATGTAGACATCGCAATGGTTAAGGCGCGCAATGGTTGCTTTGCCGACGACCACATCATTGAGCGCGTCAAATTTTGCAATAACCTCGCCGTGGCGGGTCACTTCGCAGTGAACCATGGCGCGGATGTCCAAGCCGCACGAGCCTTTCTCGATACTCTCGAGGGTGGGATAGAGCTCCTCGAGCGGCACTTCGGTGAGAAATCCCAATGCGCCCAGGTTTACACCAACAATGGGGATGCCGGAGCGGGCGACGGCGCGGGCAGCTGACAGGAATGTCCCGTCGCCTCCGAGAACGATCACAAAATCGAGCTGGCGCGAGGCCATCTCCACCCGCGAGACGGCCAGAGCTCCCCCGGCATGAGGCGCGGTTTCGGGATCCACAATGAAATCATAGCCGTGGGCGCGAAGCCAGTTCATCAGCCCAGGCATGATCTCAGCAACTTCAGGCTTATTGGGTTTGGAAACGATGCCGACGGCTTTCCTGAAACCTGGTCCTGTTTCCATGGCAGAAGCAGAAATTGTACAGAAAAACCATGCTCGGCTCCGAATCGCGCGTCTGAGCTTGCTTTGCCGGCAGGCACGATAAATAGTACGGGGCCGGCGGCTTGCTTAAAAGCGGGCGTACAGCAAAAACTCTCGGTTGCCCTCCGCGCCGAGGATCGGGGATTCAGTCACGTCAGTATAGCGGGGTCCGAGCGATTCAACTGCGTTGCGCACTTTTTCGATCGCTCGCTCCTGTGCCTCGGGATGGCGCACAATCCCTCCCTTGCCGACATGCTCGCGCCCGGCTTCAAACTGGGGCTTGACTAAGACCACCAGTTCGCGTCCGCGGCGTTCAGCTGCATCCTGCGGAAAAGCTGCGGCTACAACCGCCGGCAGAACCAGGGTTGCGGAGATAAATGAGACGTCGATGACGATCAAATCTGCATTTTCGCCCACCTGGTCGCGAGTTAGGTAGCGCGCATTGCTTTTTTCGAGCAGACGCACCCGCGCGTCCTGGCGGAGCCGAAAAGCAATTTGGCCTTGTCCGGTATCGACAGCCACAACCCGTCGGGCGCCATGCTGCAGCAAACAGTCGGTGAAGCCCCCCGTCGAAGCCCCCACATCGAGGCAGATTTTTCCGTCCACCGGAATTCCCCAGTGGCGTATGGCGTGCGCGAGTTTTTCCCCGGCCCTGCTTACATAACGTAAGTCGGGGCTGAGGAGGCGGATCTCCGCTCCCCGCTCGACCGCCGTACCCGCCTTATCGACCTTTTGCCCGTTGACCAATACCTTGCCGGCCAGTACCAATGCCTGCGCACGCTCCCGCGAGGGGGCGATTCCGCGCTCGAGGAGTAATTTGTCCAGGCGAACTCTTTCAGTTTTATCCACGCCCAAACCGAAATTTGAGGGTTCCGCACTTCAGCGTGTGCAAGTTGTACAAACTCTTAGCAGGGAAGAGCTTAGTCGTCCAGTTCCTTGCTTTTCCACAGCATTATGCACAGGAATGTTGAAAAAGCTCAGCTCTTTGCACGTGGAGGTTCAGAGCCGTCGTATCCAGAAACTAGACGGCCATACGCGATCGCCATCCCGGGTCGGCACAAAGCGCCGTTTGGTGTCCGGCATGTCGCGATAGCTGTGCTGCCAGCTTGGAAAACATTCGTCGAGCACCCAGGGACAATGAATCTGCATGGCGCTCGCTGCCCAGAGGACCTCAAAGGCAGAATTGAAGCTGAGAAATGCCTGCAGCAGGTACTGCTCCGACCAGAACGACAGATGCTCGAGAACAGCTTGACGGGGATAATCGGCGGGAAGAAAGATGTCATGCAAGTGCACTATGACACCAGGCCGCAGGCGGGGCAGGATCTGGAGGTATTCATGAACAACATCGCTGCCCACGGCAACCACATGGCTGGAATCGACAAACAGGATGTCTCCGCCCCCGAGGACGTCGAAGAACTCGAGAGGCAACCGCTGAACGGGCACTGGAACTTGGGTCACGAGGTCTCTCCAGCTGTTTTGCGGGAAACGCTCAGGACTAGGATCAACCGAGAGCAGTCGGCCTTCAACTCCATCGCGTTCGCGATTTTTGTTGAGGGCGGCGGCCAAAATGCGAGTGCTGTAGCCGGTTCCAATTTCAATTACCCGCGCGGGTTTGTAGCGCCGCACCAGGCAGTAAGCCATTTCGGCATCGACCGCCTCAAAATATCCGTTGCTGTAATGGTAAGAGCCGTTACTTGGCGCCTTGGAGAATGAGCATTCATCGCCGTAGCGCTTGAGCTGCGCAGCCAGCTCAACCTGGCTCTTGAGATCGAAATTGCAGTCCGGCGGTGGAGAGTAGATCGGCCACTCTCTTTCGGCCAGCTCAGTCGTGTCCGGAACCGGCCAGTAATAGTGGTTGGGGGTGATGCTGATCCCCAGCCGCTGCAAGGCCCGAAAGGCTTTCACAAAGGCGTAAAAGACAAAGGATACTTCGTGTAGAACTCTGGCGCCGGCTACAACCAGGCGCTGGGCGCGATTTCGGCGCGCCCCCGCTTGCGCACATTGAACTACCGTCGCTTCCGGTTCCAGGGTTGAGATCGTCTGCAGGGTATTAGTACTAAAAGTAGCCACGACGCCGCTTCCTCAATGATGTTCCCTGAGATGAGGAAACGCAGCAGATGGTGTGTAGACGCAGCTTGAATTTTTAGCGGTTAAGTATTTATTAGGAAAGTAGTTGGCCGTTGTACGCGTGCTCGCGAGCCGAGGACGGGCGAATCCCGTTGGAAGGGTCGCACCCGGTGGTTTGGGGTTAGGGTTTAGCGCGTGACGGTCGAGCTGTTCCGCTCGGC
>JAFAWX010000402.1 GCA_019241535.1 Acidobacteriota bacterium | reverse complement strand
TAGCACTTCGACTGCCCAGACGCCGCCATAAGACGATCGTCTCAGCTGTTCGGCACGCAAGCCATTTTGATTCCGAATGGGTTCTTTGGCGCGCAAAAGAGGCGCCACCTTTCTAACCAACTGGAGCGCAGCGTGGCTGAAAATGTCCGTCGCCGGGTCATTCATAGCGCCGCGTATTTTCTGCACCGCACAGGTGGCAAACTCAGGAGCCACGTTCAAGCGGGGAAATAATAAACGCGTATTAAGCGAGGGCAGGTCTAGGCGGTTATCAGCAGCTACAGGCTGAGTGTGTTGCCGGTTAATGAGGATTGTGACCAGGCGCTTCATGCGGAAGCAAGATCGCCTGGGCTGGTCCTCACGCTGTGACCATCTTCGCCGACCAGCTCTTGACGAACGATCCGAAGCGGTCGAGCGCCTTCGAGAAATTGTCTCCGGAGGCCGCAAAGCCCAGACGGAAATGTGAGGGTGCATCGAAGCAATCGCCCGGAGCGAACAGGATTCCGCGCTCGGTGGCAGCCTGGCAGAAGGGGCGATCTTTCTCTTCGCTCAGGAGCCAGGGGAATGCGGTCATGCCCCCGTTTGGTGGAATCCAGCCAAGGGCGTCGCCATGTTCCGCCATGAAGCTCGCGAGCAGCTTAAGGTTTCGGCTGGCAATCTCCTGCGTCCTGCCGAGCACGACGTCGCGTTTGCGGACAGCGATTTCTGAAAGAATTTCTCCCGTAGTGGTGTTCGAGATCGAGAAGTAGGCGCGAGCCGTCCAGTATTGCTGGCGCCGCTGCTCGTCAGGCTCGATCATCCAGCCTGTGCGCACGCCAGCAATGGAAAATGCTTTGGAAAGATCGGCGATAACAGTAGCATGCGGCAGGCGCGCCGCCGACCTGGTTTTCCTTCCGTGGTAAATGGGATGGTAAACCTCGTCACTGACCAGCTGGATTCCGCGCTCGGCAGTGAAGTCGTGGAGGGCTTCGATTTCCTCGTCGGCGATGGTTGCCCCGGTGGGATTGTGCGGACTGTTCACCAGAATGAGCTTGGTCCGCGAATCCGCCAGGCGCTTGATCTCGTCAAGGTCAATACGGAAATTGTTCTCGCGGCGGACGCGATAATAGCGGGTTTCCAGTCCAAGAGATTGCGGAAGGGCGGAAAACGTAGTGAATCCTGGCAGCGGGATAATCACGTTCGCGCCGGGCTCGGCGGCCAGCCACATCAGAGCCACCAGCGCCTCGGAGGCGCCGGTCACGATTTGCACCGTTTCTAGCGGAACACCCTGCATTTCAGCAATCGCCTCACGCAGACTGTCCGCGCCGGCAGGGCGGCTGTAGACCAGTTTGTGGTTCAAGAAGCGATGGCGCGTTTCGTCGTCCGCCAGGCGAAGAACGTCATTTACAGTCCAGGTTGGCCCGGTGCTCGCGGCGAGATTGAATTCGATTCCGTGCTCGTACTGATCGAGCCAGGCGTCGAGCAGGAACGGCTTAAGTTGCATGCGGGCACCTCGAAGGGTTGGTTCCTGTTATTGATTCTGGGAGCCGGCCGACGGATGATTTTTAGTTTGCGAGCAAGCATTCCACGGCTCGAAACCCGTGTTTAGACGGTCTCAGGTGATTTGCGTTGTGGGTCGGTTTGCGGCCTAGAATCGGGATAGTCATCGCGGTCTTCGGCGGTCAGGGCTTGTCCGTCGCGAGGCGAACGCGTTTTACCCGTTTGCCAACCCGCACCAGTACCCCCACCCCGTCAGCGCCTGTGAGATCTGAAATCGGGCCACTCACGGCGCTGCCATCGATCACCACCGCACCTTCTTTGATCTTGCGCTCTGCCTCGCTTCGCGAGGACACAAACCCGGCTTCTTTGAGCAGCTTGTCGACCCGCACGCGACAGCGGCTATCGTTACGAGCGCCAGAACCGTCTCCATTCGAGGCATCTACCAGAACCGCCGCCGCCGAGAGCGTTACTTCCTCAACATTCGCCGGCGCTTCGTCTTTCTGGAACTGTCTCGCCCAGTCCTCGGCCGCCGCGCGAGCGATATCGGCGGAGTGAAAATCGCGCACAATGCGCGCCGCCAGATCCTTTTTGGCCTGCATGGGATGAGCTTCGCGCTTCATGCGCTCAATTTCGGTCATCTGCACATCGGTCAGTAGTTCGTAGTAGCGCCACATCATCTCGTCGGAGATGGACATCAATTTGCCGTACATTTCAAGGGGCGCCTCGGTGATCCCGATGGAGTTGCCGTAGGATTTCGACATCTTCTGCACGCCGTCGAGACCTTCCAGTATGGGCATGGTCACGACCACTTGCGGCTCCTGCCCGTAATCACGCTGCAGCTCTCGGCCGGCAAGCAGATTGAATTTCTGGTCTGTGCCTCCGAGCTCGACATCGGCACGGAGGGCAACCGAGTCGTAACCCTGGGCTAGCGGGTACAGCAACTCGTGCAGGGCGATGGGTTTCTCTTCCTGAAATCGCTTGTGGAACTCATCGCGCTCGAGCATCTGGGAGACGGTGAATCTTTGGGCCAGGCGAATCCATTCCTCCGATTTCAGTTTGCCCAGCCACTCGGTGTTGAAGCGCACCTCGGTCGACCGCGGCGAAAGGATCTTATAAACCTGCGCCATATAGGTCTTGGCGTAAGCCATGATCTCATCGGCCGTGAGTGGCGGGCGGGTGCTCGAGCGGCCGGTGGGATCGCCGATCATGGCGGTAAAGTCTCCGATCATGAAAATGGCGGTATGGCCGAGGTCCTGGAAGTGCTTCAGCTTGCGCATGAGCACCGTGTGGCCGAGGTGCAGGTCGGGTGCCGTGGGATCAAAACCTGCTTTTACCCGCAGCGGTTTCCCGGAAGCGTGCGCGCTTTCGAGCCGCTCACGCAGCTCGTTCTCGCGAATAATCTCCGCAGACCCCTTTTTTATATAGGTCAGTTGCTCATCGACGGGTCGAAAATTTGCCATTTGTTCTGGATTATAACGAGAGCGGCAGCTTCTTGGGGGAAACCCGGGGAGTGCCGTAGCGACTAGGCTGCTTCCCCGACGAGTCTCCTGCCCACAATGCGGAATCGCCCGTTCACGACCAAATCGATGGCCTCAGAATAGGCAATGTGCTCCTGCTCGAGGATTCGCTCCCGCAGGGCATGCTCATCGTCGGTATCGAGAACCGGCACGGACCTCTGCACCACAACCGGCCCATGATCAAGTTCTTCGTCGACAAAATGCACGGTGCAGCCCGCGATCTTTACCCCGTAGGCAAATGCCTGCTGCTGGGCCTCGAGACCGGGGAAGGCGGGTAAAAGCGATGGGTGAATATTCAGGATTCGCTGAGGAAACTGCTTGATGAACCAGGGGGAGAGCAGTCGCATGTACCCGGCTAGGCAGATCAGATCGACCTGTTTCGACTCGAGTGCCGCCGCCATCTCGCGGTCATGCACTTCCCGTTCTTTGTCCCGGGAATCAATCACCCGTGTTTCAAGGCCGAGGCGGCGCGCAACCTCGAGGCCCTGGGCCTGTTGGCGATTGGAAATCACGAGCGAGATGCGCGCGTTTCGGATCTTGCCCGCGACAATGTTCTTCGCTATAGCGGCAAAATTCGATCCGCGGCCAGAGATCAAAATACCCAGATTTTTCATCTAATCGTCTGTCCACCAAGCTAAACGCTCAGTCCTGGTGCCGTCAATTTATGCCTGAGCGAACTTCCGTCACGTGCGGAGCAGAAAGAAACCATTTACATTAGCCTCCAAACCCCCATGTTCCTGAAGCTCAACCGCTCGATCGCACTTCTCGCTCTTCTGCTCGCTTCACTCCAGTTGGCCGGGCAAAAGCAGAATCCACCGGACAAAACGCCCGCGGAAAAAGAAATTGAAAAGCGCGAGCAATCACAACGTATGCTGGGCGTGGTGCCGCAGTTTGGCACGACCAGCCGGCACAACGCGCCTCCTCTCACCCCGAAAGAAAAATTTCATTTGTTTACCAAAAGCGCCTTCGATCCCGTCGAACTCTCGGTCGTGGGCATGCAGGCGGCTTTCAGCCAGGCGGAAGATGAATTTCCCGAATACGGGCAGGGCGCAGCGGGTTACGGAAAGCGCTACGGCGCAACCCTGGCCGATGAAGTCTCGAGCGGCTTCTTCAGCAATTTTTTCTACCCGGTCCTGCTGGAGGAAGACCCGCGATACTTTCGCCTGGGCGCAGGCTCGGTACGCCACCGTATCGGCTATTCGCTTCTGCAGGAGGTCGACTGCCGGCGCGACCGCGGGGGGCGGGGTCTTTGCTGGGAAAATATTTTGGGAGCGCTCACCGCCGGAAGTGTTTCAAATATCTACTATCCGCCGGCCGAGCGGGGACTGGGGTTGACGATGAGCCGGAGCGCCATTGCCATAGGGTACGGGAGCCTGGGGGGCCTGGTCGACGAGTTCTATCCGGATATAAGTCGATGGCTTTTTCGCGGTCGCCACAAACGGCCGTCCATCAACCCTTAGACGTGCATTTTCGCGAGCAGCGCGATGAACAATAGAAATGACAACAGAAGAGCGCCCCAAGCATTGGCCCGTACCATTCTGTGGGTCGCCGGCCAGGGAAACATGAGCACATCGAAGAAGGCAACGAGTTTTTCCGGCCAGAACAATCCAGCGACTCCGAAGGCGAGCGAGAACTGAACAACCAGCGACAGGATAATGTGATTCATTGCGGGCTCTCCAACGCAAACTTCGGGGGAAGGGGCTGTCTCTAAGTCTAGCCTGAGCGGTCCAATCCGCGTCAACCGGAAATTCACTCCCGCACGATGACTAAAGTCAGATGTCCCCGCGGGCGGTGCCCGCCAGCCAGCGAAACAGCATATTCACCAGGCTGAGAACTATCGCTCCCCAGAATGCCGCGGAGAAGCTGTCGATTCTGAAGCCGGATACCACGGCCGATGCTAGCTCCAGCATCAAAGCATTGATTATGAACCAGAAAATCCCCAGGGTGAGGATTGTCAGCGGCAAGGTAATGATCTTGAGCAGAACGCCGAGGGTGGCATTCACGAAGCCAATGACCAGAGCGGCAATCAGAGCGGCGGGGATGCTGCTGACATGAAAACCGGGAATTAGGCGCGAGACCACCCACACGGCCAACGCGGATAAAAGCCAATTGATGAGATGGCGCAAACCTTCCTCCTCGAGGTGAAAGTAATATATAAGCGCGCCGGCAAACATCAGCAATAGCGTTTCAATCAGGACAGCGCCCGGCCGGCGGCCGTCCCGAGCACTAGTCGCTCGCCAGTTGGCCGGATCTCGTCGAAGTAGGTCGCATCGAGGACAGCGAGTAGATGCTGTAGCGGTAGACAAACTGTCAGGGCTTTAGAGACTCTGCGGAGTGGCAACAGCATTTCTAGCCGAAACCGGGCCCGGGCCCTGGCAGGGTGTCCGATGCCGACCATGCGGCGGCAACTTCCTAGAAGCCGGTTTATGGCCAGTGTCCGGATGGCCGACTTCCCAATACCAATCCGAGCTCGGTGAGTGGTTTGGCGATTTAGCGCCAGTGCGGAGTCACCAATTTTCCTCCTGAGAACTGACGTACTTTTAAATTCGGCTGAGCGGGCTAGGCCGCTCGCTGTGCTATACCAAGCGACGTAGACAATCTACTGCCATTGCTGTAGTGTGTCTACATCTATGAGCGAGAAAAACGAATATAAGAACCGGATTGAGCTGCTGCAGGGAACACTCGACATGCTTATTCTTCAGACGCTGCAGTGGGGACCGCAGCATGGATATGGCATTGTCCAGGCTTTGCGTTTGCGATCCGGAGATGTGCTTCAGGTGGAGACCGGATCACTGTATCCGGCTCTCCATCGATTAGAGCGTCAAGGCTGGGTGCAGTCTGAATGGAAGCAGTCAGAGAGCAAGCAAAAAGCCCGATACTACCGAATCACAGCCAAGGGGAAAAAGCAGTTGGCCTCGGATCTGGGCCGATGGGAACGGATCGTCGAAGCGATTGGGTTGGTAATGTACGTCAAGCCGGAGGAGAGTGCGTCATGAAGTGGTTTCCCAGCTTCGGTTTTCAGACGCGCAATCGCGAATTGCAGGAAGAGATCGATGCTCACCTGCAGATGGCAATTGCAGATCGAGTGGCGCGAGGCGAGACGCAAGAGACGGCGCGACAAGCGGCA
>JAFAWX010000146.1 GCA_019241535.1 Acidobacteriota bacterium | reverse complement strand
ACCGATGCTTCTTGGGGGAGATAGCTGATCCCGAACTGACGCGCCCGGCGATACATGGGCAAGTCGGTGATGTCTTCCTCGTTTACGAGGATTCTGCCCGTATCGGGCGGGATCAGACCAACGATCGTATAAAAGGTAGTGGTCTTGCCGGCGCCGTTAGGACCAAGCAATCCAACAACTTCGCCCTGGCTAACGCTGATTGAGACGCCGTTTACTACGCGACGGGCCCGGTAGGACTTAGAAATGTCTTCGGCGGCCAGCGTCTGCATTTAGCGTACCACTCGCGTCTGGGTAACGGCCGGCGAACTGCTGCTACCCTCCACGACGACCCTATCATCGCGTCTAAATAAAGTCAACGAAACCCCGGTAATCTTGCCATGTTCGGCATCAAAAATGCTAGGCGGTCCTCCGGTCAGCACGAATTTCTCATCCGCCGCTGTATAGGTCAGCTGCTCTCCTGAGCCCAGACGATTAGGCGTCTGAATCAGCACGGACCCGCTGGCAACAATCTTTTCGAGTCTTGCCGGGCCTGTGGCGGACTGAGGAGTCGAAGTTTCGCCCTGCCGAGCCAGAAAGACGTCCATTTGATTTCCCGTAATGGTTAGGTCGGAGGCCTTCACCGTTACCTCACCGTCGAAGTGCGCCTTACGTTCGGAATCGCGGTAGGTCAGATGCACGGAGCTAATGCTGACGGGCGTGGCCTTTCCGCGCTTGTCGCTCCCAACGAGAATGGTCGAAACCTTCTGGTTTGAATTTGATTCCGCCTCGAGTGTGCGCTGGTCTTTTTCAAAGCGCATGGACGGTGCCGAAACCAGGTTCGCGCCCTGCCACAAGCGCACGCTTCCTCGGTAGAGCGCTTCGGCCGCCGGACTGTGGGCCGTCATACGATCGGCGGTGATATGGACGGGATCGGAGCTTGCGAGCATTGCGCCTTCAGGCTGGCGCTTAAGATCGTTGTAGGTTGTCTTTACCTCACCCTCGGCGTCGGCTTCGCCGCTTTGCCGATTCAAGCGAAAAGTACGGGCGGTAGTGGCCATGCCGACGTCGACGATTCGCGGCGACCCGGTGAGAACCAGGAGCTGATCTTGAGGTGTATAACGGGCACGCGTCGCCCAAGCCTGCTCGGTTCCCGAACGGTACGTGAAATGACCCTGCTCGACCAGAGCCTCCAGGCCGTTTCCGGGCCGAAAAAGCGCATCGACCGCGTCGCTTGAGCTGACCCGCTCCGTTACGCCTCCGGAATCGGTAGACCTGGTTACGATCCGGGCTCTTGGCTCGCCATGCACCGAGGCGAGCTGTCCAAAGGAGTCGAAGCGGGCGATGAATTGGCCGGCACTGATCGAGGTTTCCGGCCCTTGCTGACCTGGCCGGGGCAGCAGGCGGATTTGAGGAGGACCCAGGGTAAGGGCTCTGGTCAGGCGCTTTCCACCGGCTACGAAGAAGTCCATCGCCGGCGCAGTCACTTCCACATTCTGACCTTGGTTTTCTCCCGATCTCTGATACTCAACAAGCCTGGCGGCCTCCTGTGCCGAAATCTTCGAAACTGTATTTCGTCCCCGGAACTGAACAACAGCCCGCCCGGCGGACGCCTCTGCCGCTTCGGTCCCCTCCGACCGCAAAGAAACATGGCCGGAAAGGACCGCGGTTCGAATCCCGTCATGCGGCCGCACTTCGACCGTGAGCTTATCGGCGGAAGCCGTGGCCGGCGGGCTGGCAGTTGAATGGAAGCGAACATCGCCTGAGGCAAGCGCGCGCTCGATCGTGTTGTCATTCTGAAGGAATAAGGTCACTTCATCGGCTTCACCCTGCTCGGTCAAAGACTCCTCCCGCGCCGAGCGCAGCACGATCTGGCGGGGATTGCTCGATATAACCGCCTCCCGTGCCACAACGGTGCTCGAGAGCGCTCCGGCGGTCGCGATACGCACCTGGGAGGCCAACGTGACCGTTCGCTCTTTCGCGCTGTATCTCGCGCCCAGAGCAGAACCGGTCGCCTGCGGGATACTGAACTCCACCATGGCACCGGTCCAGGCATCGCCGGTCTTCTGATTGAAAATGAGATCCGTGGTACGCAGATGAACCGGGTCCTTTAGCTCTTTGGGCGCAGCCTGGTCGGGGTTCTTGATCCCCGGAGGATTGGCTTCGAGGTCAATCGATACTTCGCCTTTGCTGACTATATTTCCCTGCTGCTGATCGTATTCGAAGTCCTTGCCGTAGACCTGGTCAAAGCGCGAAGAATCGCGGCCGTAGACTGTGATCGTGACGTCGTGCAACTCCGCGCGTCCTTTGAACTGTATGGCCTTGCTCGCCTGAACGGTGAAGACGGTTCTCCCCTGCTCCGAGGACGACAGGGTGAATCCCTGCGCGCTCTGCTGGATTTCTACCGCAATCTTGCCTGGTATCTGCTTCAGCGCATTCTGCACCCGGTGCCGCGAGTAGAAGTAGACGGCTCCGACCAGCAGGCACACGCAGATGAGCGCGGCGATAAACCCGGTCCGGAGCCGGCGTACGGAAACTGGCATCTTTCCAGTGTAATTTGGAAAATGGCGATGCGTTGACTACGTCTTTTGGACCTTGCGCGCCAGTCGCAACATCCCGCGCGGCTTCGTAAAACTGCGCCCCGTTTATGAGTGATGCAACCTGAAGAGGAATGTGGCTACAATAGCCATGACGGAGAGCCTATGCGAAGCGTGAACGTAGCGGAACTAAAGAATCATTTAAGCAAGTACCTGAAATTTGCGAAAAGCGGGAGGCAGTTGTAATTCGTCACCGAAATTTCCCGGTCGCAAAACTGGTTCCGTTCTCGGCCGGCGACGCAAGCGAAGAGGAGTTCTTGTTGGTCGCAGCAGGACAGATGAGGCTGCCGAAGCAACGGCTCGATGTAGATCAATTCCTGAAGATGCCAACGGGTAAGGTGTCCGGACATAAAGCCATAGAAGCCCTTCTCAGCGATCGAGAGGAAGGCTTATGACCAATGAAGCCGCGTTTTGGGATGTTAGCGGGATCGTTCCATTGTGAGTCCATGAGAGTGCGAGGCCTCGCGCTAGGCTGAGTTTCGTCAGTTCATGCTGGTGGTATGGTGGGCAAGCGCAGGGGAAACCACAGTGCAATTGCGCGTTTACACAG
>JAFAWX010000085.1 GCA_019241535.1 Acidobacteriota bacterium | reverse complement strand
TGAGGACCGCTATGCTGTTTGGCAGTAAGCTAGCAAAGCGCTTTCGTTGAACTGAAGTGTTACAAAGACTTCACAAAAAGATAGTTATTCGTATGTTTTCCGGTAATCGGCTGTTGATCTGTTCGGAGTCTCCTCGGACGCGTATTGTGAAATGTGTAGCTGCTTTCAGCTCAACAACGCCCTAAGGGCTACTGGACAACCACTGGAGTCCAACATAATTTAAAAGTGAACGGCCAAAATCGGCGACAATATTGAATGCTTCTTTGCAACCATTGGCTTTCGAGAACTGAGGATGCGCATGATTGGGGGCAATGTATTCCACCTGTTTCCAGAGCTATTCAGAACGAAGACGATCAATGGCAGGCAAGTCAATGTAGAAGAGACTTTAGAATCGCTCACACGAGAGATTGAGCCTGAAATCATTCAAGCTCTGAGGGCACGCAAGGCATTGTTGCAGTCTGCCGCCCCAGTCGATAAGAAGTATGCCTGGCCGAACTGGGACGACGCGTTTTCCGATCCAGTTACCGGTCAAAATTGGACTTTCCGCCAAATCGTTCAAGGGCTGATCGACAACTTCTTCTCCCGAGAGAGCCGCTGGCGGTGGCGGCTCAACGACGAGGTGGCCGTTCCGGAAGATGCTCACCCTCTGAAAAATCCCGGCCTGGAGCTTACCGGGCCATGGCACCCGCTCGATATGGCCATTAATGCTTTGAACAGTCCGGCACCAATGAACATGCCTGATTTTGAGGACGCCTCGCCACCGCATTTTCAGCCTGCCGGCGTCCCAGCGACTCAGCCAATTGGAACCTTCGCCGCATTACGAAACGCCCAACAAATCTTCGAAGGTCATTGGAACAACCGCTCATACGAAGCAGTAAAGAAGGAAAAAAAACGACTCTACAGGATCCACAAGCTACCGCGCGAATGGCCGACACGTTTTGTTCGGCCGCCAAGCCTTCACGTTCGCTATGACCAGATCACTGTCGATGACAAGCCAGCGCCCGGCCTAATTGTGATGGTGACACTTTGGGTTATCAATAACTATGAGGCTCTGAAACGAGCGGGAACGGGGGTCTACTTCTACATCCCGAAAATGCAAACCCCGCAAGAAGCCTTCATAGTTGAGAAACTTCTGTCGCGTATTGAAACGATCATTGGAGTGCAGTGTGGCACCCTCAAGATCAAGATGCTCTATGAGGAAGGGAATGCAGGTCGATTCTTGCCGGCTATTATCTGGACGCTGAGGCGCAGGTTGCTGGGAACGAACGTCGGGCGTTGGGATTACCTTGCCAGTCTGATTGAGATGTGGAAGGACGACCCGAAAGGCGTTTTTCCCGACCCGCAGACGATTGGTATGGCATCCCCGAATATGATCGCCTATCAACGATATAACGCTTTGATGATGCTCCTGGCTGGCACCAAGGATGGCAGACTCACCCAAGCCGCACCCATCGGCGGGATGGCAGCGGTAATGATTTATCAGGCAAACGATGCCTACGGCCGGTCGCGATTCAACCCTCAGGCACTCCGGGCTATCACGATCGACAAGCTCCGGGAACGCTTACTGGGGCTGATGTTTATCCCCGACCAGCAGGTCGGGCAGCTACGGCCAACCCTGGACGAGATACTCTCAGGTCGAATTCTGGGACAACTCTACGATTCGTATCGGCAAAGCTGGGTCGCCAGTCCCGAACCGGGTTACGTGGACGCGGGCAATCGGCCCTTGCAGATCCCCCTGCAGGAGCTGCAAGCATTGGTTAGTGCCCCAAAAAAGACGCTGGATGTGAGAGGAAAACAGATAGCTTCCGTAAATAGCGGTCTGCTGGAGCCGGAACAAGTCCTCTTTGCTGCATGCGGCTTGTTGAACGAGGACGGAAAGATCACTCCTCGGGTTGTGACCGCCGACGCGATTGCTGCGCCAGAGAAGCTTTTCAGCCGCAAGCTTTGGAATGAAATTTATGCTGTGCCCAAGGGAGAAATTACCATTGAGCACATTCAACATGCATTCTACATGGCTGCAAACTACGGCTTCCAGATTCTCAATGGCAACTTTGCAGCTGCAATCGACGACTACGAGCTTAAGCAACGATTCATGAATGACCTCGCCACGTACCGCATTAACGTCTCCTGGTTGTGGACTCTCCTCAAACACCAGGCGATTGTTACGAAAAACGGTTACCTCAAGCGGCCCGCTTTGACGGATGATGGTGTCGAGCTTGCGGTGAACGCACTCGCCGTTGATGCCGGTGCAAGGTTCACAAAAGAGCTGTTTGAAAAAGTATGGGAGTATCATAACGAGTGGACCTCGGAACTGTTCGCTGAGCTCGATCGTCGCGGCGACCCTGGCCGGTTTGACCGCTCCAAAGCACCGGTCATCATGGACCTATTGAAACGGCAGCTCGGGTCGCAGCAGTACATCCAGCACAGTGCGCGTGTTTTATTCATCATTGGACAGGCGGATCAATCGGAGCGGGAGCAGATTCTGGACGTAATCTTCGATCTCTCCCGTAATGAGGTGTTGCGCCGGGTCGAGACCGGTACGATCGACCGACGCATGCTCTATATCTTCGATTATGTCCACGACACATTCCCCGCGGCGGAGGGAAAACAAATGTTGCCGAACGAAGCAGATCCGTTAGGATGAGCACTTACCTAGGATGTGCGTAGGCGACATATTCAATTGAATTCTTCGCGTACGAAACTCGGTCGTCGGCTTATCCGTGCCGAGCGTTTGAATCCACTGAATGCGCCCTGCTACGTCGCGATTGATCTGCAACCCGGAGCACATTGCGGCAGGTAACTGCCACCGCCTCCGCACTGACAGGAACAAACCAGACACAATCTCCCGAATTCGAGAAGGGAGCCGCGGTTTGTGCTCACGCACAAACTCGCAAGGACGAATCCACTCGTCGATTATGGTCATGTTCGGTGGAATCCAGAACACGATCGAAAGGCTTGTCATGCTGCCCAACCTGCCACCATCATCGGAGCAGAAGGGGTGCCCGAGTCTCAGCAACAGCTGAACCTAAGCGGGAGCTAGTTTCTGGATGGCAAATCGTCTGTGCGAACCCATGGATTGGACACAGCAACCAA
Organism: Acidobacteriota bacterium; assembly: GCA_019241535.1. Taxonomy (GTDB): domain Bacteria; phylum Acidobacteriota; class Terriglobia; order Terriglobales; family Acidobacteriaceae; genus Gp1-AA145. The sequence continues at coordinate 122 of JAFAWX010000085.1, read as the reverse complement.
CATGAAGGTGACGAACCGGAAGCCTCCGAGCAACCGAGATAAGCTTTGCCGGAACTGGCACGTACCCGCGTCCTTTAAGCGGATGCAATGAGCCCAAATTGTGCCTAAACCCTACAATTCGG
>JAFAWX010000190.1 GCA_019241535.1 Acidobacteriota bacterium | reverse complement strand
CGGCATTCGTTTTAAGTTATCGGCTCGGTCCTCGTTATCACCACCCAATCGAGCTTGGCGATGCCAAGCGGGCCGTACGGCTGGTTCGCTCGCGCGCCAGCCAGCTGGGATTTTCACCTGACCGGGTCGGCATGATGGGCTTTTCGGCTGGCGGTCACCTGGCGGCCACCGTCGGCACACACTTCGATCGTGGGGACCTCCACGCGGCTGACCCTGTTGAGCGTTTGAGTTCGCGGCCGGACTTCCTGATACTCGCCTACCCGGTGATATCTTTCACCGCGCCGTATGCGCATGCAGCGTCCCAAACCAATCTCCTCGGCGATAACCCAAGCATGGCACTACGCGAGGAGCTCTCTGACGAGCTGCACGTCACTTCGGACACTCCTCCGACCTTCCTCTTCAGCACTGCCACGGATCGAGTAGTTCCTTCGGAAAACAGCGTGTCCTTCTACTTGGCGCTCCATAAGGCGGGCGTTCCGGCCGAGCTGCACATTTTTGAAAAAGGCCCGCACGGGGTCGGATTGGCTCTGGGCAATCCGCTTCTCGGCCAATGGCCGAGCCTGCTCGCGAACTGGTTGCGCGACCGGGGGCTGCTGGAAAAGCGATGAAGACCGAACTTCGCCTCTCAATCGCCAAGACGAAACCTGCAGTTCTGCTGATGTTTACGACTCTCCTCGCCGGAAGCATGTGTGCGCAGTTGGCGCCGGAAACCGGCGGTAACGAAATCCAGCTGTGGACCTCGGGCGGCCATTCCGTTCCGGGGGGCCGGAGCCAAACCGGCATCTGGAACATGGGCTTGCGCTATGGCTGGATACTGACGGATGCTCATGGGCCCGCGTTTCTTAGAGGCAAGTTTGAATATGCCATCGACGCAGTCCCGGCCTATCTTATATTTCAGCCTGTCAATACCAGTTACGGAGTAGGGCTCAACCCGCTGAATCTGCGATGGGATCTTGCCCAGCGAGGGCGCCTGCTCCCGTACTTTGAGCTGAGCGGCGGGGTGCTTTTCACCACCCATACGGTACCGCCCCATACCTCTGCAGTGAATTTCACCCCGGCAGCTGCATTCGGCGTGTACCTGCTGAAAAAAAAACGCGCCTTGGCACTTGAGGCGCGATATCTGCATATTTCTAATGCCGGGCTCAGCCGTTTGAATCCGGGAATCAACACGCTTGAGGTGAGACTGGGGGTGGGAAAATTCCATGCAGGCAGATAGCACGGACGGTGATCGGGAAACAAAGACGGACAAGAGGACTTATATACCCCTCTTCAACAGGGGAGTGCCTTGCGTTCCGCGTCGGTATCCGCAGATTGTTGTTTCTCAGGCCATATGCCTGGAGGCCTTATCCTTCACGCGGGAGAATGAAAATGGGCACAGCAAAGATAACTTTGCTGTGGATTCAGTGGAGGGAAGTTGTGCTCCTGCCACCCAGGAATCAGGACACCATAAATCAATGGCAACGTCCAATCGTTGGCGACCTCTATGCAGCGTCAACGCGAGCTCCGGGTATAAGCCGTACAAATGGGCGGCGACAGCTCTTTCCGTTTGGATTAACGAACCGGGCGACCTCACCTCGTCGTTGAACCTTGGCTTTTTCCATCATTCTCCCCCGAGCGGACAGCTTTTGTGATTTAATGAGAATGGAAAAGGGAGCAGACTCGATGAGCAAACTCGAAGGAGAAATGCTGATGCCGGGGGTGGCTCAAACCCTGAGAGACGACGAGATTGTGACCGACAGAATTCTTCCTAGGCGCTCTTTCCTGGCGCGGACGGGTGCGGCTTTGGTAGGGGGTGCGGCAGCGCTCGTGCTCGGCCAAAGTGCGAGGGGCCAGGCGCAAGACCCAGACAAGGCAAAACAACAGGACCCGGACGGAAAAGATCCGGACAGGGGCAAGGCGCAGGATCCAGATAAACCTAAGGCCGAGGATGCCGATAAGGGTAGAGGCCAAGATGCGGACAAGGCCAGAGCTCAAGATCCTGATAGTCGCAAGGCCCAAGATCCGGATAAAGCCAGAGGGCAAGACCCCGATAAGGCGAAGGCTCAGGACCCCGATAAGGCGAACGACCCCGACAAGCCCAGATAGACCGCATCTCTCAGGATCGTCTAGTTTGTGATTGGGGAGCAACCGGAGGGCAGTACGTACTTGCCATTTCTGGGCCCAGCCAGTGTTTTCTGAGGATCATTTCTGGGCCTACCAGCTCTTGCTTCTTCGGCGGAGAACAATTTGTTGCCCTCTGTGGAACCTCCACCCTCTCTCGAGTGGCTGATTAATCCGATAACTAAGGAAGCCTTCCTTAGCAAATATTGGGAAGCCGAGCCACTCGTTGTCAGGCGAAAGCAAAAAGACTATTTTTCGTCTCTCTTGTCGGTTGAGGAAGTGGATCGCGCCATCACCACGCTCAACCTAACCTATCCCAACATCACATTAAAAAATGCCCAAAAGGAAGTAACAGCTTCTGACTACACGGCCGGAAACGGCGCCTTGGATGTCGCCGCGGTCTATCAACTTTTTAGCGAAGGCTCGACCATAGTCCTAGCCTTCTTGGATACGATGGTTCCGACCCTAACGGCATTGTGCCGTGGTCTCGAAAAGCAATTTAGCTTTCCG
>JAFAWX010000097.1 GCA_019241535.1 Acidobacteriota bacterium | reverse complement strand
CAGATCCTCGTCGCGGAGCCCCGGGGCGAGGCCCGGGTGGCAATTCGAACCGGCGCGAGGAGGTATAATCTCGTGCTCTCAAGCATTAATGCCTGCAACACGGGAGGGAGAATTCGCGTGCCACCGACGACTGTACCAAGTCCATCGTCCCTGCGGAACTCCGTATTGGAGGCCATCGGCAACACGCCCGCCGTGAAGTTGCGGAAGATTATTACGAGAGGGATGGCCGACGTAGTGGTCAAACTCGAATACTACAGCCCGACCGGATCCTACAAAGATCGAATGGCCCTGGCGATGATCGAGGGCGCCGAGAAGAGGGGCGTGCTTAAGCCCGGCATGCGCGTCGTGGAGTACACCGGGGGCAGCACAGGAAGCTCGCTCGCGCTCGTGTGCGCGATCAAAGGCTATCCCTTTGTTCCCGTATCCTCTGATGGATTCGCGAGAGAGAAACTGCAAACAATGAGGCTTTTTGGAGCCGACCTCCGGATCATTCCGTCAGAAAATGGAACGCTTACGCCGGAGTTATTTCGCACCATGATCGATACGGCAAAGAAGCTTAGCGAAGAGCCAAACTCGTACTATACCGATCAGTTCAACAATGCGGACGCGATCCAGGGCTACATGGGCATTGGAAATGAACTGTTGCACCAGGTCGGACCGGAAATAGCGGCGTTCTGCGCGGGGGTAGGAACGGCCGGCATGCTTATGGGCGTGTCTCGGGCGCTGAAGGCACAAGGGGCACAGACAAGAATCGTGGCTCTAGAACCAAGCTCGTCTCCGGTGCTTACAACCGGCAAAGGTGGGCCCCATCGCGTCGAAGGGATCGCGGCCGGATTTCGCCCTCCACATCTTAAAGACGGACAGTACGACGAAGTCCGAATCGTCGATGAACAAGAGGCGCGTGGCATGGCTCGCCGTCTGGCGCGCGAGGAAGGCATTTTCGCGGGGACCTCATCTGGACTCAACGTCGTCGCGGCTTTGCAGCTAGCGCGTGAGATCGGGCCTGGGAAGACAGTCGCCACAGTCGCGGTGGACACCGGACTGAAATATCTCGCCGGGGATCTTTACGAAACCTGACCGCAAACCGCAACCTAGTCCTATTCCTTGTCTTTAACCAGACGGTACAGCCTTCGCGGAGAGAATGTTTGAAGCCTCCAGGCGCTGTAGGCGGTTGACTACAATCTCTTCCGCCACACTCGCTTTGTTTATGACCAAAAGATCAACGAGTCAGGGGAGAGAGCCCAGCGATGCCCGGTGATGTCAAGCCCCCGCGTTTGTTTGCAAAAAACTCTCAGGGTGCTGTTATTCCTTGATGCCATTGAACACCATTCGCATTGACAAAGCAGACCATCGGCCTGGTCCGCCTACGGACCTGGACGAAACAACGCTGAATGATGTCGGTGGTTCGCAATTTCCGCCGGTCTGGCTCCAATGCTTCGCCATGCTGCTGCATTCTCGTTTCCAGCGTGTCCGGAATTGCGAAATGCAGCTTGCGGCCTGGCCCTGGAAGTCGGCCAAATGGTGCCTTGTGCATCCGCTTCACGGTGGTCTCGTCGCGCACTTTCCCAATACGTTTCCTGTCTTCGTGGACCCAACGTCGCTGATAAGCCAGCCGCGGTTAAATGATCCCGATGCAGCGGCTGCGGCGCTGCCATAGCAGGACCGGATTCGGCTTCTGCATGGTCTAGAAAATCTTCGGCTCTCTCATGAAGCTCGCGGGCTTTGTGCGCTCGCCGTTTCGCTCGTTCCCCAAAAACAGGTGTGGGCCGGGAAACAAAGTACTCGGTTGGCAGCAGGAGTTCCCGCAATTCCGCCCAGTCATCCATTTCAAAACGCACTTCCTTCACATTGGGGGCACCAAACAGGGGGCGCGTTGGCGAGCCAAGTTGCAGCAGCTTAGCCGGCAAAAAGCCTGCAGCAGTGAGGAGAAACCAGGCAGCTCGCATTTCCGCCGTACCGCTTGAAACACAGACGCAGTTTTCCCGGTCATTGTGCAAGTCTTTTGCCCGGGAGCCACCCTTCAGCGCTTTAATCTGCCGGGCC
>JAFAWX010000055.1 GCA_019241535.1 Acidobacteriota bacterium | reverse complement strand
GAGCGGCCTCAAGGTGATTGTGGATTGGGCCAATAACCATTCCAACGACAACGGTGGCGGCGAGCATGGCGCGCTCTATAACAATGGCGTGTTCATGGCCTCCGACACGAACGATGTCAACGGCTACTTTCATCACAACCCGAATATTTCCGACTACAACGACCGCTATCAGTTGCAGTACTACACCTTACTCAACCTCGAGGACCTGAACCAGGAAAATCCGACCATAGACAATTATCTGAAGACTGCGGTTCATCAATTCCAGTCGCACGGGGCCGATGGCTTTCGCTTGGACGCAATCAAACACGTAACCTGGGGATGGGAATACTCGTTTGCCAATTCCGTCTTCAGCCAGGCCCCGAGCTTTCTCTACGGCGAATGGTACAACAACAATCCTTCTGATCCCCTGTATCACGATGCCTACAAGTTCGCGAACAAGAGCGGCATCAGCGAACTAGATTTCGGAGTGAACACGGCCGTCCGGGACGTTTTTGCCGGAGGCAGCAATTTTTCTGAGATCGATCAGACAATCTCAGCCGAGAACGCAAACTTCACGTGGCACAACGACCTGGTCACGTTTTTCGACAGTCATGATGAACCACGCTTTCTCACGCTTGAGAATAATCGAAACCGTTTGCACGAGGCCCTGGCTTTTCTTCTGACCTGCCGCGGCATTCCTGTGATTCTCTACGGCGATGAGCAATACCTTCACAATGACACACACGGCGGCGGCGATCCTTACGACCGCGTCTGGATGAGTTCATTCAACACCTCGACCGCCGCCTACGAGCTCATTAAGAAGCTGGCTACGCTGCGCCAGACGAATGACGGCCTCGCCTACGGAGAATTCAAACAGCGCTGGATCAATAACGACGTGTACATTTACGAGCGCAGATTTTTTGATGATGTGGTGCTGGTTGCCATCAATAAGAGCGACACCACAGATTACCCGGTTTCAGGCCTCTATACCGCTCTTCCGCCGGGCTCTTATGGTGACTACCTCGGCCGATTGCTGGGAGGCTCAAGCCTGGTCGTAAGCGCGGGCAGCGGCGGCAATAATCCTACGAACAATTTCACTCTGAAGGCCCATACGGTTGCAGTATGGCAGTCGGTCGGCGTGCCTGCTATGCCTGAAGCCGGATCGATTGGCCCGACGGTCGGCCAGCCTGGTATGCAGGTCGTGATGGCTGGCAAAGGGTTCGGAACATCCGCCGGTCATGTCCTTTTCGGGCCAACTGCGGCGTCGATTCAGTCCTGGTCAGATACGTCCGTCAGTTTCACGCTGCCCGCTGTAAGCAACGGTATCTATCAGGTCGAGCTCAAGAACCATTCGGGCGCTCCTGCGAATGCTATTCCGTTCACGGTGCTCACGGCACCCCTCATACCAGTTACCTTCACCGTGTCGAACGCCATTCCGACGAACCCGGGAGACTATATCTTCCTGACTGGCAGCACGGTCGAGCTCGGGAACTGGGGTACGACGTTCGATACCGCTGCCGGCCCCATGCTCGACCCGAACTATCCTAATTGGTTCCTTAATGTCTCGCTCCCAGCAGGAACAACCGTACAGTTCAAGTTCATCAAGGTTGCGAGCGACGGAGCCTTGACCTGGGAGAAGGGACCGAACCACCAGTACGCGGTGCCACCGAGCGGCACGGGCTTCGTAAGTGTGAGCTGGCAATACTAGAACGGCAAGCAGTCGCCAGGCATCAGCCCCGCAATCGGAACGGAAGAGCGACGCCATTCAGGGGCCTCACTCTTAGGCGATAGGCAGCGCGATCTAACCATCCCACTGCATCACTTCCTCTAGCCATGGAGGTTGCTGGATATTTCGAGCTGGATCATCATAAGGCCCACAAGATTGCAGGAGAAGTGGGCACGGCTGTCGCTGGCTGGCGACACGAAGCCGCCCGACAAGGCTTGAATTCGACGGAAATCGATCGCATGGACTCTGCCTTTGAACACGACGACCTAAACATGGCAAAAAAGATGAAGGCCCGCGCCTGATCTGCCGTTAAAGGGTCGCAACCTTCTGGGCAGTCCAGCGGCGCCAAAAACCCCGCTGAGATGGCATTGATACCCAGAAGACAAGACGCAATTTTTTCGACTCAAGCGAAAGCGTAACAAAAAGACCACCAGCCTTGTTTCATCCTCTGTGTCGTGCGACGAAGGGGCGCGACATTACGGCGAATAATTTGCGAAAACGCTGGGTGGGCCCTAAAATGATCCAATGTCTTCTTCTCTCTCGTGGGCGCATCCGCTTGTCGATGATTGGTTCACGAGCCGGTTCGGCACGCCTACCGAGCCGCAGGAGTTAGGCTGGCCGCACATCCTGGCCGGGCATACCACTCTGATCTCGGCCCCGACCGGTTCCGGCAAAACCCTAGCTGCCTTTCTTGCCTGCATCGATCGTCTGGTTCGCAAGGCTGTGGCCGGTGAGCTCACGGACCGGACCGAGGTCGTTTATATCTCTCCATTGAAGGCACTTGGGAATGACATTCAGAAGAACCTCGAGCTGCCCCTCGGTGAAATTCTCCAGATGGCCGGGCAACGCGGATTCTTGATGCCTCAGATTCGCACGGCCGTGCGCACCGGTGACACGCTTATGCACGAGCGCCGGGCAATGCTCAAGTGCCCGCCGCACATCCTAGTAACCACCCCGGAGTCTCTCTACATCCTGCTCACCGCCGAGAGAAGCCGCGCCATCCTGCGCGATGTCGAGACCGTCATCGTCGACGAGATCCATGCCGTAGCTGACGACAAGCGGGGAGCTCATTTAGCTTTATCTCTCGAACGCCTGGAAGCGCTCACCCGCCGTTCGCCGGTCCGCATCGGGCTCTCCGCTACACAAAAACCGATTGAGGAAGTCGCCCACTTCCTGGCAGGAAACGGCCGTCCGGACCCGATCGTGGTCAACATTGGCCACAAACGCAGTCTCGATCTCGCCGTGGAAGTGCCGGCGACTCTGCTGGGCCCTGTGGCCAGCAATGAGATGTGGGACGAGATTTATGACCGCATCGTTCAACTCTCCGGCGAGCATCGCTCGACACTGGTCTTCGTCAATACACGGCGGCTGGTCGAGCGGGTGGCCCATCACTTGGCGGAGCGCATGGGCGAAGAGCAGGTGGGCGCACATCACGGCAGTCTTTCCCGCAAGCTTCGCCTGGCTGCGGAACGGAAACTGAAAGACGGACAGATCAAGGTCCTGGTCGCCACCGCATCCCTGGAACTTGGGATTGATATAGGAACGGTTGATCTTGTCATTCAAATCAGCTCGCCCCGTTCAATCGCGGTGGCCCTGCAGAGAGTTGGTCGCGCCGGCCACTGGCGCGGTGCTGTCCCCAAGGGTAGGTTTTTCGCGACAACTCGGGATGACCTCGTCGAGTGCGCCGCTCTGGTGCGCGCCATACGGCAGGGTGAGCTGGACCGTTTAATGATTCCGGATTCGCCTCTGGACGTGCTGGCACAGCAAATCGTTGCTAGCTGCGCGGCGGAATCCGGCCGACCGGGGTCCGGCGGGTCCGCTTCGCAGAGTGGTCAAGGTGATTCAGTTCTGGATCTCGGCGCCGATACGCGCCTATTTTCTCCCGACGGGTGGAATGAGAATGAGCTTTTCGCCCTGGTCAAGCGCGCCTACCCGTATCGCAATCTCACCCGCGAACTGTTCGATGCAATCATTGAAATGCTTTCAGAAGGCATTGCCGCCCGCCGCGGACGTTACGGCGCATACCTGCACCGTGACCGCGTCAACAGCAAGCTGCGGGCACGGCGCGGGGCGCGTTTGGCGGCGATCACCAGCGGCGGCGCGATTCCCGAAACGGCATTGTTTACCGTGGTGGCCGAACCTGAGGGGATAGTCGTTGGAACTCTTGATGAGGATTTTGCCGTCGAAAGCAATGCCGGGGACATCATGCTCCTCGGTAACAGCTCTTGGCGGATTCGCCGGGTAGAAGGAAAATCCGGGCGTGTGCTCGTGGAAGATGCCCACGGCGCGCCGCCCAGCGTGCCGTTTTGGCGTGGGGAGGCCCCGGCACGCACCGAAGAGCTTTCCTTCCACGTAGCTGAACTGCGCCAGGAAATCAGCGACCGGCTGCCAGGAGTTTCACCCGTCGCCCTGTCATCAACCAGTGCTGCGGTGGCCGAGACCATCGCGTGGCTCTTTGCCGAATGCGGCCTCGATGAAGCCGGAGCCCTCGAGGCGGTGCAGTACATCCTTGAGGGACGCACAGTGCTCGGGGCGGTTCCCACCCAGACCACCATCATCGCCGAGCGTTTCTTCGATGAAGCCGGAGGGATGCAGCTTGTCATTCATGCCCCGTTCGGCGCGCGCATTAATAAGGCCTGGGGACTCGCCCTGCGCAAACGCTTCTGCCGTAGCTTCAATTTTTAACTGCAGGCGGCGGCCACCGACAATGGTTTGAATATCGCGTTGGCGGAACAGCACAGTTTTCCTCTGAGTGACGTCTTCCACTTTCTTAACGCCGAGAGTTTTCAATCTCTCCTCGAGCAGGCTGCCCTGGCTTCTCCAATCTTCGGTACGCGATGGCGCTGGGATGCCAACCGCTCGCTGGCTCTGCTGCGGTTTCAGGGTGGCAAGAAAGTTCCTCCGCAGATCCAGCGAATGCGTTCCGATGACCTACTGGCCGCGGTTTTTCCGGACGTGTCCGCCTGCCAGGAAAATGTCGTCGGCGACATTAAGATTCCCGAACACCCGCTGGTATCAGAGGTCATGAAAGACGTCCTAACCGAAGCCATGGATACCGAGGGCGTGAAGGAAGTGCTCCGGCGCATGGTCGATGGCCGCATCCGCTCGATTGCCGTGGACACTCCGGTTCCATCGCAGTTCTCCCACGAAATCCTCAATGCCAATCCTTACGCTTACCTAGATGATGCGCCGCTCGAGGAGCGCCGCGCCCGTGCGGTTGAGATGCGGCGCATTCTTCCAGAATCCGTGCTCTCCGAAGTCGGAAAACTTGATCCTGCCGCAATCGAACGGGTGAGAGAAGAAGCCTGGCCGGATGTCCGGGACGCCGACGAGCTGCATGACGTGCTCCATACTCTAATCGCCCTGCCAATCGGAATGGGGAAAAGGAACGCTGCTACGCCCCAGGCAAGGTCAGACACGGGAGATGCGACCGGGCAGGCAAGTTCGACAGCGGGGGCAGGGCAATTGCTGTTTGTGAATCCCCCGGATGGTTCGAGAAACCAAAGCCCGGCGAATGGCGCGTGGGAGTGGGGCTTCTTCATGGACGGCTGGGAAGCTTGGTTTCAAACCTTAGCCGAGCAAGGCCGAGCGTTGACAGGGGAACGCGCCGGGAAAAGGTACTGGCTCGCCGCCGAGCGGGCAACACTTTTTCAAATCGTTTTTCCGGATGCAACTTTCTCGGGCGTGCCTCGTGATTTCGGGCAGACGGTTCCATCACGGGACGAGGCTTTGCTAAACCTGCTCACCGGCTGGCTGCAGCACTTAGGTCCGGTGTCGGCAGCAGGGGTTGGGCAACTGCTTGACCTGCCAGGTACCGAGATTGATAAGGTGCTCCTGCGGCTTGAGGCAAGTGGTGCCATCCTGCGCGGAAAGTTTACCGACCCTGGCGTTGCTGAGACCGAATGGTGCGACCGCCGGCTGCTGGCCCGCATTCACCGGCTAACGGTTGCCACTCTACGGCAGCAGATTGAGCCCGTTACCCCGGCGCAATTCATGCGCTGGCTCTTGCGCTGGCAGCACGTCGCGCCCGGCACCGAGGTCAGAGGCGAGCGCGCAACCCTCGAGGTCCTGCGCCAGCTGCAGGGGTTTGAAATTCCTGCCAATGCCTGGGAGCGGCAGGTATTGAACCGCCGCGTAGTCGATTATGACCCCAAGTGGCTGGATCAGCTTTGCCTCACTGGCGCCGTCGGCTGGGGCCGTCTCTCTCCTCATCCGGCGACGCTCGACGGCTCGAACGGAGCGAGTCGACGCCGAGTTATCCCCACCAGCGTCGCGCCGATCACGTTTTTTGTTCGTGAGGATGCCGACTGGATGATGCCACACGGCTCAATCGAGGATGGCTCCGGCTTGAGCGGCATTGCACGGCAGATTCTTGATTGCCTAACTCAGCGGGGAGCATCTTTTTTCGCTGATATCGTGCGTGCAACGGGAAAACTCAAGGCTGAAGTTGAGACCGGCCTCTGGGAGTTGGTCGCCGCCGGTTTGGTCACCGCCGATGGCTTCGATAACCTCCGTTCTTTGATCGATCCAAAGCGCCGGGCGGGACAGGGAAGCGGCCGCACCTCGCGTCCCCGACACAGTGCCGGCCGCTGGGCCATCCTGCACACGGATCAGGGTTTAGAGCGCGAGCGAGCGCTAGAGGCGACCTGCTGGATGCTATTGAAACGGTACGGAATAGTTTTTCGTGACCTGCTGGCCCGTGAAAGTAACCTTCCCAAGTGGCGCGATCTGCAACTTGCCTATCGCAGGCTTGAGGCTCGCGGCGAGATCCGCGGAGGACGTTTTGTAGATGGTTTTCTCGGGGAGCAGTACGCCCTGCCGGTTGCTGTCGAATCCTTGCGTGCAACCCGCAAGCTGGAGCCGACAGGCGAGATCGTTACCGTTTCTGCCGCCGATCCGTTGAATCTGGTTGGCATCATCGTTCCCGGGGAAAGAGTACCGGCGATTTCCGGGCGCAGGGTCAGCTATTCGGACGGTGTTTCCGTCGTCGAGACGGATCCGACCGCCTTCCCGGCCAGGGTGGCCTCGATTTGAGACCTCAATTGCAAACCCGACTGCTTATGACCTTTTCTGTGGGTCAAAATACTTCCCCGCAAACTACCGTATACGGAACATATCAAATTCCCGGCGGCAGCGTGAGCTTAAGCAGCGCCTGCGGGTTCAGGTAGACTCCTTGCCAGCGTACGGCTAGGTGGAGGTGCGGCCCGGTGGCTCTCCCGGTTCCACCGCTTAATCCGATTGCTTGTCCGCTTTGCACTTCGTCGCCTTCCTTTACCTCGAACTCAGAAAGGTGCAGGTAGAGGCTGAGAAGCCCTTGGCCATGATCAAGAACCACGCAGTTGCCCTCGAAGTAGAGAGGGCGGGCGAGGAGCACGACACCTCGATTGATGGCATGCACCGGTGTTCCGATCGGAACGGCATAGTCCAGACCAAGGTGATGGCTCTGGACTTCGTTGTTGAAAATCCGCTCGGTGCCAAAGACATCGGAGATGGACGGGGAACCCGGGGAGACAAAGGGCCCCCGCCACAGGCGAACCGGGTTCTCAGTTGCCAGGATCCTCAGCTTGACGTTACGGTCGGCGTTGATCTCGCGAAGCTGCTCAGGGCTTGGCTCCGTGTACTGTCTAGCCACGTGCACGGTAATCTTCG
>JAFAWX010000034.1 GCA_019241535.1 Acidobacteriota bacterium | reverse complement strand
AAAAGACCGGGGGAATGCTCGGCAACTGGCTCTACAGTACGGAACTGTTTGAGAGGGCGACGGTAATGCGCCTGGCAGCTCAGTTTGAGAACCTGCTCCGCCATGGTTTGTCGAGTCCCGATGCGCGCTTAAGCGAACTGGAACTGTTGAGCGCAGAAGAGAAGCAGCAACTGAAAAAGGAAGCCAGCCAGCGTAAGCAATTGCAGCGCCGCAAGCTGATGTCGGCCGAGCCCAAAGCAGTCGATCTCGGAGTAGGCGGTCCGGAAAACAAGGTTTAGATCCTGGTTTATCCGGGCGGGATATGAAAATATGAATATCGGCCCGACGACTGGGCCGGCGCTCGATTTTCACTAGCAGGCTTGTGACAAAAGAGGAGGGCGTCGGGAATGTCTTTCCCTGCATTTGATGGGCAGGGCAATAACTACCCGGATGAATGTGCAACAACTTGCACAGGGGCACAGACGATGGCCCAGGATTTCCTGATTTGCCGTGCAAGTAACAGTAAGCATGGGAGTTGGAGGGTGCCCTTTGGCGGGTGAAATGCACGATCCTTGGCATGCCAAGTGCAGGTCTGAGCAGTTAAACAACATCTTTCTCAAGTCACCCCGAAGGTGACCAGCAAATACTTGTGAGGTGAGGCGCCGTGGAAAACACGATTACCGCAAAGAAGTCCTTGGGAACGATTCGCCGCAAAGCCGTCGATCTCTCGCAGTTCAATCCGGTCCGGGAGAGCGAGTTCGACGCAGGCCAGCCGCTGCCTCTGGTGATAGAGCCGGCGACGGACCAGGTCGACCTGGCCGACTGGGCGCGTAATAATCGAGACTATCTAAATGCCAAACTGCACAAGCACGGCGGCATATTATTCCGCGGGTTCCCGCTGTCAAAGCCCGAGGAGTTCGAGCGGGTCGCGGCGGGCATTTACAAGGAAATCTACGCCGAGTACGGCGACCTGCCGCGCGAAGGTGTAGCCGGCAAAATCTACACTTCCACTCCCTACCCTGAAGACAAATCGATCCTTTACCACAACGAGAGCTCGCACATGAACGCTTGGCCGACGCGGATCAGCTTTTTCTGCGTGGTTGCCGCCAAAGAAGGCGGGTGCTCGCCAATTGTGGACTGCCGCAAGGTCTATCAGCAGGTGGACCCCGGAGTGCGCGAGAAATTCGAGAAACTCGGGTTGATGTACGTACGGAATTTTTCCGACGGACTGGATGTCAGCTGGCAGCGGTTCTTTCAGACCGAGGACCGGGCAGTGGTCGAACAGGCTTGCCGCGAGCAGGGTTTCGTGGCCGAGTGGTACGGCAAGGACAACCTGCGCGTGCGCCAGCGGTGTCGCGGCGTGCTGCGCCACCCGGTGACCGGGGAACTGTCATTTTTCAACCAGGTGCAGTTGCACCATGTGCATTGCCTGGATGCCGATGTGCGCCAGTCGCTGCTTTCGATTTTCAAAGTCGAGGATCTGCCGCGGCACGTGTACTACGGCGATGGGTCGCCGATTGAAGACTCGGTAATGGACCATGTCGGCGAGATCTATGAACGCAATGCGGTGCGCTTCCAGTGGCGCGCAGGGGATATGGTGACCCTGGATAACATGTTGACGGCGCACGCTCGCGACCCATTTGTGGGGCCGCGCAAGATCGTGGTGGCACTCGGTGATCTCATCCATGCCGCCGATCTTGATCGCGTCCCGAATTAACCTCCAGTCCGGCTCCCGCGGGATCGGCCGGCATCGAAGGCGATTTGAACACCAAGCCGGCAGAAAGCGCCGGTGAAGAAACGGAGTAAGGGGAATGCAGGAACAAGCCACGGCTGCTTTCTGGCTTTCACCACAACAACAGTTTATTTGGAAGCTCGAGCAGGAGGTTTTTCAGGCTCCTACACGCGCTGCTTGCCTGATTTCTCTCGCCGGGCCAACTGAAACCGTGCGCCTGCGGGATGCCCTCGAGCGTGCCGTTTCCCGTCACGAAATTCTGCGCACGCTTTTCCGGCGTCAGACCGGGATGAAAATTCCCTTTCAGGTGGTCGCCGAGCAGCCCTCGATCGACTGGTCGGAAATTGATCTCTCCGGGCTGACGGGCTCGGGTCGTGATGCCAAGCTTGAAAGGACATGGGAGGCCGAACGGGTGCGGGAAGTCTCGAGCGAGCAGGCTCCGCCCAACCGCGCCGTGCTCATTAAGCTGGCGGCGGAAAGTTTTTCGCTGGTGGTGACCGTTCCCCGCCTGTGCGCCGACGAGGCGTCGCTTCGAGTCTTGGTGCAGGAACTGGGCACGCTCTATGCAGGGAACGAGGAAAGGCTTGCCGAGCCCCTGCGCTATGTGCAATTTGCGCAATGGCAAGCTGATTTGCTCGAATCGACAGAGGAAGACGCCGTCGAAGCGCGTAAGTTCTGGAGCCAGTCGCAGGCGGGCGCGCTTCCTGTACCGGAATGGGGGATAGAAAGGAAAGCCGCGGACGGGTTCCAACTCGGCCTGCTTCGCGCTCCGCTCGCGCCGGAAACCGCCACCGCTGTCCTTGCGGGCGGAGAAGCGCGCCTTTTTCTGCTTTCTGCCTGGGAGGCTCTCCTCAACCGGCTCTCGGGCCAGAATGCATTTGTTATCGGCTATTCGGCCGAAAATCGCGGCTACGAGGAGCTCGAAAACGCGATCGGCTGCTTCGGCCGCACTCTGCCATTGGTCATTCGCATTGAAAAGGATTTCCGGTTCAGCGACGTGCTGCGGCAGACGACCAAGGCCGTCGAAGAGGCGGTACGCTTCGAGGAGTATTTTCCGCCTGAGGCCATCGGAATCGAGACCGGCCTAATCGGCTACACCTACCAGGAATTGCCAGCCCGCGAGGTGTACGGAAATGTTGGCTTCAGGCTCGAGCGGCGGCAGGCGATCGGCGGGCGTTTTAAGCTCCATCTGGAAGTGATCAGACGGGCTGGAGACATCGAACTCGCTTTCTGCTACGACCGTTCGCGCCTCGGCCATGGCTCGGTCGAACGTGTTTCTCGTTACTATCAGAACCTGCTGGCCTCGGCCGCGGCCCAGCCTGAAACACCAGTTTCTCGTCTGCGTCTCGTTGACGAGGCCGAGCGGCGGCAGCTGCTCGTCGAATGGAATCAGACGGCTGCAGATTATCCGCACAGCCGGTGTCTACACCAGTTATTCGGCGAACAGGCGGCGCGCACGCCCGAGCGCCTGGCGGTGCGCTGCGGCGAGCTCACCCTCACCTATCAGGAGCTTGAGGAACGTTCAAACCAGCTGGCGCACTATCTCAAGCAGCACGGTGTAGGGCCGGACCGGCTGGTGGGTCTGTGCCTGGACCGCTCGCGAGAGACCATGGTGGCCTTGCTCGCTGTTCTTAAAGCCGGTGGGGCCTATGTTCCGCTCAACCCTGACAATCCTCCGGCGCGTCTTGAACAGCAACTGGCCGGAGCCGTGACCCTCATCACCGAATCAAAGCTCGCTCCCAGGCTGCCGCAGTTTGCGGGCAAGCTCGTCCTCATTGACGGCGATCAGAAGCTCTGGGCCGATCAGCCCAAATCGGCGCCCCAATCCGGCGCCGGTCCCGACAACCTGGTGTATGTGATTTACACCTCCGGCTCAACCGGGGTACCGAAGGGCGTCGCCGTACGGCACCGCAATCTCGTCAACTATGCGCACTTTATGACCCGCAGGTTGGGGCTTGAAAAATATCCTAACGGGCTGGAGTTTGCGACCGTGTCCACCCTGGCCGCCGACCTGGGCAACACCTCGATCTACCCGGCACTGATTTCCGGCGGCTGCCTGCACCTGGTGCGCTATGAAATGGCGACCGATCCTAAACAGTTTGCCGCATATTTGTCCCGCCACCCGGTTGATGTGCTTAAGATCGTGCCTTCACACATGCAGGCACTGCTGCATTTTGAACAGGCGGAAAAACTGCTCCCCCGACGGTATCTGATCTTTGGCGGCGAGGCGCTCACACCCAAGCTCGTCAACCAGATCGAGTCGCTCGCGCCGGCCTGCGAAATTCTGAATCATTACGGGCCCACGGAAACAACCGTGGGATCCCTGACCTTGAAGCTCACAGAGTATGCCTTGAAGGAGGCGCAGGCAGCGACGATTCCCATTGGCCGCCCGATTCAGAATACCCAGACCTATATCCTCGACGGAAACTTCGAACCCGTGCCCCCGGGAGTTACCGGCGAGCTTTATATTGCCGGCGCAGGAGTCACCGCCGGCTATCTCGGACAGCCGGAGAAAACCGAGGAGCGTTTCCTCACGAACCCATTTTCAACCGATCCTGAGGCCCGGATGTATCGAACCGGCGATCTGGCGCGCTACCTCGAGGATGGAAAGATCGAGTTTCTGGGCCGCGGCGACGATCAAGTAAAGGTGCGCGGCTTCCGCATCGAACTGGGAGAGATCGAGTCGGCACTCTCCGCGCACAGCGCCGTAAAGCAAGCCGTAGTCATTGCACGTGACGACCAGCAGGGTAACCGACAACTGGTCGCGTATGTGGTCCTGAGGCGCGAACAGGCAGCCGGAGCCGAGGAATTGCGCTCCCACTTGAAGCAGCAGCTGCCCGATTACATGGTGCCGCAGGCAGTCGTCCTCATGAGCAAACTGCCGCTCGGCCCGAACGGCAAACTCGACCGCAAGGCGCTGCCCGAGCCTCAAGAGGTCGAACGGGAAGCAGAACTGGTAGCACCGCGCAATGAAACCGAAACCACTCTGCTCAATATTTGGCAGCGGGTGTTGCATCGCGAGAAAATCGGGGTTACGGACAATTTCTTCGAGCTTGGCGGCCATTCCCTGCTTGCCGTCCAGTTGATGGGAGAGATCAGGAAGGAAACGGGCGCAGATATTCCCCTGGCGGCGCTCTTTCAGGGCGCTACCATCGAGTACCTGGCCAATCTGGTGCGGGGAGCCGATGACGTCGACCGCTCAATACTGCACGAAATTCAGGGGCAGGGTTCGAAACCCAACTTCTTCGCTGCCGTTCTGCCGGGCGTGAATGCTCTGGGATACGTGACCCTGTCCCGGCATATGGGCCAGGACCAACCCTTCTATATGCTGCAGGCTTCGGGCCCAGGCCCTAGGGCCGGTCGTCGTCCCTACAGCGCCGAAGAGTACGAAAAAGTTGCTGCCTCCTATATCCACGCCATGCGCACAGTTCAGCCCTCCGGCCCGTATTACTTCGGAGGCATGTGTGAAGGAGCGCGAATCGCCTTCGAGATGGCTCGGTTGCTCGAGTCGGAAGGACAGAAGGTGAATCTTTTGGCCATCATGGACACTTGGGTAATTGAGAACACCCAGGACCGGAAGCTTTGGAGACTTCATTACTACATCCGCCGCCTCCAGGAGTTCCGTCGGCGACCTTTCGCGGTCAAAGTGCAAATGCTCGAGAAGGCGCTCAAGAACCGCCTCGGCTGGTGGCTGGGCACGAAAACCCGGACCAAGAGCGACTGGATGTACGCCTACTGGCCGGATGCGCAATATGTGCCGAGCCGTGTCGAGAGCAGAATCACGATCTTCAAGGCTCCAAAGCAGCCCTTTTACTACAAAAAGGACGACCTGCTCGGCTGGGGATCGCGTACCACCTCCGGCGTAGATGTCACAGTCTTGCCCAACACGAAGCACCGTCTCCTGCTGCGGGAACCTTACGTTCGCGAACTGGCCCTGGCGCTGTCTGAAGCCGTGCAAAGAGTGGAGGCGGAAAACGAGCCGGTGCCGGGAGCGGACAAGGACGTCGAGTCCGCGGAAACGGTGTCGGCGCGATGATGGCTGCTCCGTTTTCGAGCATGGATTCGAGAGTTCCCGACAAATGCTCGCCAGGAGCGAATCCGCACCTGTTGGCCTTCGATTTTTCCTCTTCCCGCGACACGGCGGACTGCCTCCTGGGCATTGGCGAAGTTCACCTATGGCACGGGACGCCGGCCGATAGCGCTCACCAATTTCAAGACCTGCTCGACCTACTCGCCCAAGACGAGCGCGAGCGTATGGCGCGCTTCCATTTCCAGAACGACCGCCGCGACTTCGCCTTCGCGCGCGGTATGCTGCGCACCGTACTCGGCCGATATCTTCATAGCGAGGCCAAAAGGCTGTGCTTTTCCTATTCCGAGCACGGAAAACCGCATCTGGCAGGGCCTTATTCCGACTCCGGTCTCGAGTTCAACCTCTCTCATAGCGGCGGACGCGTGCTGATTGGCGTCTGTCTGCGCCACCAAATCGGTGTCGATATCGAGCAATTTCGCGACGACATTGATGTCGATGGAGTTTCCGAGAGGTTTTTCTCAACCCTGGAACGCGCGGCTTTGAGAGAACTCCCCTTGCCGCTTCGCCGGGCAGCTTTTTTTCACTGCTGGACGCGAAAAGAAGCTCTGGTCAAGGCCCAGGGCGACGGCCTTACGTTTCCGCTCGATCTCTTTGACGTATCGATTGGCGTCGCTGAGCGCAAGGTCTCACTTGAAACCCGTCCCGATCCCGCAAAGGCTGGCGAATGGCGTATTTACCGCGTGCCGGTGCCGGAAGCATACGCCGCCGCGGTTGCGGTTCGCGTTCCCGCACCGTGGCAGTATATTGGCGAATCTATGGCGTAGAGTGCGGTGGTTTAGTTCGATGTTCTTACGGTATGGCACAAGAAAAGAGACCGGGCTCAATGAGATCGTCGGCTAGGGAGGGACATTATTGTCGTGGGCAGCGCCTCAGAGGTCATGCGAGCGCCTCTCCTGTCGTTCGGCATGCTCCTTTTGAGGCGAGCAATGTCCCGGCCCGGCGACGCCGGTCGTGGTGACCATTCCAGCTTACCAGTGCTCCCCCCTGTCAGCTCGGAATCCGGCTTATGCGGCTTTGCGGCGGTTCGACTCTGGCTGCTGAGTTGCAAGCTAACCGGCAGGAAGTCGAGAAGCCGTCGCGCGCCGGGCGCGGGCCGATAAAACGCGGATGAGTGAAATGAACAACCTGGTGAGATTCGGGAACGAGAATCCGCGGGTAGTTGAAACCTCCGGCATCTGCTCGCCGGCGACTAGACGAGAGTTTTCCTAATTTATGGAGGTTTTTGCCATTTGATGACTTCAGCCACCCACCTAATCCCTGCTCATGGCGGCCATTTAGTCGAGCTCGTGGCATCCGATGAACGGAGTGCCGAACTCAAATCACACTCCCGCGACTGGCCATCCTGGGACCTGACGGCGCGTCAGCTGTGCGATCTCGGGCTTCTGATGAGCGGGGGATTCTCTCCTCTGCGCGGCTTCATGAGCTCCCGCGATTACCA
>JAFAWX010000376.1 GCA_019241535.1 Acidobacteriota bacterium | reverse complement strand
AGATTGAAGGCCGCTCCTTCCAGCCTCAACCCCACTCTTTCACCCATCTTGAAATTCTTAGCAAGAGTCATATCCGATTCCCAGTAGCCGGGACCGACGAAGGTATTGCGTCCCAAATTTGAGATACAGCCCAGACAGGGCGCCGAAAAAACCGGGACTCCAGGGAACGAGCCGCCTGCGGGATTATTCTTCCAGCCGTTCGCCCACTCCGCACGAGTAGGAACAAACGTCGCCAAACTAGAATCCGGGCGCTCATTGCGGCCATTGGTTAGCAAGTAGTCGCCACCCAGGTTCTCGCAATTGCCCGAGTTTACGTCTGCCGCGGTGCAATTGGCCGTGCCACCACTGCTGATCGTCTTAAGTCTCGGGGCACTTGAGCGGAATGGCTGCCAGTGGGCCCCGGTCTGAAATGCCCAAATCCCATTCAACGCCCAACCACCTACAATTTCCCCGAGCACGCCCTTCATATTCTGGCCCGGGAGCTGAATCACGTGGTTAATAACCAGCCGGTGGCGAATGTCATAAATTGAATTGCCGCGGTCGAAACGAGGGTTGAGAGGATCGGTCGTAAATCCTTCGCCGCCCGCAGCGCCATTGGCAGTAGTCGCGCCGCTGTGCCAAGTGGATCCATCGTCAATCGAATGGCTATAGGTGTAGTTAACGTTCACAAGCAAACCATGACTCATCTGCCGCTTGAGAGAAGCCTGCAAGGAGTTGTAGTTGGAGTTGACGACGTTCTCCCAAGTCCGCAGCCGCCCGTAGTTGGGATTCGGCCTGCCGCCGTAGCCGATCTCCGTCTCGCCGACATTGTTTACAAGCACCGACCCAACCGGTAGAACGGAACCGGGCAGGCGGTTGGTGTCTTCAGCGCGGAAAAGCTTGTGGCCGGTGGTGCCGACGTAGTTCACTTCCAGCACAGTCTTTGCCATGATTTCGTGCTGGAGCCCAAAATAGTAGTTATAGACATACGGGTCGTCGATACCTTGCGGAAAGACGATTCCCGTCAGCAGGGCCGTATTGGGATTCTGTCCGTACCAGCCATCGATATTGCCCTGCGCCTGGGCCTGCGTCGCAGGACCCTGGTTGGGGTTGGTAGGCGGACCGGTATAGGTTGGCGCTACCCCGCCGGGACCGAACTGCGCACCGCCGGTTGCGACACATCCCACGCCAGGCGTGCAGGATGACGGGCCGTAAACAACTGTATTGACATCGGCACCCAAGGCATTGAACACCCGGTTGAAAGAGTAGTACGGCAGGTTCCACCGGGAATTGGACAGCGGATTATACAGGGTACCTTCGTACGATATGCCGAAGCCGCCGCGAACCGCTGTCTTTCCGTTTCCAAAGACGTCGTAGGCAAATCCGATACGCGGGCCGAAGTCTTTGTGGCGGCCCTTCCCGAGCGAACTTGCCGCGGAAAACCCACCTGGCCCGCAAACACCCGCCAGCTGTGCCAGAGCCATCTGAGTAGGCGTTGAGCAGCCTGGCGAGCCTGCCGGGACGTTCGCATCGATTACCCCGTAGACCGGATTATTGCCGGGCCCGAGGATAAAAGTCGTGGCGAGGTTGTTCAACTCATTATGGCGCTTGTACAGATCGTAGCGCAGCCCCAACTGCAGCGTCAGGCGCTTGGTGGTCTTCCAATCATCCTGAAAATACGCCCCGAACTCAATATTTCGCCAGTGCCGATAATTGCTTGCCAATGACGCGTTGGTAGTAGCCCCACTCGCGACTAACTGTTGTATGGTTGATTGCGAACAAGGCGGCGAACAGATCCCCGGATTGACGCCAGCTGCCTCCCCGTAAGGCGAGTCCATCGAAAAGAACAGGGGGTCGTAGAAATAATACGAAGGCCGGGCAACATTGAACTGACTATTTTCAATGTTACGTCGTACATCGCCACCGATTTTAATGTTGTGATTGCCGTGGGTGAGAGAAACCATATCGGAGTACGTGTATACGTTCTCCTTGAAGAATTGAGGATAGCCGCTGTACGAACCAAATCCCGACGAGCCGTCGTCGAATGCGGCCGACGGAACTCCCCCTTGACTGACGTTCGTCAATGGGGTGGCATTCTGAGAGTAGCCGGCCCGGAATTCATTCAGCACGGTGGGACTGAACGTGTGCACGTAGCTAAATTGGCCATTCGGAGTTCGGACAGTTGTGGGATTCAGAAAGCCGCGGGCACAGGCCGGGTTACCACAAGGTCCGTATATGTCTGAATTTCGCGCAAGATTGTAGGCGATCGAGAAGCGGTTCGCCGTGCTCGGATCGAAGTCCATGCGCAATGAAGCTTCGTTCCCGTTGAACAGGTTGCTGACGTTTCCAAACGCGCTACCGGTCGCATTCTGAGACTTAATGAGCGAAATTCCGGACAGCTGAAAGGGCATTGCGGACGAGCCCAGGGAGTTGCGTCCGACAAAACCGGGCTGAGCAGCCATCGCGGTGCTGCACGGAGCTCCCGTGAAACTCAAGACGGCCGAGTTGTCGACGCCCGGGACGACACCCAGAATGGACTGCATTCGCGCCGCCAGGATGTTGGCTTGCGCCGTGGGGAGGCCAAAACCAGTGGCATAGGTATCGGGACAATTGTAGTCAGCATAGTTCGCAACACCGGAACAGTTACCGGCGACCAGTACGCAGCCGAGTCCAACGTCGCCAGCCGTCACGTTGGTGAGGTATTGATCCATGGTAAACA
Organism: Acidobacteriota bacterium; assembly: GCA_019241535.1. Classification (GTDB taxonomy): domain Bacteria; phylum Acidobacteriota; class Terriglobia; order Terriglobales; family Acidobacteriaceae; genus Gp1-AA145. The sequence continues at coordinate 13,206 of JAFAWX010000376.1, read as the reverse complement.
GCGTGGTTCCCCCAACTAGCGGCGGGAATTTCCCGTAAAGCAGGCCGGCCACAGAGTTCACGCCCGTGCTGGCATCGGCAGAAGCGATTGCCGCTCGCCACTGGGGCGATTCCTCGGCCACGGTGGATACCTGGCTGAACGTAAACCGGCTCCCTTGATAAGAACCGAAGAAAAAGAGCTTGTCCTTCACGATCGGTCCTCCGAGCGTGAAGCCGAACTGGTTCCACCGCAGCGGGGGTGCCTTGAGGGTGGGCTGACCTGCCAGCTTTAGATTCGCGTTGTTCTGGTCGAAGAAATAATCATTGGCATCGGCGGCATCGTTACGAATGTATTCCCACAAGCTGCCATGGAAAGCATTGGTACCGGATTTGGTAACGAGGTTGACGGTTGTGCCGGCGCTGTTGCCATACTGCGCGGACATATTAAGGCCGAGTTGCTGGAACTCCTCGACCGTGTCCTGAATCGGTGTATTGACATTGCCGCCGCTCAGCCCCTTGTTTGAGACGCCGTTAATCAGGAAGCCATTAAAGTCTTCGCGTACGCCATTTACCACCGTGTTGTGCCCGTTTTCAAAGTCGGTACCGGTGATATTGAGGGCGCCGGGTGAAACCTGCATCAAGTCAAATACATTGCGGCCGTTAATTGGCAGATTGGCGATTTCAGCGGCCCCGACGGTCGACGACAACTTGGGGTCGTCAGTTTGCACCACCGTCGCCTGCCCCGACACCTCGACGATCTCTTTCGCTTGGCCGAGCTCCATCTTCATGTCGACGCGCTCAATGGCTCCAGCATTCATGACTAAATTAGTGTCTTCCTTGGTCCTGAACCCGGGAGCTTGCACGGACAACTTGTACGTCCCCACAGGCAATTCTTTGACGCTGTAGAATCCGCTCTGATTAGTGGCCACGGCCACACTGACGCTCGTGGCAAGATTCGTGATAGTGACTCTCGCCCCAGCGATCGCCGCCCCCGAAGGGTCTGATACGATGCCATTGAGTTGGCCATTCTGGACTTGCGCGACGGCAGCGAAACTCAAAATACAAACCAATACCGCGACAAGGCAAAGCCACAGCTTCGTCATCTAGCTACCCTCCGGCCTTCGCTGAAGTGTCGATCGTCGAGAACTCGAGAAGACTTGTAAACTGCGGACGGACGCACATTCTCTGCGTGCTCGATGAGACTTGTCAAGAGTTGTCAAAACTTGTCAACCGCTCGCAAACTGAATTCCAAACAAGGAACCCGGTTAATCATTGAAAATTAGTGACTTACCCGAGTTCTTAAATTTCACGAATTCTGAAAAACGGAGATAATCCACTTTTCCCGTACAAAATCCTGTAGATCTGGGGCCGTGGCGTCGAATAGCTGAACTCATTGCCTGAGGAGAGGAATTCGCCGTCTGACGCCAAGCCCCTCCTGGATTACCAGTTCCTCATCGACCGCTTGCGAGCCGATTAAATCAGCGTGTCCCGAGGGCCATCGGATAGTGATCTCGTCGACTTCCCGCGCTGTTCCCAGCCCGAAGTGCAGCCGCGGGTCGCTGGCCGATTCGAAGCTAGAGTTCGCGCGAACCTCTGCCGACTGCACAATTCCTCCAGCCTTCAATTGAACGCGAGCACCGAAACCGTCGCGATTCGAAGCGGTTCCAACCACCTTTATAAGGACCGAGTGCCGGTTAGCGATTGTGTGATTGTGAAGCAGGACCGGAGATCCATCGAGAACAGTCATCAGCAGGTCTTCCACGCCGCGGTTCCCGAAATCGGCTGTGGCGGCGCCTCGGCCAACGTAACGTCGCGCCAAAGCGGCGCCGGCGCTTAGGCCTGTCTCCTCGAATCGTCCGTCCTGAGAATTACGAAAGAGGAGCGGCCTCTCGGCATAACTCACGCCAAAGGACTGGGAGTCGACCTGGGGGTTGACGTGGCCATTTGTCACAAAAACGTCCGGCCAGCCGCGATTTCCAAAATCCGCAAATTTCACTCCAAAGCCGAGAAACGGAATGCTGATCGGCCCGAATCCGGCGGCTCCCGCCAGATCCGTAAACTCACCGTCATGGTCGTTGTGATAAAGATTGTTGCTGTCGTCGGAGAAATTCGTCTTCACGATGTCCGGCCAGCCGTCGCGATCGTAATCGGCTGAGTCCACTCCCATGCCGGCCTGTTCCCGTCCGTCGGAACTGTAGGCCACACCAGCCTTTACTCCGACCTCATCAAATCCCCCGTGGCAATTGTTGTGGTAGAGCAGGCTGGGAGAGGAATCATTGGCCACGTAAAGATCCAGACAGCCGTCGAGGTCGTAATCCAGCCAGAGGACGCCGAGCCCGTAATAGCTGTCGCTATCGATATTCAGCTTTTCAGTAACATCGGTGAAAGTGCCGTCCCCATTGTTGTGGTAAAGCCGGTCACGGCCACCCTTCAGTCCTCGTGGTCCGCAGGAAACTGGGATTCCCCGGTACTGGCAAAACGGCCCTTTACCAAATTGCGGAAGGTGATCGAGATCGAGATCTACGTAATTAGCCACATAGAGATCAAGGCGACCGTCATTGTCATAGTCGCCGAAAGCTGCGCTTGTGCCCCAATGGCCGGCGTTCGCGACCCCGCCCTTGGCCGTCACATCCACGAACGTGCCATCGCGGTTATTGTGGTAGAGCACTCCGCCATCCAGGTAAGTAAGGTAAAGGTCTTCCCAGCCGTCATTGTCATAGTCGCCGATCGCCACTCCATATCCCCAGCCGCAATGGTTAAGCCCGGAGCGGGCGGTCACATCGGAAAATGTGCCGTCGTGGTTATTGCGATAGAGCTTTCCGGAATGGCATTTGCCGGCTTTCACATCCTCGAGCGTTGATCCATTCACAAAATAAATATCCATCCAGCCGTCATTGTCGTAATCAAACACCGCCACTCCGCCGCACATAGTTTCCATGATGTAGTGCTTTTCCAGGGAGCCGCAGGTGAGGTGGAAGTTAATACCGGCCGCCCGCGTCGCGTCGTTAAAAGAAATGACGTCGGTAGCTGGCGTCTTCCGGCCGCGCGCGCTTGACTGTGGATGCCCCTGAGCTCCGGGCCGACTGTGACCTTGCTCCGCCGCACCAGTGGGCAACTCGGCTGGAAAAAACATGAACAAGACCGAGCTTAGCGACAGAAGCCTAAGGAATGGAATCATCACTGCGCCCGGCCGGAGGCCATTCCCTCGGTCTGCGGCCGGGCCTTTTTGAGTTCTGCGAAGCGCTCCCGCTCTCTTTGCGCATCTTCATGCCGGCCCAATGCGTCGAGTGTCCTGGCCAGCTGGTAGTGCGGGCCGGGATCACCCAGCTTCAGGCTCGCCGCCCGCTCGAGCGCAGCAATAGCCGCCTGCGGATTGCCCGCGAGCAGCCGTGCTTTGCCGAGATCATACTGTGCGTCCCCGTTCTCAGGGTTGATTCGAGCCGCCTTTTCGAGAGATTTGGCCGCCTGGTTCCAGTCGCCGGATTCAAGCAAAGCATGTCCCAGCTGATAAAGCACGTTGGGATCGTCCGGGCGACTAGCAACCTCTTTCCGGTATTCGGCGATTGCCTCCTGATTCCGTCCCAGGCTGGCCAGGGCAAAACCTAGGTGATAGTGAGCGAGAGGTATCGCGGGATCAATCCTGAGAGCGGTCCTAAACTGCTCGATGGCATCGAGGGTCCGGTTACTGTTCTGATAGGCGCGGCCGAGGAGCACATGCGCCAGTCCATTACCAGGCTTGAGGCGTAGCGCCTCCTCGAGTTCGCGGGCCGCGGGCTGATATTCGCTCCGGTTCAGGTAGACAAGCGCGAGGTCGAAGTGGATGTCAGGACTTGAGCTCTCAAGTGCTTCCGCTTGCTTCAGTTCGGCAAGAGCCAGAGGGATCTGTGCCATCTTGAAGTAGGCCAGCCCCAACAAATGCCGCAACTCCGCATCCCGAGGCCAAAGGCGAACGGCATCGCTACCTTGTTCGACGGCTTCGGCCAGTTCCCCATTTTCGAGATGGCTGCGCAGAAGGTTGCGAGCACCTTGCGGGCCCCTCGCCGCAGCATTGCTCTCTTCGAGACCAGCCGTGGCACCACCAGAGCGTTCCTGGCCAGCTGTCTCGGCGATCTTTGGCCCTGCCCACTGCGGCTCGGGAGTCGCTGCGACACTGAACGACGGGAGACAAAGCATCAGCAGAAGCGCCAGCGTAAGGTTCGAGTGGCGAAACCTTACTACCCGAAAAGGCGAAAACTGCTCATCGATGCCGAGTTGAGTGACGCGAATGCCTTGTCGGTGATTGCTCCGGTCCCGATTTCCCCTGCCGCTCTGTGCTGTCATTGTCTGTGCCACCACCCACCCTGCGCACGATGGGTGTATTCATCTTGTACTTACGCTCGACGACATTTCCGTCAGCGTCCTTCGCTCGCAGAATGAACGTCGGGAGGTCGCCTTCCGTACCAAAAATCTCGTGCGAGACCGCAACTGGAAGCACCCCGTTCAGGTTGCGCTCGCGATAGGCAGTTTCATAGCGGTGCCGGCGCACATTCCAGGTGAATACCCGCGCCTGGTTGAAATCAAACGGTAAGCCGTCCTTCGGTTCGGTCATGAGGACCAGGTATTGCGGAACTTTCTTCTCTCCGTCGGTAACCTGGTTGAGCACGAAATAAGCTACTATGCGCCTGCCCTCGGCATATTGCGCCACCTCAAGGGGAATGTCGACGTCGATCATGCGGCCGAGCACCCAGCCGACGTGGCCCTGCTCGTCGCGCACCAACCACCAGTCCTCCATGGAGTTGGCTTCTTTTGCACCGGGGACGGGCGCCTGCGGGTTCCCGGAGATGCTTTTCTCGACCGTGGCACGCTCCAAGACATAAACCTTTCCTCCTTGCGCCAGCTGGTAGAGGTGCTCGGAATCGCGGCCCGGCTCGAGGTGAAGGTTCGTCTCATTGCGGGTGGTTGCCGTGGCTTCGACGGGCGCATTCTTTTCCTGGGCGGCCAGCCGCTGAAAGGAATCAAAGACCTGTTGGTTTACCAGATAACGCTGTTCCACCCAGCCTTCGGCTCCCGCCTCGGTACGCACCCGGGCAAAGCGCCTTTCGCGCTCGACGATAGCGACGCGATCACCGTTTTTGGCCGACCCTACCTTGTTATAGACCTGCGACAGCTGATCACGGAGCACCACCTGGGGAGCGGAAACATAGTCGATTTCGAGCACCCGCTTGTGGCCGCGAGTGCAGGCCGACAAGAGGGCTAGGGAACCCACGACGATCAACCAGGTTCTTCTCAGGGAAGGCTTCACCGGAATAGAGCTTGTTTCTAATCCTAACGCAGCCGCCATGCGTGACCAGTTACCGATGGTCGCCTCACCGGCGTCAGCAACCGTTCTAAGGCTCAGTCCTGACATGGTTGTACTTACCGTAAGGGCGTTCGGAGTAAGGGCTGCCGGTTGGCAGTAATGAAGTTCAGCATTCAATTTCCTCCTTACTGCTCGGGCCACCAATACCTAAAAAAACCAGAACGGCACGATTCAGCCGTACCATATCATCCTCCTCGGCAAGGCGGCCGAGACGCAAGCCAATCTTCGCATCCGGAACGGTTGCGAACTTGTCCACCGTCAATCGACACAAAGCATCGAGCCCATTGCTTTCGTTGGGCTGGACAGGTAACCGAAACAAAGGAGCATCGGTTGAATCCCTCGTAAACGCGCACAAGGTGATCGAATCGGTCATATCGAAACGGTCGTTCTGAAGAATCACCGCGGGACGCGGCTTCGCGGCGTGGTCCTCCCCGCCCGCAACAGTCCAAATCTCGCCGCGCTTCACTTTGTGCCCCAATCAGACACGGCATCGACGAAAACCTGGTCCTCCTTAGCGTGGGAACTCTTAGCTACAGCCTGAGATTGCCGGTGTGCCTCGGCCGCAAAAGCAGGGGAGCGCATGTCCGGAACCCAGATCTGAATGGGACGCAACCCTTGCTGGCGCATTCGCTCGCGATATGCTCTCACTTTTCCTGGAGACGACTTAGAGCGAGGCCCTCGACCCATTGCTCACCCCTCGCGAGGTTACATGTAACCCACGATGGACCAGCCACACAGTTCAATCCTCGCTTTGCGAGGAACGTAAAAGTCTCGAGGCCGAAATCTAAGTACGTGCCCGTCGCTAGGTCCGGTTCTTAGATTAAATTCTTTGCTGGCGTAAACAGCGCCTGGGACCGGTGCGCGGCTTCAAAGAATGCGCTCGTGAACGTAGCCGCTCGCGCTGAGTGCCGAGAGCAACTCCGCGATGTGATCCGAACCACGGGTTTCCATGGTGATATCAATGGCTGTGTCGCCCAGGTTCACTCCATAGTAGGCGCGATCATAGGAGGTCTCGACGATATTGGCGCGATGCTGGGCCAGTATCCCCGTCAATCGGTGCAGTGCGCCGGGGTAATCCGGCAGGTGAACCCGCAGCCGGACCAGGCGTCCGTCCTTTACCAGACCGCGCTCCATGATGCGGGAGAGCAAGGTAACGTCGATATTCCCGCCGCCAACGATGACCGCAACTTGGGCGCCGCTCAGGGGCGTCTTGTGGTTGATGAGAGCGGCGATCCCGGCTGCGCCTGCGCCCTCGGCAAGGGTCTTCTCCCGTTCGAGGAGCAGGAGGATCGCGTTGGCAATTTCCTCTTCATCAACTGTAACAATTTCATCCACGTACTTGTTGACGAGCGGCAGGGTCTTTTCACCTGCGCGGCGCACGGCAATGCCGTCCGCAATGGTAGCGGCCGGGCTCAACGTGACCGGCCGGCCCTCGGCAAGCGCCACTTTCATCGAGGGCAGGCGCGCCGGCTGGACTCCAATCACCCGGACGCGCGGGCTGGTCTCCTTAATGGCGCAGGCGACGCCCGCAATCAACCCACCACCGCCAATCGGAGCCACGATGACGTCAACTTCTGGAATCTGCTCGAGGACCTCAAGGCCGATCGTCCCCTGCCCGGCAATCACTACCTCGTCGTCAAAGGGGTGGACAAAGCTCATGCCGAACCTGCGGCTGCGGTCGACGGCTTCTTCGCAGGCCTCGTCGTAATTCGCCCCGTGCAGCACGACCTCGGCGCCGTAGCTTTTTGTGGCCGAGACCTTGATCAAAGGCGTGGTGAGGGGCATGCAGATCTGGGCCCGGATGCCGTGCCGGCCGGCATGATAGGCGAGCCCCTGGGCGTGATTTCCGGCCGAGGCGGCGATCACACCCTGCGAGCGCTCCTCCGCGGTCAACGTCAGCAGCTTGTTCAGAGCACCGCGCTCTTTGAAGGCACCTGTGCGCTGCAGATTGTCGAGCTTTAAATAGACGGAATTTCCCGTCAGCTGGGAAAAGTTCTCCGAACGGGGACAGGGCGAAAGATAAATCGAATCGCGGATGCGGGCCCGGGCGGCGCGAATGTCAGCGAGCGACACCGGCTTTGCCAGCGGAGCAGCTTTGGCAGAGATCGAGATCGATTTCGACATTTATAGCCAGTTCAGCCGAATCAGCTTATACGGAAATGAGCTCGCGGGTGCCGGCTTTTAGACTACTCGAGGGCTCGATGGTTTTAAGGTAACGGTCAATCGAGCGGGCGGCACTGCGCCCTTCCGATATCGCCCAGACAACGAGTGATTGCCCGCGGCGCATGTCGCCGGCAGCAAACACCCCCGGAAGCGACGACATATAGTCACTTCCGGTTTCGACGTTGCCGCGGGGATCAACCCTTACTCCCAGCTCCTCGATCATTCCGCTCCGCACCGGCCCCGTGAAGCCCATGGCGAGTAATACGAGGTCGGCATCCATAACGAACTCGCTACCCGGGAGAGGTTCAAATGTAGGAGGCGGACCGACTCTGATTCCGTGCAACTGGGTCACCTTCCCATCTCGATCGCCGCAGAACTTTACCGTAGCGATGCCCCAGTCGCGAATGCCGCCTTCCTCATGCGCCCCCTCGACTCTGAGCATCATCGGCCAGAGCGGCCATGGCGTGAGCGGCGAACGTTCGGCGGGAGGCATGGGCATGATCTCGAATTGATGGACCGAGGCCGGCCTTTGACGGTGTACCGTGCCCAGGCAATCGGCTCCCGTGTCGCCGCCGCCGATGATGATGACACGCTTACCGGTCGCTAGAATATCCTGATCGGGAGGCAGCCGATCACCCTGGCAGCGCTTGTTCGCCTGCGGCAGGAATTCCATGGCGAAATAGATGCCCTTCAATTCCCTTCCCGGAACCCTCAAGTCACGCGGCGCCTCAGCTCCGCCGGCGAGCAGAACGGCATCCGATTCGCGCCGCAGGTCTTCGACGCCCACCGTCTGTCCAACGTGGGCACCGGTCACGAACTTCACGCCTTCTTCTCCGATCTGCACCACCCGACGGTCAAGAATGCGTTTCTCCATCTTGAACTCCGGGATCCCGTAGCGGAGCAGGCCACCTAGGCGATCGGCTTTTTCGTACACCGTAACCGAGTGGCCGGCGCGATTCAGCTGTTGCGCTGCCGCCAGGCCGGCGGGACCGGAGCCCACAACGGCAACCCTCATCCCGGAACGCGACTTCGGCGGTTCCGGCCGTATCCAACCTTCGGCGAACCCGCGCTCGACGATGCTCTTTTCAATCTGCTTGATCGAAACCGGCGGTTCATTGATTCCAAGAACGCAAGCGGCTTCACAGGGCGCGGGACAGATTCGTCCGGTGAACTCCGGAAAATTGTTTGTCGCATGCAACTGGCGTACGGCTTCCTTCCAACGGCCCCGATAAACGAGGTCATTCCAGTCGGGAATCAGATTGTTGACCGGACAACCAGTGTGACAGAAGGGGACGCCGCAATCCATGCAGCGTGCCCCCTGAATGCGCAGCTTCTGTTCGGGAAAATCCTGGTAGATTTCAAACCAGTCATTCACCCGCTCGCCGACCTCTCGCCGCGAAGCGATCTCCCGCCCATATTCGATAAATCCGGAGATTTTACCCATGGAGTGCCTCCGCCAGCTGCGGCACCGGCATGGCCTGCCCGGGAATGTACGGCGCGCGGGTGCGGCTGACTCCGAGGACGCGCTTAAACTCGTGGGGAAAGACCTTAATAAAACGGGGAAGCGATTCCGGCCAATTCTCGAGGATATTGCCGGCGCGCCGGCTTCCGGTCAGTTCCGAATGCCGCCCGATAAGGTCGTGCACGAGTTGCATATCCCGCGGCTCAACCACCGGCTCAAGATCGACGGAGGCGAGATTGGCCCGCTTCTCGGCAAAGTCACCGCGCTCATCGAATACATACGCAATGCCGCCGCTCATGCCAGCCGCAAAATTGCGGCCACAACTCCCGAGGACGACCACCAGGCCGTTGGTCATGTATTCGCAACCGTGGTCGCCCACTCCCTCGACAACCGCCGTCGCGCCGGAGTTGCGCACGGCAAAGCGCTCGCCGGCCACTCCGCTGAAAAAAGCCTCCCCGCTGGTCGCTCCATAAAGGGCGACATTTCCAATCAGGATGTTTTCTTCCCCCCGGAAGCGGGAACTTCTCGGCGGATAGACGACCAGCCTACCGCCTGAAAGTCCTTTGCCGACATAGTCGTTGGCATCGCCGGCAAGAGACATGGTCACGCCCCTCGCCAGAAAGGCGCCGAAGCTCTGTCCTGCGGAGCCTTCGAAGCGAATGCGGACGGTTTCATCGGGCAGTCCCTCTGAGCCGTAACGGCGTGCAATCTCGCCGCTCAGCATGGCACCCACGGTGCGATGAATGTTGCGGATGGGAAAGCTGATGTCGACCGGGTCGCGATTTTCGAGCGCCGCCTTGGCTGCGGCAATCAGCTGGTGGTCGAGCGCCCGATTCAGACCATGATCCTGCGCCTCGAGCGCACGGCGGGCCACACGGCCGGGCAACGCCGGGTTATAGAGAACGGCTGAAAGATCAAGCCCGCGTGCCTTCCAGTGGTCGACTGCCGGACGAACATCCAGCATGTCGACTCGTCCGACCATCTCGTCGAACCTTCGGAAGCCCATCTGCGCCATGTACTGTCGCACTTCGTCGGCCAAAAAGAAGAAGTAACGGATCAGGTGCTCGGGCCTGCCTGCGAACTTCTTCCTCAGTTCCGGGTCCTGGGTGGCAATTCCCACCGAGCAGGTGTTCAGGTGGCATTTGCGCAGCATGATGCAGCCGAGCGTAACCAGCGGAGCGGTCGAGAAGCCGAATTCCTCGGCTCCGAGCAGCGCCGCCACGACGACATCACGTCCGGTTTGCAGCTTGCCGTCCGTCTGCACGCGAATGCGGCTTCGCAGATCATTCATCAGCAGCACTTGCTGGGTTTCAGCCAGGCCGAGCTCCCAGGGGATGCCGGCGTGCTTGATCGAGCTCAGGGGAGAGGCGCCGGTGCCGCCGCTGTCGCCCGAAATCAGCACGACATCGGCATGCGCTTTAGCCACTCCGGCGGCCACCGTTCCCACGCCGATTTCTGAAACCAGCTTGACCGAGATCCGCGCCTGCGGGTTGACGTTCTTCAGGTCGTAAATGAGCTGAGCCAGGTCCTCGATCGAATAAATGTCGTGGTGGGGAGGAGGAGAAATCAACCCCACACCGGGGATGGAATGCCGCAAACGGGCAATCACCTCGTCCACTTTGTGCCCTGGGAGCTGGCCTCCCTCACCGGGCTTTGCCCCCTGTGCCATCTTGATCTGCAGCTCCTCGGCATTGACCAGATAATTGGTGGTCACACCGAAGCGCGCCGAAGCGACCTGCTTTACCGCGCTGCGTCGCCAGTCGCCGTTGGCCTCTTTCCGGTAGCGCTCCTCATCTTCGCCGCCTTCCCCGGTATTCGACCGTCCTCCGATGCGGTTCATGGCGACAGCCAGGGTCTCGTGCGCCTCTTTGCTGATCGAGCCAAACGACATGGCGCCGGTCGCGAAGCGTTTGACGATTTCTCTTGCGGGCTCCACTTCCTCGACCGGCACTGGCTCGGGGGCCGTTCTGATTTTCATGAGACTGCGCAGAGTCGAGAGATTGTGGCTCTGTTGGTCAACGAACGCGGTGAATTCCTGAAAGGTTCGGAAATCCCCGGAGCGTACACTGTGCTGCAACTTGCTGATGGTGAGCGGATTGAGCAGGTGATACTCGCCATCGACGCGGAAATGGTAATGGCCGCCGATGGTCAGCTCGGTCTCAGCATTGGTAAGTGCACGCAGGCCGAATTCATGCCTCATTTGCGCTTCCCGCGCCAGCTCACCAAGGCCCACGCCGCCGATTCTTGAAGCGGTGCCGGCAAAATACAGCTCGACGAGATCCTTGCCGAGGCCGAGCGCTTCGAAGACCTGGGCGCCGCGGTAACTCTGTAGAGTGGAGATGCCCATTTTCGAAAAGGTCTTCAACAGGCCCTTGTTGATTGCCTTAATGAAGTGTCTGACCGCGTGCTCGGCCGTCGTAGGGCCGGGCAAGTAGCCTCTCGTCGCAAGCTCTTCCAGGGTCTCGATTGCCAGATAAGGATTGATTGCGCTCGCGCCGTAGCCGATCAGCAGGGCGAAATGCATCACTTCCCGCGGCTCGCCGGACTCGATGATCAAGGCTACCTGGGTGCGCGTCTCCTCGCGCACCAGCAGGTTGTGCACGGCGGCCAACCCAAGCAGGCTTGGAATGGGAGCGTACTCGGCGTCCACGCCACGATCGGAGAGGATCAGCAGCGTGTAGCCGGACTTCACCGCCAGCGACGCCCGGCGCGAAAGCTCGTCCAGGGCCGATCGCAAGCCCGCCTCGCCGTCGGCCGCGCGGAACAGGACGGGCAGCGTGATGGCCAGCAGGTCTCCCCGGGAGACGCGGCGCAACTTCTCGAGATCACGATTGGTAAGAATAGGATGGGGCAACTTGAGCGTGTGGCAATTTTCCGGGGTCTCGTCGAGGATATTGCGCTCCGTGCCGATGTAGCTCGTAAGCGACATCACCATCTCTTCGCGAATGGGATCGATAGGCGGGTTGGTAACCTGCGCGAACAGCTGTCGGAAGTAATTGAATAGAGGGTGAGGTTTGTCGCTCAGGCAGGCCAGCGGAGTGTCGGTACCCATAGAACCGACGGGCTCTTCTCCGTGGACCGCCATGGGCTCGATGATCAGCTTCAAATCTTCGTCCGTGTAGCCGAAGGCCCGCTGCCGGGAAAGGATGGTCGCCTGGTCTGAGGTATGGACGCGTACGGGTTCTGGCAACTGGTCAAGAGTTATCTGATTCTCCTCCAGCCAGGCTGCGTAAGGCTTTCGGCCAGCCAACCGCTGCTTGATCTCTCTATCGGAGACGATCCGACCCTCCCCGGTGTCGACCAGCAACATCTTTCCCGGTTGCAGACGGCCTTTGCTCCTGACGCTCTCGGCAGGCACGGAGAGCACTCCGGCTTCTGAGGCCATGACCACCAGGTCGTCGTCGGTGACTACATAGCGCCCCGGCCGCAAACCGTTGCGGTCAAGCGTCGCTCCGATTAAGCGGCCATCGGTAAAGGCAATGGCCGCCGGGCCATCCCAGGGCTCCATCAGAGATGCGTGGTACTCATAGAACGCGCGCTTTTCCGGCCGCATGTGGGGGTTGCCGGCCCACGCCTCGGGAATCAGCATAGCCATGACATGCGGCAGGCTGCGGCCGGAAAGATAGAGAAGTTCGACCGCATTATCGAAATTGGCAGAATCGCTGCCTCCAGGCTCGATGATCGGGAAAAGCTTTTGGATATCAGGGCCGAACAGGGCGCTCGCCAGAATGGATTGGCGCGCATGCATCCAGGCCACGTTGCCCTTCAGAGTGTTGATTTCGCCATTGTGAGCAACGTAGCGATAGGGATGGGCCAGCTTCCAGCTCGGAAAGGTATTGGTCGAAAAACGCTGATGTACCAGGCAGAGCGCGCTCGCCGCGTCGGGATCAGAAAGCTCCCCATAAAAATGCGCGATCTGAGGCGCCAGCAGCAGCCCTTTATAAACGATGGTGCGGGAGGAGAGCGAAGGAATGTAGAAGAACTCCCTATCCTCTATGTCGGAGGCAGCAATTTCCCGCTCTGCGCGCTTGCGGACCACATAGAGCTTGCGCTCGAAAGCCGCCTCGTCGAGCTCCAGGGGTCGGCGGAGGAAAATCTGCTGGATGTAAGGCTGCGAATTGCGCGCCAGACGGCCGATGGCATCACCATCGACCGGAGTATCGCGCCAACCGAGGACGGTAAGGCCTTCCTCGCGAATAATGCGTTCCAGCACCCCTTCGCAGCTGAGCCGAGGTTGCTTCTCGACAGGCAGGAAAATCATTCCC
>JAFAWX010000263.1 GCA_019241535.1 Acidobacteriota bacterium | reverse complement strand
CTGGAACCTGACCTGTCTGTGCCTGGTCGTAAAGGTTCGACGTGATTGGGTCACCACACACTTGGGCTGTGCTCGATCCGCAGCAAGCACTGGCACCGCCCGCGACGCGCAATGCTGCTTCTCCATATTTTTGTTTTACGACTTCTGTGATCTCCGAGCTGCTCATGAAAACTCCTTCACCTGCAACACTGGGTAATTAGTTCGGGTTTGAGTGCCTTGTTGCGCGTGCAGCATTCGGCGTAGAGGAACTGAAGCAGTTCCTGGAGAGCGTCCATGTCGGCGGTGTACCGCAAGAACGTGCTCTCCCGTCGTACTTGAACAAGACCCTCGTTTCTGAGCTTGTCCAGGTGATGTGAGAGGGTAGAGTTCGGAATGCCCAATTCCTCTTGAATCTCGCCTACGACAAGGCCGTCCGGGTGAGCCGAGAGCAACAGCTGCATGATCCCCAGCCGAGCCTCGCTTCCAATAGCTGAGAACATGTCGGCAAATTTGGCAGTTTGCTCCTCTGACTTCCTGCTCGGCATGTTTCGACTATTGCAGAAATAAGGAAATCTGTCAAGCGCGATCGCGGGACATGAGCCCACCTCATAGGACTCTTGTAGCACTTGATCCTGCTGCGCAGCAGTAGCGGAGAAAGTGAGGCAGCCCGCTCCTCCTCCGGACGTCCATCCCCTGAGCCATACGCGAAGTTGATTTAACACCCGGTCGGCTTGGTCGCATCCATGCAGGAGTGATTCTGAGTCTGGCGGGAATTGGTGGGAACGGTCGGGCGCTACAGGCCGTTTCGATCAGGGCCAGCAATGCCCGAAGCCGATACATGCAAGGCGACGAGGTGTACACTCTCTCGGAATCCTTTTGAGAGCGGGTTGTGGATGCGCTTTCGTTATCAACGCGGTTATCTGCGGTGATGCCACGCAAGTATGGACCAGCCTGCTGGGAGTTCCTTTGGCGCGAGACCACGCACGAGGGGAAACGTGTGCGCCGTACGGCGGTGATCGGAACCGTTGAGCAATTGCCCACAAGAGAGTTGGCGATGGGCGCGGCAAATGGTCTCCGAATGTACGCGAATCAGATTCGTAGTCGAGAACCGGAGCAGCACATTTCAGTAGGCGATCTGATCGACCACTATATCCAGACGGAGCTTTCGGACCAAGACTCCTGGCACTCGCTTGCAACGAAACTGGTTTATCGCGAATTCCTCACCAGATGGATACGGCCACACTGGGCCCAGGTGGACATTCGAGGCGTTCGCACGGTCGCAGTTGACCAATGGATGAGAGATTTGCAGCGAGGGGACGGAAAGCCTCTGGCCGACGCAACCAAAGCCAAAATACGCAACCTGATGAGTGTGTTGTTCAACCATGCCATTCGCTACGAATGGCTGGAACAAGGAAAGAACCCGATCACGTTTGTTCGGCAAAGCGCAAAGCGGAAGCGGACGCCGGAAGTGCTCGAGACACACGAGATCCAGAATCTGTTGCGACAGCTGAGATCCTGTTTTCGCCTAACGGTCTTATTGGATGTGACCACGGGGTTACGTCGCAGCGAATTGTTCGCCTTGCGATGGAGTGATGTTGATTTTAGGAATCTGGTCGTCAATGTCGGGCGCTCCATTTACCTGGGGAAAATCGGAAATTGCAAGACGGAGACCTCGCGCAGGCCGTTGCCCCTCGACATTCGCGTAGCTGCAGAGCTATGGTTATGGAAGGAGAGCTGCCGTTATGCGAAGCCGAACGACTGGATATTTGCCAGTCCTCGCAGCCCGGGGACGATTGCCGTTCTGGCCAGATGCTCTACTGAAAAAGATCATTCGCCCAGCAGCATCGGAAGCGGGTATTACAAAGACTATCGGATGGCATACGTTTCGACATTCCTTCTCGACGCTGCTCATTGCGAACGGCGAAAATGTGAAAGTGGTCCAGGAGTTGATGAGACATGCCACCAGCCGCTGCACGCTTGACGTCTATTCCCAGGCGAGGATCAGGGCCAAGCGGGAGGCACAGGAGCGTCTGGTGCAAATGATTATCCACGAAGACATCGACGCACCAAGCCCCGTGATGGGGAGAAATGACTCGCAGCCGCCCAGCGGCTAAGTTTGTGGCGCAAGCAGCAAGTCCTTATTGGAGCAATGGAGCAACGAGCGGCATAGAGCTTTACGGATGGAGCGTGGCAAGCGTATGATTCTAATCGGCGTAGGCGCGTAGCTCAGCTGGTTAGAGCGCTACCTTGACACGGTAGAGGTCTGGGGTTCGAGTCCCCACGTGCCTACCATATCCTTCAATGGCTTAAGCACTGGCACTCCCTGCTCGGCAGCGCGATTTCAACACAGATTTCAACATAAAACCCTAATTGGGCTTCGACACGGCATCGATCGCTGGCTCATGGTTGTGGTGATTGCCGGCAGCGATTCGACGGCCTTTCTTTTGCCTTCGAGCCGGATGTGACTCTAGTGCTCCAGCATCTGTCGGGACAGATGTCCCGCACCTCTTATGGTCTGGTCAGCGTGCCCCTGCTCCGCAAGCTCCGTAATGCACTGGTGGCGCATGTCGTGGAACCGAACACCGTGAAGTCCAGCGGCCTTGGTCAGCGACCTCCAAGCACTACGCCAAGACCGCTGCGGCCGTTTCGGGTCCGCGTAACCGTGCTCACACGCAGGAAAGACGTAGCTGGTTGGGGCAATGCCATTTCGCTGCCCGTCAGGCGAGTTGTCAGGTTTTCTCCGGGGGCCCAAGGGTGTCTATCCTCGACCTCGAAACGATTGGAGGCATGTTCAGCAGCGGCGAGGCCGTAAACAATAGTCTGAGTGAGTGGCTTTCTACCTTACCCGGCAAGACATTACTCACGCGTGTTTGGAGAAATCGCATAATGACCGACATAGGCATGCCGGGACTGAAACAGTCTTTTGGCTTATCCATCCTACGCTGTGAGGTCGGTATTCACAAACTTCATGTCCTGACTTGTGTCGTAACCTGCCGATTTCTCGCAGTGACGTTCTTTCCCATCCCTAACGCCTCGTACCTGCAGGTTTAGAGCGACTGATCTATTCCATGATGCGAAGTGATAGAGTGATACACTTCTCTCCTCGAAATCACTCGTTTGTGGAGAGGTCTTCAAGTGCGAAAGCTCGAGCTTGTATCACTGGTGGCCGCCATTCTCTTGGCTAAACGAGAGAAAGTAAACGTTTCTGGACAAGAGATGGAGGGAGCCATTGACGAGGCCATCCAGATTATTGCCCTGGCCGAAAAGAAGCTCGGTTACACAACCGGGCAGCGGTAACATTGCCTCGCGCAGCGACAAATGGATTCTCCTGGAGCCACTCGACTGGAATGCAGAGTCTTTTAGAAAGCGTGGTGCGAATCTGGACTCTTCCAGGAAAACTAGCTCGATAGTCAGGTCGGCAAACTTAAGTTCACAAAAGGATCTTGACCATGGCTTCGATCGCAGGATCCTGCCCCCCGCTTTCCGGTTGATGGGGCAGAGGATTAGATTTCCTTCACTGCAATCAGTATGCCTGAAACGTGTTGCCCGATAATTTCGGTGAACTTCTCAATTCGGCGTGTCGTGTCGTCGAAAGCAGCTGGGGCAAAACCACAACATCATGCTTAGTCGCGCTCCGGCCTAAACCCTTATAGGCAAACGTATCACCCAAGTTGATAAGTTACGATTGGTCGCCGCGAGTTTGGCAATGACAAGAACCGCAGGTCGGGATTTATCTAGGACTTATGATTGATCCTTTCGGAGGGTTCACCGTGACGTCACTACGCTGGCATTTTATGTTCCTTTCGAGCCTGTCTCAGGGACTGCTTTTCGCTTCCGCCGGGTTTGCAGCGCAGAGTATAACTCAGCCCGCGACTGTTGCCCCGAAATACCGCACCCATTTTGTAGTCTATGAAATAAAAAAGAAGACCACGATAACCCTCTTTACCATCGATGGAGAGTGGCATGCTCCCAACTGGACTCCCGACGGAATGTACATTATCTCCGACATGGGCGGCGATCTCTATCGTGTTCCAGTGAGCAGCGCTAACAGCGGGACACCCGAGAAAATCAATGTGAACCAAAAGATGATTGCCACCAACGATCACGCGCTGTCGTGGGATGGCAAACGGATCGCCATCACGGGCATCACGCCGCCGATGCCGGCCAAGATTCTGACGCCGGCGGATATCCACAATCCGATCCTGATCATGAATATGGACGGGAGCGCAGAGCACGAGGTTCATCGGGGCTGGCTGCATGGGTGGTCGCCTGATGGTAAGTACATCGTCTACACCCAGTATCACGCAGATAACTTCGACATCTACCGAATCAACAGCGACGGAAGCGGCGAACTGCTGATGACCACAAATAAGGGGCAGGATGATGGCCCTGAGTACTCCGCCGATGGCAAGTGGGTATACTTCTGCTCCAACCGGTCAGGGAAATGGGATGGTTGGCGCATGCCGGCCAACGGCGCGGGGCCGGGCGACAAGATGGTTGAGAAGATCACCAATAGTGCCGACACGCAGGACTGGTTTCCGCACATCTCTCCGGATGGCAAGTGGCTTTACACCATCTCCTATCCGATGGATCATCCGGACCACGCGTACATTGGGGATGGCATGAAGATCAAGCTGCTGCGCCTCGAAAACGGCGTAGGCGCAAAAGGCGCCGTATTGACGACAGTGAGGACATTCTTCGGCGGGCAAGGCTCGGGTAACACCGGCGGCTGGTCGCGGGATTCGCAGAAGCTTGCCTGGACCGAGTACGAGACGATTCCGGAACAGGCAAAGTGAACCATTCGTCCTGCGGTAGCTTCAACTGAATGCAGGTTGGCCCGCTGTTACCTTTGTTGCTCTGTGTCCGCATAGACCGTTTACGCCCCGGCACTCCCAACTCTGACAGAGCCAGACAATGTCGGGGGCCGGACGTTTGCTTTTCCAGCCCGTAATTCCAACCCTTGACTAGGCGGTCATACGCGTATTTCGAGGGAATTAGCAGTTTCAGAGTGTTCATGGAA
>JAFAWX010000122.1 GCA_019241535.1 Acidobacteriota bacterium | reverse complement strand
CTGGTGCTCATGCTCGAGCCGCTCTTTCGTTGCAATCTGGCCTGTGCAGGGTGCGGCAAGATCCAGTATCCGGCTCACATTCTGAAGCGGCAACTCAGCCCGGAAGAGTGCTTCAGGGCAGTTGATGAATGCGGCGCCCCGATGGTTTCGATTCCCGGCGGCGAGCCGCTCATGCATCCCGAGATTGACCGCATCGTGCGCGGCCTGGTGGAGCGCAGGAAATACATCTACCTGTGCACGAACGCACTGCTGCTGAAAGAAAAGATCCATCTGTTCCAGCCCTCAAAGTACCTCACGTTCAGCGTCCATGTTGACGGCCAACGCGAGCATCACGATCTTTCGGTCTGCCGCGAGGGCGGTTACGACATCGCCGTCGAGGGGGTACGCGAGGCGGTGCGGCGCGGCTTCCGGGTAACCACCAATACCACGCTATTTGACGGCGCCGACCCTAAGAGCGTGCGCGCGTTTTTTGACGACATGATGGAGCTTGGGGTGGAAGGCATGATGCTCTCTCCCGGCTACTCTTACGAAAAGGCCCCGGACCAGCAGCATTTTCTCGGCCGCGCACGCACCCGCAAGCTTTTTCGCGCCATTCTTTCGAACCGCAAGCCGGGCTGGCGCTTCAACCAGTCGGTGCTGTTCCTTGAATTTCTCATGGGCAAGCGCCATTACGCCTGCACTCCGTGGGGTATGCCGACCTACAACATCTTCGGCTGGCAAAAGCCCTGCTACCTGTTGCAGGATGGTTATGCCGACAGCTTTGAGGAATTGCTGGCCGCTACGAGCTGGGAAAATTACGGCACGGAGTCGGGGAACCCGCGCTGTGCTAATTGCATGGTCCACAGCGGATATGAGGCTTCGGCTGTCAACGACACCTTCGGCAGCCTGCGCGGGCTGCTGGCCACGGTCAAGGCGACATTTCTCGATCGTTATCCCGATACCGATGCCGCGCGCTCTCTCGACCAGCACCACGATCGCCTGGTGCAGCTTGAGACCGGCCGTTTTGAAGAAACGCACGTATAGCTTCCCCGGCCTGTCCGGCTAGGTGGTTGTAAAGATTGCTCTCATGAGTGTTCCGCAACGGGGGATCAACCAAGCCGACGAACTCGAACTTGCCCCGGGACGGGAACGCGAAAACCTGGAAGGTTCGATTCCCGACCTCGCGAGCGAAGGGGAAATTCGTGCGGCTTTGGAAAAGGCGTTCGACTATCGGGGAGACGTAACCCTTACCCTGAAAAGCGGGGAAAAGCTCGAAGGCTACATCTTCGACCGTCGCAGTGGGGCCCACCTCGCCGATTCCTTTGTCCGCCTTTACCCGAAAGGTTCAAGTGAGAGGATCTCGGTCTCCTATGCTGATATCGCCGGGCTGGCCTTCAGCGGCCGCGACACGGCGGCAGGCAGAAGCTGGGAGGCGTGGATGAAGAAATACCGGGAAAAGAAGGCGGCAGGGGAAAAAAATGTCGGCCTCCACCCGGAATCGCTCGACTGACCTCTCTGCCTTTTGAGGGATGGGTTTCTACCGAATAGTCACCCCTTTCACTGCAGATAATGATTCGACTCTCCTGCAGGGGCGGCGGCCTTTTCGCCGCCCTGGCGGCGAAACTCGAGCTTTTGAATCAGCTCGTCAGCTTCCTCATCACTTCCGGTAACGAAGGTGAACGACAGGATCTTCTGGGCGGCAATGGTTACCAGCGAACTCTGCCACATCGGGGCCTTGCCGCCAGGCTTCGTGAAGTCGCCGCGTACAAGCTGTTTCATGCCAAGGGGGAAGGCATAGGGCTCGTTCACCACGCGAAAGCCTTCACTGCCGGCCACGCTCGCCAGTGGACCAAAGTAGTCGGCGGCGGTTTTGACTCCCTTGTAAGCGGCCAGGCTCTCGACGGCGATCACCACGGCGGAGTTGGTGGCCTCACCAGGCGCCCCCGGAGGCCGTTCAAAAACCGCCAGCAGCACCTCGGAACCGGGCGCCTCGCGCGGCGGCGGCCAGCTTGAGTCATCCTGCTCGGCGTGCGAGAGTTCGTCGCCCTCGAAGGCGGCGGTGCGATCGACCCAACCGAAGGGAACGGTGAAGGTGAAACCAAATTCCGGACACTTGAATCGCTGCGCCTGCAGAGGGCCGCATTTGACCGAGGAGGCACCCCGAAGTGCAGGTTTCTGCCCAGCGGGCGCTGCCGGGGGGAAGGCCGGCAGGAGAAAGAGAAACAAAAGCAGTGTTGGTCGCACCGGTTTGTTTATGTTAGCGAAAAAACCCGGCTCGCGGCCGTCCCTGAACAGCGCCCTAGAAACCTTTCGGCAAAGGAGGGAGGGATTTCGAGCGGAGCGAGCCGGCCGGACCCGCAGTGCGACCATACCCTCAACCGCCGCGGGCCGAAGCGGGCCGCAATCAGGCCGCTTGCGCCATCACCACCGGCTGTCCGCAATGGGCGCACCGGCGGGCATCCATCGGGATCTCGCTCAAACACTCCGGGCACTTTTTCGTGGTCGGGTCGGCCGGGGTGGGGGCCTTCCTCATGCGCGCCACCAGCACGTTCACAGGGGTAACTACAAAAAAGTAAACTGACGCCGCGACCAGCAAGAAAGCGATAACGGCATTGATGAAATCGCCCACAGCGAAGACGCTGCCATTGATGGTGAAGGTGATGGCGGAAAAGTCCGGCTTGCCAATCAAAGCCGCAATCAAGGGTGTCAGCAGGTCCTTGGTAAATGCACCAACCATGCCGGCAAATGCGGCGCCCACGACCACGCCCACGGCCATATCGACGACATTCCCGCGAAGAATGAACTGCCTGAAGCCCTTGAGCATAGAAGCCCTCCCGGAGACGACCGTCGCGTACTCTATGTCATGGGAGTGCCAAGGTCAAGCGTTGCTTCTGGGGGCAGCCGGCGGCGGGACGCACGCTAATCAGATGCGCATCGGCATGACGATATAGCGGTATCTGTATTGCTCGCCCTGGGCGGGGCGCAGCTGGCCGGCCGATTGCGCATCCTTAAGCTCCAGGCGGACATCGCCAGTCCCGGTAGTACGCAGAAAATCAATGATGTACTGCGCATTGAAGCCGATCGTGAGTGGTTCGCCGTCGTAGCTGATTTCGAGCGAATCTTCCGATTCCCCTGCCTCCGTTGAAGAGGCCGACAGCTTCAGCTCCCCTTTATCCAGCTTGAGCCGGACCGCGCGGGAGCGCTCGTCGGCGAATTGCGCCACCCGGGAAATTGCCGCCCCCAACTCTTCGCCATGCAGGGCAATCGACTTCGAATTTTCTTTGGGCAGCACGGCTTCATAGTTCGGAAACTGCCCGGTGAGCTGACGCGAGGTCAACAGTCTTGTGCCAATACGGAAGAACAGGGTGCTTTCGTCTTTGGCAAACTCGACCGCCTCGACATCGCTCCCCTGCAGTAGCAGACGGAGCTCGTCCATGGCTTTTTTAGGAATCAGCGTCTTCATTTCCCCGGAGAGGCCTTCAAAGCTTTCCCCGGCGCGTTCAATGTGCGCCAGCCGGTGGCCGTCGGTGGCCACCATGATGATGGATTCTGGCTTGAGCACCAAAAGGGCCGCATTGAGGGTATAGCGGGATTCCTCGTTCGCCACCGCAAAGGCGGTTCGCTCGATCATTGCGCTGAGAAGCTGCGCCGGAATCTTCACCACCCCGGCGGTTGGAAACAGCGGCAGGCTGGGAAAATTGGCACGTGCCATGCCCACCATCTTCGTATGCGATCGTCCGCAGCGGATGCTGACCCAGTGGTTTTCGAGCAGCTTCACGGTGAGGTCGGAATCGGGCAGCAGCTTCACGTAATCGTGCAGCTTGCGCGCCGGAATCGTACAGGAACCCTCTTTTTTGATCTTCGCACTGCACGAGGTGCGCAGGCTGAGGTCCAGATCCGTGGCGGTCAAAGCTAGCCGGTCGCCGGCGGCTTCAAACAAATAATTGGAAAGAATGGGAATCGTGGTCTTGCGCTCGACTACTCCCTGTGTGGCCGAGAGCTCCCGGAGCAGCTCGGATTTGCCGACTGTGATTTCCATCGTAGTGGTTCCCGTCGCGGACGCTATGGCTTCTACCGGCATAAGACCGTAATCCCCTGGATAGAGCGCTCTCTGAATCAATTCCTTATATCAAATCGAAAAGCACGAAAACCAGCCAGCGGACCGTTTGGCGCGGGCCGGCATGGGCTGGGTGGAATTTTGAACCGCTGGCTCGTGAACGGGAGCACCGGGGTGAAGACAGCCGCCGGCAACCCTCGTCATCCTCCCAACTGCTCGGTCAATTTGTTGAGCAATCGATTCAGATCCTTGTCGGTCTTCCGCGCCTCCTCAATCTTTTCGACCGAGTGCAGCACTGTCGTGTGATGTTTTCCCCCAAATTGCCGCCCGATCTCAGGTAGCGAGGCTTCGGTCAAATGTTTCGCCAGATACATGGCAATCTGCCGGGGATAAACGATCGCGCGGGCGTTGTTCTTGGCCTTGATTTCGATCAGCCGCAGGCC
>JAFAWX010000321.1 GCA_019241535.1 Acidobacteriota bacterium | reverse complement strand
ATTGCGCGAAGGAACTCGACATCATCCGTTGATCCATTCTCATGGGCTATTTATGTTTCGAAACCTCTGGTCAGAAACTTGGGCTGGATGGCCACAATATGCCGTAGACACGAGCTTGTAATCAGCCAAGTCGAGGCAATAAATGCGCGTTGAGCCGACGATTCGCGTGGCAAAAGACCGTGAATCTCCCCGACTGTTTCCGGTATCTATGTTTTGAGAGTCGTTGCGTTCGTCATCGCCCTGGTTGTAAGCGCGGTCGGCACAGACGGCAAACCTTCGCGGCTGGATCTGCGCTTTGAGGAGCGTCTCGATCCTCCTCAGTAGGTGGCCTCCGCTGCCCTCGGCTCACGGATTTCGACGGCTTACAGTTGCCCAGACCGGGAACGAAGTAGATCGACACCAGGGCACGGCATCCGTTCGCCAGACACGGTTACTCTGCGGAGCCTAAATCAGCTATCGTTCTCTCCAAACACCGTGTAGCGCGCGCATTCAATCTCCAGACAAAAACAAAGAACGCCGCGATCAACACATACCAGAACGTAACGACCGCAATGTGGTGCAGGTGCAGGTCGTGCGCGGCCGAAGCAATCGCCGAAAATACAAGGCCCGGAACAAACGGTCCCAGATACCAGGACCAAACACTTGCACTCAGATCGCGCTGCCGCTTGAGTTCCCCTCGATAAAACGCCAGAGAGGGCCCCGCAGCTACAGCGGTCGGCGTCGTTTTCGCAGCGCCACGACGATGCAGCTGGTACATCACGTACACCATGCCTGCAATCAACAAACCAGACGCAGCGCAGCTCAACAGATCATTCGCGCCGGCAAAGGAAATTCCGAGCACAACGATTGTGATCACCCCTGCTATGTACTCGCGAACGTTCCTCCAAAAGATTTTGTTTTCAAACTTCGTTGCACGATTCCGAATTTCCTCGACCGACATCTTAATACCCTCCACGGGCTGGCACCGCCATAATTCCTGCATACGGTTTATGGGAGATTCAGTCATCATTGCGTCCTCCCGGATTAAAACGGCGAGCGAGAATTTCTTTAATTCGATAAACCTTGGTTGAAACGTAGCGCGCTGAAAGCCCGGTGATCTCCCCGATCGACGCTGCGTCCATTCCTTCGAGATACAACAGGATCACCTGCCGGTCCAGCGGTTTGAGTTGCTGAATAAATTCCGTCAAGCGGGCCAGGTCCTGATTGCGATCGGCAGCTTCGTGACTGCTGTTTGCCTGTGGCAAATTTTCCACGTCATCCAAACCGACCAGGCCCGCGCCCTTTGAACGACGCTGCTTGATCACGTGTGAAGTTGCCACGTTGTGGGCGATGCGGTAAAGCCATGTACGCAGTGAGCAGCGTCCGTCGAACGCCGCAAAGCTGCGCCACAACCCAATGTGAATTTCCTGCACGAGGTCGCGCCGGATCTCCGGATCAGCTTCGTAGGCATGCGCCAGGCGCTCGATTGCCGCGCCGTAGCTGGCTGCGGTGTTCTGATACAGCTCGTCCTGCCTGGAATTGATTGCCGGGACTGTCCCAGCTTCGCTCACGTCCATGGTCCTGATTGCGCTCACATTAAGGTAGTCGGCAGGAAGGTAACTTTCTTACAACAATTTTCGGTTTGAGGGGCGGGCCGCGTCTAAATTGACTGCGCTTCGCCACTAGCGGTAAAGGATCCACCATAATTGGCGAAAAATCTTAGCTCCCTATCGCAGACGCGCCCCCCGCCTGGGCAGCCGGGTGAGTGCGATAGGGGGATTTGGACGAAGCGGCTGGCTGCTTGCGGGGGAGCCATGGGGTTGACGCGGCGATTAGCGGCGGGAATGACGGGACAGTAGCGCAGACCACGACAGTCTGCACACGCTTAATGAGCTTGACTGGTTGATGGAATGTGGCGGAGGCGCTGATCCGAATCCGGGCGATTACGCAATTTCGAAGTTAGGAAGACGGCTTGTCTTTTGGTCGAACGTCAGCGTGCGCGTACACCCTGCCCGCACTCCGAACTGTGCGATCATTGCGTCCGCAAATGATCCACGCCCCTGTTTTGATGTTGGTATCGAGGGCGATCATCGGTGTCGTCGCCGCGACGGATTTCGACTCAAAGCACCGTCGGCCAGTGCTGCGGTCATTTGCTCCGTGGTGATTGGAATGCGCAAGTTCATCGCTCGCGCTTAGGAAACGCCCTTCGACTTACAAGAGAGTAGACACAACGGATGTCGAACATGGAACTCCAACCCCAATTTTTGCTGTAGTACTTTGGAATCAATGATTTCGTAGTGTTTCTGGTGCCGAAGAAGGGATGCGATTTGACGGTGTTGAGGGCCAAGGAGATACCTTTGTTTTCAGTCTCTATTTTCCCTCTGACACCCTGTGTTACCCCCGCCCTGCCCGGAAAACCATATTACGCCATATTATGAGGCATGGTTCCGCGCCGGAAGAGATAGGGGCCAGTGATCGAAAGCTCGCCCAGTTCGGATGCAGACTGCTCTACTGCTGGCCGACGCCGTGGGCCGCTTGAGCGATTGACTTGCCCGCAGCGCTTCCGTAGCATTACTGCCATTCGGGCATGCCTGCGCCACGATGATTGGCCAGACCATCTCGCACTATCGCATTGTCGAAAAACTCGGCGGCGGGGGAATGGGTGTCGTCTACAAAGCCGAGGATGTGAAGCTTCATCGCTTCGTGGCCCTGAAATTCCTGCCCGATGAAGTAGCCAAGGATGCACCAGCTCTTTCCCGCTTCCAGCGTGAGGCACAAGCGGCTTCTGCGTTAAACCATCCCAATATCTGCACGGTCTTCGAGATTGACGAGCGCGATAGTCAACACTTCATCGCCATGGAGTTTCTCGACGGCATGACCCTGCAACACAAGATCGCAGGTCGTCCATTGGACACAGACTTGATTCTGTCTCTGGCCATCGAAATTGCCGACGCGCTCGACGCCGCTCACACCCAAGGCATTGTTCACCGCGACATCAAGCCTGCAAATATCTTCGTGACCAAACGAGAACACGCCAAGATTCTCGATTTCGGGTTGGCGAAGGTCATGGTCACAGCCAGTTCCGCGAGCAACATTGCAGCGGTAGGTACGCAGACAGGCTCCCTAGACGAACAGCACCTCACAAGCCCAGGCTCGACGCTCGGAACTGTCGCCTACATGTCGCCGGAGCAAGTGCGAGGCAAAGAACTGGATACCCGCACCGATCTTTTCTCGTTCGGAGCCGTGCTCTACGAGATGTCAACCGGAGTGTTGCCGTTCCGAGGGCAGACGACGGGAGCAGTGTTCGATTCGATCCTCAACCGCGTACCGGTGTCACCCATTCGAATCAACCCGGACCTGCCCTCAAGGTTGGCCGACATCATTCTGAAGTGTCTGGATAAAAAGCCTGAAAGTCGCTACCAGTCGGCTAAGGAGCTAGCGGTTGACCTAAGGCGGCTCGCACATCCGAACGCTACCGTGGTTGTGACTCGTCCCTTCCACCGAAGGGTTGCGTTCGCAACAGCAATTTTGCTATTCGTGGTCATCGCTGTGCTATTGGGCCTGAAGAGCGGGCTTCACTTACAGCACCAACCCGGTGTCGCAAGCATTCGTTCCCTCGCTGTACTGCCTCTGGAGAACCTGTCACACGATTCTGACCAAGAATATTTCGCGGAAGGTATGACGGATGCTCTGACTACGGAACTGGCACAAATCGGGGCAATAAGAGTGATCTCCCGAACGTCGGCAATGCAGTACAAAAATGCCAAAAAGCCTCTGCCGCAAATGGCTCGCGAACTGAACGTGGACGCAATCATGGAAGGCTCAGTGCTGCGCTCGGGAAGCAAAGTCCGAGTAACCGCACAACTCATACAGGCCTCCCCCGAGCAGCACCTTTGGGCTAAAAGCTACGAATCCGATCTGCGAGACATTCTTACTCTCCAAAGCAAAATAGCTCAATCGGTAGCTGACCAAATTCGCCTTAAGCTGACACAACAGCAACAAACGCGGCTTAGAAAACCTCCTGCCATCAATCCTGAAGCACACGACGCTTATTTGCGAGGTCGATATTATGCGAACAGCGGGGAGCCACAAGATTTATCGAAGGCGCGTGATTATTTCCAGCAGGCAATAGAAAAAGATCCGCTGTATGCGCCCGCATACGCCGGACTTGCCGACTACTATAGTGTGCTTCCTTTCTATACGGGCGCACTTCCTGACGAAGTTTTCCCCAAAGCCAAAGCCGCCGTTTTCAAGGCTCTGGAGCTTGACGATTCGCTCGCAGAAGCGCATGCGTCTCTCGCATACATCCTGACGTACTATGACTGGACGTGGAGTGATGCGGAGCGCGAATTCCAGCGTGCGCTGGCACTCAACCCCAACGATGCCAGCGTTCACCATCGCTACAGCCGCTATCTTTCTAGCTTGGGACGAATCGATGACGCTCTGATCGAAATCAGGAAGGCACAGGAACTCGATCCGCTTTCAACCTTGATTAAGGCAAACGTCGGAGTGATCTATTACTTCGGGAGGCAATACGACTTGGCGCTCAGTCAGTTGCGCGAGGTATCGAAAGAGCACCCGGATTTCTCGGTGGCGCACTGGGGAATAGGGCTTGCTTACGAGCAGAAGGGAATGCTCGCAGAGGCGGTCGCCGAATTTGAGAAGGCTGATGCAATCTCAAAGCACGGCGACGTTAACACTCTAGCTTCACTCGGACATGCTTACGCGATAGCGGAGCAGAAACCGAAGGCACGAGAGATCGTGAAAGAACTGGAAACTCGCTCAAAGCAGGAACCAGTTTCGCACTATCAGTTCGCGCTAGTCTTTGTTGGGTTAGGCGAGAAAGATCAAGCATTCGCTGCGCTGGAACAAGCTTTTCGGGAAAGATCTACCCTGCTTACTTATCTGAAAATGGACGCGAGATTTAATCCGCTTCGTGCCGATCCTCGCTATGCCGACCTGTTGAGGCGAGTAGGGCTGCCCCCAACCCCGGCATCCCCATCTACAAGCAATCCAAAGCGGAGTACGCGAAGCTGCAATCACCAAGGCGTTCAGTTGGGAGACAACGTCGTGCGACGGACGTGGGGAAACGGGCCAATCCCAAGTGCGATTACAGCCACGGCCTGCACTCTTTGTCCATCCGGCAATACTGCTTAATTTTGTTTGTAATCAGATAAATAGGATTAGTGGTGCCGAAGAAGGGACTCGAACCCCCACACCCTTGCGGGTACATGGACCTGAACCATGCGCGTCTGCCAATTCCGCCACTTCGGCAGGCAACTTCTTTGGGCGACGACCGTCGCCGCCTTGAAGGAAGATACTGCGCAATCTATTCTACAAGCCAACGCTCGAGTGTCAAACCGACTCTTGCCCACGGCTGGCGAAGAATTTTGCGGATGGTGGCTGCTTATGGCACGTAAGGCGACAACTGGAACTAAGCAGAAAGAAGCGGAAGAAATCGCTCACCTGCGTGCCTTGTCGCACGATCTGAGCAATTCGCTTGAAGCCATCTTGCAGGCCTGCTACCTTCTCCGCCAAACCAGTCTGGGCGACGATGGCAAACGCTGGGTGCAGATCATAGACTCCTCTTCTCAGGAAGCGGCTAGGCTCAATCGGGAGATCAGGAAGTTGCTGCGCTCCTTGAATCAATAACCGCGCGCGTCCACAATCTGGTCATGTAACATAGGTTCTCCGATAAATCTCTAAGGAGACTGAAATATGGAACGTGAGGCCAGCGCAGTCTGGAAAGGCGGTTTAAAGGAAGGACAAGGCGAGTTCTCGGTTGCTAGCGGAGTATTTTCTCATACTCCCTATTCCTTCAGGACCCGTTTTGAAAATGCGCCCGGCACGAATCCGGAAGAACTGATTGCCGCCGCCCATGCCGCCTGCTTCTCGATGGCGCTTTCGGCTCAACTGGGTGCTGCCAATATGACGCCGGAGAGCATCAATACGAGAGCTGGTCTGAAGATGGAAAAGCAGGACTCGGGCTGGGCTATCACGGCGGTCCACTTGACCGTACGCGCCAGAGTACCTAAGGCCGACGATGCGGCTTTTCAAAAGGCGGCGGAAAGCGCAAAAGCCGGTTGTCCGGTATCGAAGGTCCTGAATGCGAAGATCACCATGGACGCACAACTGGAGCGCTGATTAACCCTAAAAAGCGCTTCCGAGCTTGGTGCCTCCCCACATTGTGCTTCTCAGCCATTCGCTAGGCAGAGGAAATTGGAGTGCGCCGCAACAGGCGCATCCCCGGCTGAGCCACGTATTTAAAATCCCGGGGTGAACGAGTAGCCGATTGATACCGTGAAGCGGGCGGCATTTGCATTATTGAATTCAGGATTATTGTGTATCAGGTAATAGTGGGCCTCCGGGCGGATAAATGCATGCCCCCAGAAGTAATAACGAACGTCGGCGCCGACGTGTCCGGCAAAGTGGTTACTGCTCACGTAATTGGTGCATCCTGAGAATGCACCGCAACTGTAATAAGGTGTGTAGAACCGCAGGTCCTCGCCTCCGATGCCGGCCATGACGTCAGCCCCAAATTTTTTGTGGATCGTGGCCCCGTATACCGCATTGAAGTCGTAAAAAATGGGCCGATAGGGCTGGGCAAAGATAAAACTCGACGTGCTGCCGCCATAGATTGCCTGCCTCGCCCGCCAGGCTACTTCGCCCCCGAAGCCGATGTGATGTTTCAGAATAAATATTCCGCTAAAGCTGGGGTAAAGGCCGCCGCTTAATGAAGGAACTGGAATGCCACTGCTGTTTACGGCGGCCGCCGGAGCCTTGACCGTTCCAAAACCGAAAGCGCCGTGAAATTCCTGTGCTTGGCATCCTGCTGCCAGGGTCAGGAAAACAACAAAGCCGAAGGCTACAAATGGATTTCTCAAATCGAATCTCCTATTCTACGTTTCTATTTTTCCAGTTCTCTAACACCTACTTAGAATTATAGTTGCGCATGAGACCGCAGCTTGCGGGTGACCATAGGCGGCGCGATACAAAAAAGGCACCTCCTCGTGAAGGTGCCCCTCCTTGCCTACCAAATTGGATGCTTATGCTTGCCGTCGTGTTATCCGCCGGAATTCGTGCCCTGCACATCCGGCGACGCTCCGGGCTCAGAGAGCATGCCCCGGAGCAACCTGGCCGATCAGTCCGCGCCCAGTTCCAGCTTGAGCATGGCATCTAGCCTTAACTCGCTAAAATCGGAGATGACGCGCTCGGCGCCGGCATCGAGAAGTTGCCGGGAGTAGCCGTTCGGGGCGACACCAATACAGCGCAGGCCGGCGAAGATTGCAGACTGCACTCCCGCTCGTGCATCGTCGAAAGCCAAAGACTCCCGCGGAGCGATATTCATGCGTTCGCAAGCCAGGCGGTAAACGGCGGGGTCCGGTTTCCCGGCACTCACATCACTGGCGGTGATAATGGCTTGAAAACATCCGCCAAGGCCAATGCGCTCGATGGTTGAACAGGTGCGGATTTCGCTCGCCGAGGTGGCCACGGCGCAAGCCATGCCCCGCCGGTTCAATTCTTCGATAAACTCCAGCACCCCTGACACCGGGGCAATATGGTGTTCCATGCCCCGAAAAATCTCGTCTTTACACTTTCCATACCGCTGCAGCTCATCATCCGGGAGATCGCCCAGAAAATGCCGCAGGATCTCGGTGCGAGTGCGGCCTTCAAGAATAAAGGCCAGTTCGTGTTCAGACACTTCCGTGCCCAAGGAGTGCAGAAACTCTCTCCAGGCGGCATGATGGGTCGGATGACTGTTGACCAGCACCCCGTCCATATCGAAAACCATGGCGCGAGTTGCCAGCCGACCTGTCATCTGGCGGGCGTCTCCAGAGCAGGTTCCGGCAGGCCCGGCCAGGTTTGCTGTGCTTGCTCGTAATTCTCGCGAGTGCCGATGTCGAGAAGGTAATCGAAAATACGATACCCGCGCATGCGCCCGATGAGGCGCGGCAGAACATCGAAAGCAATATCGGCCCCGGGCTTGTCGGGAATGGCATCGAGCAGTTGCCTGGTCCCAATCATGACTCCGGCAAATGCCAGATTGCTCGAGGGCCGCGCCGGCTTCTCGACGAAGTTCAAAACCGTGCCGCTTCTGTCCAAGTCGACGACTCCACAGCGTTCCGGGTCCGGCACCGGGCAGACACCCAGAGTCGCCGCCATGGTAGGCGAATGGAATCGGAGCATCTGATTGAGATCGAGTGATGTGAGCACGTCGGCATAAAATACCCAGAACCCATTCTCCGATTCCACCCACTTGCGATTGGCGCGTAAGGTTCCGGCGCTACCAAAAAGCTGCTGCTCTTCGACCACCCTCACGGCAACGCCGTCTTTCCAGTCACGGACAAAATCAGCGACCGCAGCGGCGTGCGCATGGGTATTCACCAGAACTTCCGAGATGCGATAGCGCGCGCACAGCTCGAGCCAAATTTTCAAAATAGGAACCCCGCGCACCGGGAGCAGGCACTTAGGCACCGACGCCGTGTACGGGCGCAAGCGCGTGCCGTATCCTGCAGCCAGCAGAAAAGCTTTCATGTTCGGGACAGCAGAGGAACAAAAGTCCAGCGGGATGCGCTGTGCTCGTCGTTGTCGATAAAAGGGTCGTTCACGAGCACGTGCGCTCCCTGGTAATCGAAGCAGAACGTCATCTCCTTCAGGCCTTCCCTGCCAAGGACCTGGCGGACCGCATCCTGATGCTGAGGTTCGCAGAAGAGCAGGAGGAAGCCTCCACCCCCGGCGCCGGTGATCTTTCCCCCCAGCGCACCGTTGTGGATGGCGAGCTCATAAAGGGTATCGATGCGGGAATTGGAGATTCTGGCGGATACGCGTTTTTTGGCATGCCAGGACTCATTCAGCATGGCTGCAAAGGCCGGCAAATCGCCGGCTCTGAGCACATCGCGCATTTGGTAGGCCAGCTCCTTAATTTCATGCAGGGCCTCGAGCGGCCGAGGGCTGTGTTCATAGGTGGATTTTTCCTGCTCGGCGAGAATCTGCCAGGACTGGCGTGCCGCACCCGTGAAGAACAGCAGCAAGCTATTCTGCAGTTCGCTCATCAGACCCGTGCCGGCATCGATCGCCTGCACTCGCGAGCCGCCGTCGGGGAGAAACTCAAAGAAATTAAGTCCCCCGAAGGCGGCGGCGTACTCGTCTTGCTTGCCTACATGGCGGCCGAGAACGTTGCGGGCTACGTGAAAGGCGCGCTCGGCAAGATCCTGCTTCGAGAGCGGAAGGTGAAGATAGCTGGTGAGAGTCTTCAGCACGTTCACGCATACGCTCGCGGAAGAACCCAGTCCCGTGCCCGGGAGAATCTCCGACGCCAGGAACAGATCGGCGTAAATTTCCCGGTTCAGATCCCGGAGCACGGCCACCGGGATTTCCAGACCGTTGTCTTCGACCTCAAGGGAGGCGAAATTCCGCCAGTTTTCACAGATCCGCAGGTCGGAGGAGATAATCTGGATGCACTGGTCGAGGCGGCTTCCCAGAATGGTGTAGAAGTACTTGTTGATGGTCGTGCTTAGGACCGCACCGCCGTATTGTTCGTAATAGGCAGGAAGGTCGGTACCCCCACCTCCGAAACTAATCCGCACTGGACTGCGTACGATGAGCATGCGAAATCATGTCCTGCGGCAACTCGGTTTTCCAACCCAGATCGAAAGATGCCTGCCTTCGAACGGGGGCAAAAGACAAGACTCTGCGAAGCAGCGTCCACACGGTCTGCAGCAGCAGAGAAATATCCCAGAGAAGGTAAGGATTCAAGAGGTATTGAAGGTCGAAGCGCGTTTTTTCCTCGGGCGAGTTCGACTCCCGCAGGCCGTGCACCTGCGCCAGGCCGGTCATGCCGGGCCTCACTCGCAGGCGACGCTGCTGCCAGGGCGAATACTGGCTCAAACGCGCAGGCGGATCAGGGCGCGGACCGACCAGGCTCATCTGCCCGCGAAACACATTCCACAACTGCGGCAACTCAGTGATGCTCAGATGCTCGAGCAGAAGCTCTAGTCTGGAGTTCGAGCGCTGCGAGCGATCGACGTTCAGGCGCAGCATCTGAAAAGGCACGCCGAACTGCCCGGATCGCGTTTCCCAGCGGAAGGCCGAGCCTTTCTTGACCAGAAAAATAAGGGCGAAGGGAACGATGAAGAAGATGGAAGGAACGATTAGCAGGGACGCCAGGACGACGTCCAACACACGTTTTAGCACCACATAGCGGCGCCCCAGGCCGGGCTCGCGCAATTGCACCAGGGGGAGTCCGTCGAGTGCGATCAGCTTGGGTCTGGCCGCGTAAAGCTCATAAGACTGAGGAACCAGCGTGATCTCGATACCCATGTCGCGAATACGCGCGATCAGGGTGCGAATCTCGGGCGTTAGCGGCTGCGAAAGCGCAATGATCACTTCATCGACGCGCGACTTCTGCAAAAGGTTGAAGATGTCGAGAGTAGAGAGCTGAACCGCACCCTCGCGCGCCAGGCCGGGAACAAGCAGCTGTTCGGCATCTTGATCCGGGTAGAGCAGACCTACCACTCGGCACAACATTTCCGGGTGCTGCTCAATCTTGGCGGCGACCTCCTGCGCCACTCGCCCGCTTCCCAGAATCACTACGCGGTAAATGTCGCCACCATTGTGACGCCAGCGAAGTAACAGGCGTGCACTGCAGCGGACGGCGACAAACCCGAGCACCAGCAGCACGATGAAGTAGCCGAACGCCAGCCGCGAAACGTAGCTCCTCGTAAGGTAACCAAGCGCGAGCAGCAGCGAGAGGGTGCAACCGGTGCCGAACAAAAGATGGGAAAACACCGCCGACAGCTTCCAGCCCCCACGGAAGCCATCCATGGGCATGAACAATGAGAGCGCAATCCAAATGAAGTAGGTCGCAATGACAAAAGGGAGGAGAGCCTGGATGGAAGTTCGCTCGTAAGCCTTCCACGTCAGGCCGAAGCGCAACAAATCGGCGGCGAAGAATGCTAAGGCTATCCATGTAAGGTCAGCCAGGAGAATCCACACTTCCAGTTTTCGGGTGTTCATTTCCCAGCCGTTCGGGTGACCAGCTTGGGCCCTGAGGTGGCGTAAGCCGGAGAATAGGAATTGATCGCGGCACGAACCCAAGTGAACAGACAGTGCGCCACCGAAAGGTGCAGGTCCTCGATTATTTGCATGTTGTCAGAAGGAATCACGATGCAGGCGTCGCACAGTGCGAGCATTCGTCCTCCGGAAAATCCCGTCAGGCCAGCCGTGATGCTTCCGACCTGCTTGGCTACCTTTAGAGCCCTTAGCACATTGGACGAGTTGCCACTGGCGCTGATGGCAAACGCGACATCTCCAGGGACTGCAAAGTTCCTCAACTGTTCGGCGAAAATGTGTTCGTATTTTACATCATTTGCCCAGGCGGTCAGCAAAGGAACATTGTCGGTGAGTGCCAAAACTCGAAACCGTTTTTGTGAGCCGCTTGCGGTGCCCTTTGCCAGATCGCAGGCAAAGTGCGAGGCCAGTGCTGCGCTACCTCCATTGCCGAAGAGAAATACCGTCCTCTGCTGCTGGTATACCTCGAGCAAAAGCTGAGCAAGGCGTTCAATCTGGTCAAATGGCAACGCCCGCATGCCCGCCGTGAGCTGTTCAAAGTAGGACCGGCAATGTGCGCTCGAATTCACGGGAGAGGGACGGGAAGAAAGCTCCGAGGGTTGCCCAGTGCTGGCGAAAGAACTCCGAGAGCTTCCGACTGCACTGGTATTTGGAGTTTTGAAGCGAAAGGAGAGCTGCAGCAGAGCTCAGGTCGGGGCTGCAGCTCCGCAGGCACGCGGTACGGGTTCCAGAATCACTGCAATTTCACCTTCAGCCAGAGTACGACGCGAAGAATTTGGGAGACGGATTAGAAGCTGCGTGCCACCTGTACGGCAATGCCCACGGCCGAGACCAGCTGTGCGACCTGCAACGTGTCCCTCCACTTGAGGCCTCCGCCCAGGGCTCTGGTCGGGACCACGACCATATCGCCCGGCTGCATGGGCGCATCCAGGGCCCCACCACTGAGCAGACCTCGCGGCCCACCGGTCACCGTACCGTTGGCGCGCACGATAAAGACGTTCTTCTTGTCTCCCGTGGTGGTCGGGCCTCCCGCCTGATGCAAATACCAGCTGGCGCTCTTGCCTGCACGGAAACTAATTGCGGTCTGGTTATAGACAGCGCCCTGCACGAACACGAAATTGGGTCGTTTCGGAATATATATAGAGTCGCCGCCGCGAACCTGTATGTCGGCCGACGTATGCGCCCAGGACTTGCCGTTCCCGATGTGAATCACCATGCGTCCAATGGGCGGAGTGGTTTGCAGCTTCTCGAGCGTGCTGCGCCATTGCGCCATGGAGGCCTCCCTTGCCCCGGCATCTCCAGCAGCCCCCATCCCTAACGCCGTGCCTTCCTGTTTGGTCTCGGTGATTAGCTGAGTTCGGTTCTTTTCCTCGATTTCGCGTATCTCCGCGCGCTCAAAGATCGCCCCATAAGCATAGGCGTCGCGGCGCAAACCGCCGGCGCGAGCGAGCACGTCGCTGAGCCGCTCGCCTTCTTGAATGCCGTAGGTACCGGGGTGCACGACCTCTCCTTCCACTTTCACCGTCGCGCCAATATCTTTCCAGCCGGCAATCTGGCGTATTGTCAGCACATCGCCAGCGTGCAGCCGCATGTCCGTATCAGGCACTCCGCTCAGCGCCTCGCCGATCTTTATGGGGATGTGCTCCCCCTCAACGTCGCTCCCACGCTCAAGCGAATAACGCGTCAGTTCGGCCACCTCGGCATAGGCGGAACGCTTCAGCCCGCCGGCGACGCGCACCAGTTCTGTGGCGGTCAGATTGGACCCCAGCGGATACTTGCCCGGCCTGACAACGTCTCCCGCAACTTCAACGGTAGGCGGATCGACCCGGCCGGCGTTTTTGTGAACAAAGACCCTGTCTTGCGGCTGAAGAAGAATGTTTTCATTCTCCACCCCGGCGACTGCCTTGCTTAAATCCGCATTCAGCACCTCGAGCTTGCCGTCGCGCGTCTTGCGAAATACCTGCACGTCGTTCAGTTCGGCATCGGGGGTGGTGTTGCCGGCGAGGAAAATGGCGTCGCGCAAGTAGGTGGCTCCATTGGTGACGTGGTCGCCGGGATCGCGCACTTCTCCGCTGACCGTGATGATAGGGGGGTCTTCGAAATCGAAGCGGCCGAAGATGCGGACCGTGTCAAAGGGCTTAAGGACCAGATTCTGATCCTTGCCTTCGAGTACCTCTTCCAGATTGAAAGCAATGATTTCCGGCTTAAGGTCAGGAGCGCTCAGGCGAATCAATTCCGCATGCTGCTTGTATGGCTCAGGCATCAGATCGCTGTAGGAATGCACCAGGTCGCGCACAGTCATGCCGTCGCGGTAGGCGTACTTACCCGGGCGAAACACGTGGCCATCCAGATACACTGTCTTGTCCGCGAACGGAAGTATGGGGGAGATTTTGATTTTGTCTCCATCCTGCACCTTGAACCCCGCAAGCGTCCCCGTGACCTGGTCGTTGTCGTTGTTTTCAGGAATGTCGAGGCGCAGCATCGTCCGGCTCTCATGAGCCTGCACCCGCTCGACGTCCACGTGCCGCAGGGTTCCGGAGGGCAGCACGCCGCCGGCGATCTCGAGCACATCGGCCAGGCTCTTTTCCGCGGCAAGCTCGTAAATTGCCGGGCGGCGGACCATTCCTTCTACCGTCACTTGCTGCCCGAGGGGCGGCACGAGAATGGTATCGCCGGAGTCCAGATGCTGCATTCCGGAATGCACGCCGTGCAGCAGCAAGTCGTACAAGTCGACCTCTTCGACTAGCTGAGTCCCGCGGTAATGCTTCACGATGCGCATTGAACCGCGCGAGGTCGGACCGCCGGCCTCATACAGTGCGTTAAGAGGGGTGGAAAGCGAGCTGATATCGTAGGCTCCCGGCCGCCGCACGTCTCCAACGACGTAGACGCGCACCGTGCGCAACCGGTCAAGTGAAATATCGGCTTGCACCTGGCGAAACTGGCTACGCAGTGCCGACTGCACCATGCGCTGCACGTCTCCCAGGTTATGGCCGGTCACCTGGATGCTGCCAATTTCAGGCAAGCTCAAGCGTCCTTCCCGGTCGACTGTCCTGTGCAGCCGGGTGGAAACACTTCCCCAAAGGTCGACATTGACCCCGTCGCCTGGTCCGAGGACATACTCGGGACCCGCCGGCAGATCCATCGGAAGCTGGTCGAAATTTCCGGTTCCGTTCTCAAAGATGTCCAGACCGAAACGTTTCAGCGGCTCAGGACGCCGTGAGTATTGCAAATAGAGATCGTATAGAGAAGGAACATCGGCATAGGGATTGGCGCGGTGAAGGAGCGCCGGCTGCTCCTCGTCCCGCTGGCGAGGAGCACGCGTCCGCGGCCGCGTGGCCAGGCTGCTGTCGGGACGCAAGCTGGCCTGCTCGAGTTGCCGCCTCGCTTGCCAGTAAGCTTCTTCCTGCGTTTGCGGCCGTCGAGAGGTGCTAGAGGAGATGCCGCTCGGCGACCTTGCAACCCCATTCTGTCCGCCTGCAAGCCCAGAAAGCTGGCCCGCGCCGTAGGAATTAACAACTTGTTGAGCCTCGTCGGCGGTCATCTGCTGCTGCCCGCCGGTCACGGCCTCAAATGGCAGGCCGCCCGAGCCGCCGTCATTACTGGAATCGTTCGTACTGGCCTCGAGCAGTCTTCGCCGCTGGTCGCTGTTGAGCGGGGTCTCGGGCGTCACCGGCTGGGGGTTCTCCTGTAAAGGAGGACTCACCTGGTAAGGGCTTGGCAGCTGATTCTGCCTAGAAGGGGTGCCATACTGCTCCTCCTGCTCGTCTGCGGGTATGCCATTTCCCTCGGAATACCCGTAGGGGGCCTCCTCCCGTCTCGCCCGGGCGGCGATTCGCCGTTGCTTTTCCTCGTATTCCCGCGCCAGTTCCTCGCGCGTAGGTTTGGCGCGAACGTAGCCTCGGTCGACGATTTGCTGAGTAATCAGGGCCCGCGCGTCCTCGTCATCCCGCACCAGTCGAAAAACGGCTTCATCGCTGAGTTCTTTGGCATCAAGCACTCTGCCCTGTGCGTAAGCCTTGCGCACAAGCATCTTCTTCACCTCAAGGAAAAGCCCCGGCTCCTGCTGCAGCAGAAGAATGATTCT
Source organism: Acidobacteriota bacterium (assembly GCA_019241535.1). Lineage (GTDB taxonomy): Bacteria > Acidobacteriota > Terriglobia > Terriglobales > Acidobacteriaceae > Gp1-AA145. The sequence goes on along the minus strand of JAFAWX010000321.1, from coordinate 6,206 downwards.
CTCCGCCGGAAGTGCGACCAGGCGGTCCGCTTCCTTGGCGCCGCGAGAATCGGCTTCATCGACAGCGCGAGTTGAGGACGGGTGCTGCTCGGTTTCCGCGACATCGCGCTGTTGCCCGCGGAAATCGCCTTGCTGCTGCCCATATAATTCGCGCACTCCGGGTGCGAACACGAGTAAGGTGAACAGGGTACGGAGGAGAAGCTTGGTTAACATGAGAAACCTCGTGAATGGGCCGCAATACGGCCAGCAACAGGCTCTTGTCGGTGGTCTGCGGCTTTCCGCGTTTGGCACGCGGGTTCAGAAAACCGGCGCAACGTCAGCCTCATCGATCTCTACGCAAACGGAGCGCATGATGGCATCAATCGCGATTACCAGGCGCCAGTTGGTCTTGAAGCGGACCAGAATCCCCTGGGCACCACTCAATGGACCGTGGGTCACCTTCACCCGCCTTCCGATCGTCAGATAAGGATGGGTCTCCGCCCGGAGCCCGTGCGCGAGCCCGTTTCGCAGTGCTTGAACATCGCTTCCCGGCAGCACGGCCGGTTGACCGTTGAAGCATACAAATCGTACCACCCCGGGCAGTTCCAGAACGCGCAACCTTTCTGCCATATGCAAGTGAACAAATACGTAACCCGGAAAGAGGACAAGATCGATTTGTTTGCGGCGGTCTTTCCACCGTCGCATCGAACTGTAAACCGGCAGGAAGTGTTCGATGCCTCGATCCTTGAGCTGCTGAGCGACCTTTTTTTCGTGCCGGGCATGCGTGTAAGCGGCGTACCAGGCCGGACCTAGGCTCGCCCCCGCCCCTTCCGCCACGCCGTTTGCTTGAACCAGAGTCATTGCGCGTCCAGAGCTTCGCCCTCTCACTTACAGGGAAGCAGTGAGCTACCCCATCAATCAGAGCTGGCATCAGCGAGCTTCCGCCCAACACTACCAGGCAGTCACAAATCAGGTGCGAGATCCACCCGGACGTACGGAGGCCCACGCAATGCTCAGGCTCTCGACCGACAGAATTTACGCAAAATAAAGCGAGTGCATGCATTCTGCAGGAAGACAGACGGGTGCGTGACACGGATCTCGCCTGCTCGGATTTATCTCGGCAGGAACTTGGATGGACTGTGCTAATCGCGAGTTGCTTACCGGAAACTCAGGTTTGACCAGGAACTCACTCAAAGCCCAGGTCGAGAGAAGGCCCGTCAGCCTCTTACGCTGATTTTCGAGAACGACAATACGGCCGTGCCCGGGCGGGGGCTGCCCATCCAGGTGGCGGGGCGGAAGGTGGTGAAAATCAACATGTTCTTGATCTGATGGGGGAGGTCCTGGAGCTTATCGGGCTCGGACAGAATCCGGTAATCCTGGATCCGCCCATTGGCGTCCACGTAAGCCTCGATAACCAGAGCTTCATCCCCCACGGCGCCTAGGCTAACGCCAAAGGCAGTTTGCTGCAGCTCCGGACCGGTGGAGATCAACAGCGGGACATCGCTGCTGTTGAATTGCACGGGGGTAATGAAACCCATTAAAACTGCAAAAATTACTATGGTTGCAAACACCCCGGCAGTTGCGGGCACCATGAAAGCCCGCAGGGCATTCTGCAGGCGCAAAGCCAAGCTTGCCCAGACCGGGCGACGTCTGCGCGCCGCTTCGCGGGAGAGCGCCAGGCGCACTTTGAGCGATAAATCCTCAGGCGCCCGGGCGCGCCCGAGCTTGGACAGCAAAGCCTGGGTACGACGCAAGGACTCATAGTCTCGCCAACAGCCTGCGCAAACGCGTAAATGTTGGTCGAGCCCATACATCTGCCTGCCCGTAATCGCTCCGTCCAGATAGGCTGAAAGCATGAACTTTACTTCCGCACAGGTCATGGCCCTACCTCGACAGTCTTGGGACGCGAGAGCCGGGTGCAGGCATTGTTCTTGGCATCTGTGTTGACAATGTCGAGTCCCAACTCCGGCCCGACTTCCCTGACGTAATCTCGCAGGCGTTTTCTGAGTACATCCCGTCCGCGCGTAATGCGAGATTTCACCGTGCCTAAGGAAACTTGCGTGATTTCGCCAATCTCGTCATACGACAACTCCTCGATGTCGCGCAGCACAACGGCCGTGCGATAGGGTTCGGGCACGCGGCGCAGTTCGAACTCCACGCGCGCCTTTAGTTCGTCATCGGCCGCATTCTGAAAGGGCGATTTGTGCTTGTCGACGAGCGCAGCATCGACGGCGGAAAACACGGCGTGCTCTGCACCCGGATATTCCGCCGGCCCCATGGGAGTTTCCTTTGACTTGTGGCGGAACCACCACCGCCGGCGGTTGGCGGCTTCGTGAATAGCGATACGATAGATCCAGGTCTTCAGACTGGATTCACCGTGGAAGTATTTCATTCCCCGAAAAACCTTCAGAAATACTTCCTGGGTGGTATCGGCGGCATCCGCCGGGTCAGTCAGGATGCGATAGATGACGCTATAGACCGGCTGGTGAAACTCTCCTACTAGCCATACATAGGCTTCTTCGGACCCCGCCTTGAGTTCCGCTATAACCCTGGATTCTTCGCTGCTTATGCCGATCGCACTGGCAAAATCTCCCACGCTGGCCGCTCCTACCGTCATCCCCAACCGGGATTCCTCCATTATAGAGTCCACCGGAACAACCCTAATTAATATCTTAGACTCCGCTCGCGAGGTTTAAGTTCCCTGGCCAAAGTAGTGACCCGGGGCAAGTTGTGCCTGACAGGGGCCCGCCTTCGGCAAGGCGGAGAGCCCTAAAAGTCAGGGAAGACTAACGCGACTGAGGCTGAGAAGGCGTAGGTTGATTGCTGCCTTGGGAGGCCGTCTGCGGTTTGGGCGTGGATTTCTTTCGAGCGGGGGTCTTCTTCGGCGCGGGCTCGGTATCGTCCACTACGACCTTTTTTGGCGGAATAGCTGCCCGGGCGCTCTGCAACTCGGTTCGCAGCTGGCCGATTTCCGTCTCTTTGGCCGCGGCGAGTTTATCTATGCGCTCGGCGAACGCCCGGCGCGAATCTTCAATGGAGCTGAGGTCCCTGCTCAGAGACTGAAATTCTTCTTTGCTGCCAAAAGCTCCTGTCGATTCCGCGACTGACTTGGCAACATCATAGAGTGCGTCCAGATTGCGATAGAGCTTGAAGGTCAGCGGCAGGCTTTCAGGCGAGCCTTTCAGATCCGCCAGTATGCTGGGCAGAGCAGTCTTCAGGTTTCGCAAAATGGACTCAGTGTCATTTTGGGTCTGCCGCTTAGTGGCGGAATCCGTCTTCCACTTGTCGATACGCAGATGGGACAGTTTCTCCCCGAGCGCCTGCGAGGTCTGCTGCAGGTTGGCAACCATCTGGTTCAGCTCCGAAATGGAGGAATAGGACACGGGAGACGGCGCGTTGTTAACAGGGGTCTGCGCCAGGCTGATTCCGGCGATCATTACCCAGCAGCACAGAATGGCAGTCTTCATTGGGGAGGTCATTTTCAACTCTTCTCAACTCAGCATACTTATTTTGACAGTTTTCGCAACTTGCATTCCACTTTCGTCGAACCTCCGCCTGCACTAGAGTGCCGATCTCGGCCACTCCGCCGGCTTCAGGTTCTTCCGAAGTTTGACTAACACGTGCAGCTGGGTAAAAATTGGGAGAGCTGGTCTCAAAAGGTGGGCCTGTGGCGCAGCTGGGAGCGCGCTTCCATGGCATGGAAGAGGTCGTCGGTTCGATCCCGACCAGGTCCACCATCTCCCTCAACAAGTTAGACGGGACGAGTCGTCACACGGGTAATGTTTTGTGTCATGGTTTGTGTCATAACCTGCTGCTCTGGTACTTGTAGCGAGGGCTTCCATCGCATTTCTCTTCGCTTCCATCCGCACGTGACTATATCGCTCCTACATGCGGCGGCTCATATGCCCGACAATCGCCGTGATGGTTGAATCCGAAGCACCGTTCTCGGCAAGTTGCGTGATGGCACAGTCGCGGAGATCGTGGAATCTCAAGCCCGGTAGGCCCGCATGCTCTTATTCTGCTACAAACGTCAAACTTCGCGTCCCATATTTCGTGGTGAGCGCGTGTGTGTGGCGGCGAAAGAAAAGCGTGAGGTTGTGACAACGCCTTACAGTGACTCCGACAAGAGATTCTAAGGAAAGTATTTCCACAGCAGTCTTACTCGACCAGTCTGTGGGTTTGTGGATATCTGCGGTTTGGGGGAAGAGGTGCAGGGGAAGGGGGCCTGCAGATGAATGAAGCTTTGGTCCGAGAACGTGGAGGCCCCCTTCCCCTGCATCATTGATGTAGAAGCTTTAGGACAACTGCATGGGTAGTGTTGTCTCCCGAGGTGAACAGGAGAGCGAATGTTCTGTGGGAGAAGGGGCAGGAGTGTGTAAATAGTTGTGGATGAAGTTTTCTGCTGGCTGTCTACAATGGCCGCCAACAGAGGCGTCCCGCTGTTACGAGTTCTAACGCCAAACACACGATGTTTTAAATCAGAATCTCGAACAGCGGGACGTGCTTTGCTTCCAGAACGAACACTCAGATGAACGTCTGGAACAACACCAACAAGAGCCTACTATAAGGGCTTCGCGGGAGCAAAGCCAGCCTCTGCACCAATACGCAAGGAGGTTGAGTATGGCAAAAGAGAAAATGGGTCCAGAGCCGGAGTTCGCGGCGCTTGTAGGTATCGATTGGGCAGATCGCAAGCATGTATGGTGTCTACAAGCGGCCGGCTCGACGACGAGCGAAACCGGCGAACTGGAGCACAAGGTAGAAGCGGTTGAGGCCTGGGTCGCTGAACTATGTCGACGATTCGGCCATCGTCCAATCGCGGTCGCCGTGGAACAAGTGAAGGGAGCTCTGGTCTTTCTGCTCAACAAGTATGAGTGCCTGCATATATTCCCAGTTCCTTCGACGATGACCGCGAAGATGCGCGAGGCGCTGTATCCCTCGGGAGCCAAGGATGACCCGCGGGATGCCGATCTGCTGCTGTATATATTGGCGCGACACCGGGACAAACTGCATCGTTTGTCGCCGGATGACGAAGCCACCCGGCGAGTACAGAACCTGGTGGAAGAGCGACGGAAGCTCACGGCGGAAAGGGTGGCGCAAGGCAATCGTTTAATCAGCTACTTGAAGGTTTATTTCCCGCAGATGGTGGAATGGTTTGAGAAGCTCGACATTCCGCTGGTGTGCGACTTCCTGGAGCGCTGGCCGACGCTGGAGGAGTTACAAAAAGTATCGGGGGAAGACCTGCGCCGGTTCTTCCGCGAGCACCACTGTCATCGAGGATTGATGGAACGCCGCATCCTGGCGATCGGCGGAGCAATTCCGGCTGGCGGGGATCGGGCGGTGATCGAAGCCAAGAGTACGGTGGTGAAAGTGATCGTGCAACTCATGCGCAGTTTGCTCGAGGGCATTGCGGAGCTCGACCGAAAGATTGAGGAGGTGGCCGTCGAGCATCCGGATTTCTTCATTTTTGCCTCTCTGCCAGGAGCGGGTGCGGTGATGGCACCGCGGCTGCTGGCGGCCTTCGGTTCGCAACGAGATCGTTACAACTGTGCCGACGAACTGCAGACCTACAGTGGAATTGCGCCAGTAACGGAGAGCAGCGGGAAACGGAAGTGGGTGCATTTCCGCTGGGCGTGTCCGAAGTTTCTGCGGCAAAGCTTTCACGAATGGGCCGGTCACTCGATTGCGCAATCGACATGGGCTCGGGCCTACTACCAGCAACAGCGACGTCGGGGCAGCGACCACCACGCAGCGGTGCGAGCGTTGGCTTTCAAATGGATTCGCATTGTATTCCGTTGCTGGCAAGATCGGGTCGCCTATGACGAAAGCAGATACCTGGCGGCGCTGGCTAGGCGAGGCTCACCACTGGGCAAACTCGTCGACGCTGGCATGGGAAGTTTGTGAAACTCCTGTGGATCCGGAGTGAACGAATCGTCGGGAATTGCAAAAAACTCTTGACACACTTACTCAGACATCTGATTTGCAGAAAGTATGCTCCGTACGAGCAAAAACTTCGGCATAATGCTGGATGCTGATAGCAACATAACCCTGATCCCATCTACCTGAAGGAGCCAACAGTCCGCCTTTACGGGATGAAACAAAAAACTCTAAGTTCGCGATCCCGATGCCTTCGGGCCCTGTTTCCAGTGGAAAGCCGAACAGAGAGGAAACGGAATGAACGGCTTAACCCAAGACATGCGCTACGCCGTGCGGCAGTTGCGGAAAAGCCC
>JAFAWX010000317.1 GCA_019241535.1 Acidobacteriota bacterium | reverse complement strand
TCGCCGTCGTTTTGCTTGGGCCGAAGCGACTACCGGAAATTCTTGGACGCATAGCTCGGGCCAAAGGGCAGCTGGAAAAAATCACTTATAGTGTCAAGTCTCAGTTGGAAGCGGAGATCGAGGGAAAAGATAGTAATGATGTTCGGCAGCAGGCAGCTGCAAAGGAGTGAATCTTCGCCTCCTCGGAAGTTGCACGCCCACAGCTCGCAGGGCTTTAGATCGATCGCCGGCGCCATGGCTTTGTTTGGTCCCGGGCGGACGTGGCTACCAACAACTCAGGCCTGCTCGGGTCTCATTACCACCGCTCCAGTTTGCGTTCGACGACGGGGTGCTAACTAAGGCGGACCATGTCCCGCGGCTGCGGGTCTATACCATGGTTCCTGTATGTCCGATTTAGAAAGCGAGGGCGGGGAATCTTGGGATTATTCCTACCGTATTAGGAGCAGGAACTGTCCTTCCTCCTCGGAAATAATGGCTAAGAAGTTTCCGATAATTCCGTAAGCTCTCCGGCGGGGTAAATCTGGAGAATTGTTTTCCGATTTATGGACGAAAAAATTGCCACCTGGTTACCTTGCGATCACAAAAAAATCTCATTTGTTTTGGAGCGGCAAGGTAGGGCGACGGTGAGTCACCTGGTTCTGATACCCCTGGCTGGTTCCCAACAATAGGTCGAATAGTGGCAGAAAGACGTTGTAGCGGGTATTGGGGGTGTCGTGGTGCGCGATGTGGTAAGCGCGGGCAGGGCCCAGGCCGGGTGGCAACCAGCCTTTGAGATGGATACGCCAATGGATTTCCTCGGCGGAGATCAGGTAGACCGTCCAGCCGGCAAAAATGCCGGGCGAGATCCGAAGGGACCAGAGGAGGTCAGCAGCTATGACAAGGATCCCGTTGACGGCAAACAGAATGGCTATGTACCAGGGAGATTTGCCCAGGGCAACGTGCTCGGCTTCGGCGGGAGTTCCAACATTCGCATGGTGCTGGAGATGGCCCTTCGCCAGCCCCCCTCGCGGCCGGTGAAGGAGCCAGCGATGGTAGCTGTATTCAAAGGCGTTCCCCCACACGAGACCGATCGCCAGTCCCAATAACCAGCGCCGCCAGCCGCAGGGAAAATAGAAGGCCAGGATCGCGCCTGGAAGGGCACCGGAAAGGATTGCGGCAACCGCATTCTTTCGTTTCTTGGCCTGCCCGTAGTCCAAGGCGAGTTGTCTGGGTCCGATGGAGGTCGCCACGAAGCGCATCCGTTTTCGCAAACGTACATAGGTTGGAACGTAAGTAGCACGTTGGAGGTTGGTCGGAGAGGCAAGGATTGTTGCTGTATTCAGCCCCAGGAAACCCAGCAGTGATGCCGGTTTTGGACACTGAGGCATGCTGCAGGAGGGCGGTCCCCTTAGGCAGCGGCAGAGTTCCGAGCTAGGATAGGAAATAAGTGCTACAGCTTCGAGGAGCCGTTCCGTTCGAGCTCCAAGAGGATACGTAATCCACGGTAAAAACTCTCTTTGTTGTAAGCGAGTTCCCATCGATCAAGGATGGTTCTCGCCTCTTTGTTTGCCATTTTTATAGCAATTTGCGCACCCGGCCGAGTTTTCCTCAAGCGCCTCAGTGCCGCCAGTGAACGCACCAGTTCCGGCTCTACCCGCTTCCGCGAATTCTTCGCGTTGCGGATCCAGCGGGGCGGAATATTGGCGCGAAACTTAATGAAAGCGCGGACCGCCGAACCAGAGCTGGAGGAATAGAGTTTGGCTTCTCTTGGCATAAACTGAGCCCTCCTGTTTGAACCCTGCAGAGAGCACGACCAGGTCTGGTCGCCCGCCTTCCCAGGGATCATGAAATGCACGCAAAACCGAGATATTAACGCTGTGCACTCGACAAGCTTGCATTCGGTGCCCGGAGAATGCGCCCCCTGAGCACCCGACCTGCTGAACGGAGCAGACTGCCTTCCGCGTCAGCCGAGAAGCCCGCGCTCGCACCGGCGAAATTTTGCTCTTTATCGCAAGACTTTCGATAATCAACGGTCGCGCGCGCAGTGAGCGGTAGTGAATAACATTCGGTCGCCGCCCAGTCGAGCACAGTAAAAGTTCATCTTACGTGAATTGAAGAACAAGCGCGCAATATCGCAAGAAGGCTGCCTCCGGCGTTAGAACGGCGACACGGACTCACTTTTTGGCCGACAGGTTGTTGGAAGCATCCAGTCGGTAGACATAGAAATCGCTGGCAGCGATTCTTTGCCAGCCTGGCGGCACGACGAAAACCTCTGCCGGAGGTATTTGGTGGGCGACGATGACGGTCGCGCCGACGTGGCGGAAGCTATCGATCACCTGTGCTTTGACAGACGAGCTTGAGGACCAGAAATATTCTGCATCCTCGCGGGATATTTCCGCGATGACTCTCACCCGTAACAACCTTGCCCATTCGATGCGATGAGCTCCACCAATCCGTCCCACACGATCGCCAGGGTGGACGCCCATCAGCCGCAGGCTTTCCGCAATTTCCCATTGTGGGTGGCGGCTGCGGCTGATGCCGTGTTCAAGATCTTCGCCGGCAGCGTAAGTCAACGGGAGGCCGGCCGTGAATAATAGCGCGATAGTCGCGCCGGCGACGAGCCTCCTAGCCGCCGCTCCGGTGGACAGCCGCACGCTGGCAAACAATGCCGTCCACACTAGTATGAAAAACACGGCGACGTAACGCTCCTGCACTAGCACCTGCAGATACATGCAGACAGCAACAAGTGCGGGAACCCAAACTGGCCATAAACCCAGAAAGCGGCGCAGCGTGGCCCCTGGTTGCGCAGTGAAGCAAAGTACCAGGAAGACGGCCAGCAAAGCGGCCTCATGGGTGAAAACCTGATCGAGACACAATGCCGCATTTCTGGCCACAGCCGTCACTTGCCGGCGGAGCACCAGCTTGGGCTTCGCGCCCTGAGACCAATAAAAGGAGTCGTACCAGGCCGGAAGTGTGCCTCCGATCGGCCCCACAAAGGCGTAGACGGGGGGAAAGTTGAAGATCTTCTGTGGCGGGTGCAGAAACCTGCCCCCGGCCGTGCCCAGGTCCTGCATGTACCATAGCGGTCCTGTCTGGTTCACTTCCGTCAAGTATGTCCATCTTCCGCTGTCGCCAATGCTGAAATGGCCGCTCATTTTTGACAGCCCATAAAGCAGAGGCAGTGACATTAGCAGGAACAATGAAGCGGCGAGCATTGCGCGTGGGACAGCTCGGACGGGGTTTGCCGTCGACAGCAGGGCTACTGCCAGAAATGCGAAGGCGAGGGGAAACATGGGCGTTTTGGCGATGTAGCCAGCCCCCAGAATCAGTCCGAGGAGGGCAAAAGCGCCCCAACCATCCCAGCCGCCACGGATCTTGAGAATGATAGCCAGAGCGAGGTAGACGAACACACTCATCAACATGTCAGGGCTCGCGCGTTCGAGGGTGATGAGGGTCAACGAGAGCCAGAGAAAAACCAGGTATCCGATCAGCCTGAGAGCCCACTCCGGCAGCATGGCGTAGCCGTCATATTGCGGAGTACGCTGCTCGGACCTGACGAATTCGCCCAGCATGACTTCGTAAGCGGCCAGCGCCACCATGAAGAGAAAGAAATTCACCAGGTGGACGACCGTAAATTCCCAGTAGGGGGAGGCTTTGACGACTGACCGGGCCACAGCCAGAAGCCAGGGATAGAAAGGACTCCAATGTCCGTTGATGAGCATCTTCCACCCGCCCGCGAGGTATGCATCCCCCATGTCGAGATAGGAGATTCCATCGGAGTTCATGCTGTGGCGGGTGTTCCAAGCTTGCGCCAGCCCGGAGATAAAGGCGAACGCCCAGAAAAGAAGGCGAATTCGGCGCACCGCCGCGTGAGCCGTAGGCCGCAGTGTTTCGGTTTCCAGTTGAGCAGGAGAAGGAATTGCACCCATGATGGCGAGAACTTAAGAGTGCATTCTAACACTCAGGTTCCGCCGATCACGACCGACGGTTGCGCGGCTCAAACAGAAACGGACTGTACCTGGATAGTGGATTTTTTTGACACGCCTCGTCGCCGGAGACGTGTTGGGCCGTGCGGATCAGGGCGCGGATGCCGGCACTTTCTTGGACAAAAAAAACAGGTCCTTGCATTCGGGTTATTAAGTCGTGCTAACCCGTAGCGAGGCCCTGCTCCACTCGAATTCGAAGCCCTTGCGCCCTAACTGAGGGCGGATCCTCCAGACCTCAAGGATGGACCTCGAGCTGGTTCACCACCTGGCGTACATTCGGAACTTTCGATGCCAGCTGGGCGGCCGTCTGACGCTGCTCGGCGTTCTTGACCTGGCCGGTCAAGACCAGTACTCCATTCTTAGCTTTGTAATGAATGGATAAGCTGTCTAAACGTTTGGAGATCAACGCTGCCTTGTAGTTATTTTCAATTCCATCGTCCAGATTTGAAGCGACAGCCCTTGCCCGAGACTCGCTGCCAACCGGCTGAACGCTGATCTCGTTGGCAATTACCCGATTCGCTGCGGCTGAGCGGGCGATCGAGCCGGCCCTTTGTTTCGCGTCCTCCGAGTGCAGCGTTCCCCGCAACGTTATGGTATTTTTGTCCACATCGTCGGAGACGTTCACATCTTTCAAGTCTGCCTGTTCAAGCGCCTTCTTCACGTTATCGGCTTCGGAATGCCTTCCCACATGCTGGCCGAAACTTGACACCGTGAGCAGCAGCGCGACCAGGCATACTGCGCCAACCAGTTTTCGTTTCATTTTTAGCTCCTCCTGTTTTCCGCAGTCTTATACCGCCCGCGGTCCGCGAACGAAATGGAGGACCAGCGCAATTAAAGCAACAACCAGCAATATGTGAATCATCGCGCTCGCAACGTGAAAAACACCCCAGCCAAGAAGCCAGGCGAGCAGCAGGACGACAAACAAGACAGTGAAAATGCTCATACCGATCTCCTTAGCTCCGGCCTGAGTGCCGGAAGCGCTCGCTACGATGACGGGAGCGAGGGAGCGAGATGCATCGCCTTAGACCAGGTGCCGGGTCGCGCACCCATTCCTACGGGGAAATCCGGCCATAAATCAAGAAAAAACCGGTTCCCTGCTGCCTTCCGAGGTTATGTCGCACGTAACGAAGACACCGCTCCAAGACACATGCTTAGTGAGCAAGCGATCGTCGACTGCCGGTCGTTGACAGTTCTGCCGTATCTTCGATTGAATGGCTGAGTACCCATAGGCATGCTCGGGCGGTGGGACGCGGCTGTTCCCCCAGTCGCCGATGTGGCTCTAGAGATTTCTTTTGCCCGGGAACAATCCCAAGGAGGAAATTCATTCATGTCCGCTCCCAGTCGACGTCCGGAGATTCGGCGGCGCCGTACACGCAAGGAAAAGATTCACAAGCTGCGTAAGCGGCTCGCGGCGGCGGGATCTGACGCAGAGCGCACGCACGTTTCGGCAAAGCTCGTGCGGCTCTCCCGCAATTCCCCAGGACAACCGTTGCTGAAAGCGTAATTCGGCGCCAGTTCCCAGGCTCTCCGCCCCGCCCCACGCCTCGGAGGACCAGCCCAGTTTTGCGACAACTGGCTACCCGGGGGTGTAGTTTAGAAGACATGCGCGCCCTGCAAGCTTCCGCTCCCAAGCCGCGATGGTATCTTGTGCCGGTTCGCGTGTTGCTGGCCACCGTAACGTTGACGTTGCTGGCGTTTGCCCTGGGTCTGCTGATAGGAATCTGCGCAGTCGCCGGAGCGGCAAAATTGCGCGGTCTTGAACCAAATTTTTCTCTTGCGTACAGGCTCATAGCTTTCCCTGCCGCGGCAGCGGTCGCTGGCATCGCTTTAGCTGCGACCACGGTTGTTGAAGTTCGGGCCTACCGCCGGGCCAAGACATTAGAAGGAATTGAACAGCAAATGAGGGCGTGAGCTGAGCGGCCTTGACACCCCGAATTGCAATCCCGGTGCCCCACAGCGCGGATCGCGAATACGCTGAACGCGCCCTCGTGCAGTATGAACAGGCCATTGAAGCCTCGGGTGCGGAGCCCGTCCGCATCCCGCTCGACGGTGCAGCCGCCAATGTGATGGTGCTGGTTGCGGGGTGCCTCGGCACTCTGTTGCCGGGCAGCCGGGCCGATGTGGATCCTCGCAGATTCGCTGCTCCGCCCCACGCCAAAACTGAGCCCGCTGATTTGAGACGCGAGGCGGTTGACAAACTCCTCCTTGACGATGCGTACCGACTGCGCAAGCCGTTGCTTGGGATTTGCTATGGTTTGCAAAGCCTCAATGTGTATCGTTCGGGAACCCTCCTGCAGCATATTGAATCCTCGGTAAACCACGAAGCAGGAAGAAAGCTGCCGGTGGCGCACATGGTTGCGATCGAGCCGAAATCAAAGCTCGGCCGCATTCTTGCGCCGCGAGAGGGCAGGGGCGAACTGGTGATTCCAGCCAATTCCAGTCACCATCAAGCGGCGGATGTGGTTGGAAGCGGCCTCAGGATCGTGGCACGCTGCCCCGATGATGCTGTCATTGAGGCGCTCGAGGGCACCGACAGTGAGCACTTTGTCGTCGCCGTGCAATGGCATCCAGAACGATCGTTTGCCGACGATGAGCGCTCACGCTGGATCTTCAAGGCGTTTATCGAGGCGGCTAGCGAGCGCTTTCCGAGACATTTGGAGGGAGTAGATCTGGCGAGAAAGTGAAGGCCTTTCAGGAGCGCCTCTCGGGAAATTCCAGGACCACTTTGCCAATGTTTTTGCGCTCGAGCAGCAGCCTGTAGGCCACCGCAGCTTTTTCGATAGGGAGTACGGTTCCGACTAGCGGATGGAGCCATCCCTTTGCCGCCCACTCGGCAAGCTCTTCCCAGGCTTCTTCCATCAGGGCAGCTTTTGCCGACAGGTATGTCAGCCAGAGGCCGTGCACGCTGGCTCCCTTGGCATAAAGCGCACCCGGGTCAAAGTGGGCGCGCTCTCCGCTTGCGGTGCCGTAAACAATCACCCGCCCAAAATCACGCAAGCAGCGGATGCTTTTGGCCGTGTGCTCTCCTCCAAGCATTTCAAAAACCACGTCGACACCCTCACCCTGGGTGAGATCTTGGATCGCCTCTTCGTAATCTTGTTTCGCATAGTTGATCGCATGCTGTAAGCCAAGCTGCTTTACGCGCTCGAGTTTCGTGTCCGATGAGGAGGTTCCGTACATCTCTATGCCCAGAACGCGGCCGATTTGTACCGCCGCGGTGCCGACCCCTCCTGCTACGGCATGGATGAGCACGCGCGCATCTCGCGCTCCCTCAAGCAGTCCGGATTTCCAGTACGCAAGATAGGCGGTGAAGAAGTTTACTGGGAACGCCGCGCCCGCGTGGGCGCTCCAGCCGGCGGGTACGGGCCAGAGCAGGTGAGAACGGCTGGACACAAGCTCAGCAAAGGCGCCCCATTGGGTGTAGCCCATCACACGCTTCCCGTCGCTCACCCGTACGCCGCAGAACTCGCGTCCCGCTACCAGCGGCGGCTCAGGCGTGCCCGGGTATCCCCCTCTAGCGGCCATAATGTCAGCAAAGTTCACGCCCCCGGCTTCTACCCGCACCAACTGTTGCTCGTTTCCGAGCGGCGACGCGACATCCTGGACCTGAAGCACCTCGGGTCCGCCTCGCCGGGTTATGACGACCGCCTGCATTTTCGTCGAGCAAGTGTAGCAAGCTGGCTCAGCTGCTCAGCCGGTTTTGCTTCCGGTATATACTTTTCGCGTACCTGGACTTTCGAGAGTATGTGGGGAGCGTTTCATTTTATTTAATAGGCTCCCCATGAAGGCGGCCGCGCGGGTTCACCTGCTTGCAAGCGGCCTGCCGGGCAACTGCCTGTCTGCGGTTGCCCAGGGGGTTGCTCGTGGATATCATTCTGGTTCGTCTGATCTTCATTGCTTTTGTCGCTTTCACCTGTTATCTGATTCGCCCTTTCGGTCCGAATACCTGGCTGGATATCGTTGCCGGTGCCGTGATCGGGGCCCTCATTATCATCTTCGAGTGGCGCTTGCACCGCATCAGCCTCAAGCGGTTGATTGGTGCTGCCGTCGGCAGCATACTCGGGATTTTCGGCGCCTACTTGTTCGCGCTGGTCATTCGCAACAGCCTCGCTGAAGGCGCGCTACGCAGCTTCCTGCAGATTATGGTCATGCTGTTGATGGCCTACGTTGGGCTGATCGTAGGGGCGAATAAGGGTGACCTCCTGAATCTGGCGGCTCTCGGAGGAGTCTTCGGCGGGGAAAAACAGCTCAAGAAGAGTTACAAGATTCTTGATACCAGCGTAATCATCGATGGCCGAATCGCCGATATTGCAGAAACCGGGTTTCTCGAAGGGATCGTAGTCATACCCCAATTTGTTTTGCGCGAGCTACAGCTGGTGGCCGATTCGGCCGACTCCCTCAAGCGCAATCGCGGCCGCCGGGGACTCGACATTCTGCAGCGCCTGCAGAAGGTTGCGACCCTGCAGGTCCAGATCATCGAAGACGACTTTCCCACTGTCCGCGAAGTTGACCTGAAGCTGATCGAATTAGCTAAGGTCTATGAAGGCAAAATCATTACCAACGATTTCAACCTCAACAAAGTTGCCCAGCTGCAGGGGGTCGAAGTGTTGAACATTAACGAGCTGGCAAACGCCCTCAAGCCGATCGTGCTTCCAGGCGAGTCCATGCGCGTCTTCATCCTCAAGGAAGGCAAGGAGTATAACCAGGGCGTGGCATACCTGGACGACGGAACCATGGTGGTAGTGGATAACGCTCGCAAGATGATCGGGAAAACAATCGATATATCAGTGACATCGGTTTTGCAGACAACCGCGGGCAAGATGATCTTTGGCAAGTGCGACGAACGTTCAAGCGCCCGTGCTGAATTGCGGCCGCCGCTGACTGCGGCCAGCGCCGTAGGCGAGAGTAAGAAGCAGATTGTGGCTATGGACCAGCCGGGCGAATAGCTCAGAACATGGGAGCGGCCGAGTTCACGACAATCGCGCCCCCTTGCCGTGTCCCGCTCACGTGGGCGCGCTCGCCGGCCAGCCTTGTTAGAGAGGTTTCCGCGCCCCGCAAAGCGAAGCGGCGGTCGCCGTCAACCAGCACGTAGCTGGCTCCCCTGCGCACGCAGGCGTGGGCGCATTCGGCCGAGCTCAGCTGTGAGTTTCTTTTGTGGCGGGCACCGCACCAGGAATCCGAGATCATTCCAGTGAATGTGTCCCCGTCCTGGGACTCTGCAGTTACCGGCACCGCCGCCTGCGCCTCTTCGACCGCCTGACCTTCGTGGCTGGCCAGGGCGGCGGCGCCCCCGGCAACGATCAGGGCAACCAGGAGGGCAGCGCCCAGAGCATAGAGCAAGCAGTGGCCAACGAGGTTACCAAAGGTGTTTTTCACTGAGCTTCCCTCATTTCGTGAACGGCTATTCCGAAGCAGCGTACATTTTGTTGCCCGGCGGTGGAGAGCGGGTTGCACCGCGGGGAGGGAATTTACCGCACCCGCAAGTGCAACTCATATATACTGTTCGCCCTCATGAGGGTCTTGGCAATCATCCCGGCCGCGGGGCTCGGAACCCGTATGGGGGCGAAGGCGAAGAAATCCCTGGTGAGCAAGCAGTTTGCGGAATTGCGCGGGATCCCCGTCCTCATACATACGCTGTCAAGATTTGCCGCCTGCGGGGAAATCAGCTCAATCCATGTCGCCCTGCGCAAGAACGAGATCGCACCGTTTCGCCTGCGACTCGAACAGGAATCACCTGAGATCATGAAGAAGGTACCCGTATTACTGGAAGGCGGCGAGCATCGCCAGCAATCAGTGGCGAACGCTCTGTTGTCTATCTCCGCGGCTGCCGACGACATCATCCTGGTCCACGATGCCGTTCGCCCCCTGGTAACTGAAGAGATGATTCGTCAGGTGATCGAAGCGGCGCGCAAATACGGCGCGGCTATCGCTGCCGTGCCCGCCATCGACACCGTTAAACAGGTTGAGCGGACCGCTGAAGGTGCCCTGATTAAAGCTACCATCCCGCGGGAGAAGATCGTCATGGCGCAGACGCCGCAAGGCTTCCGCTATGCGGTATTAAAAAAGGCGTTTGATGACGCACAGGCGGACGGTTTGCTCGGAACCGACGAGGCCTCGCTGGTCGAGCGTTCCGGACATCCGGTGGCGGTGGTGATGGGATCTCCGCGGAACATCAAGATCACCACGCCCGCTGATTTAGAGCTTGCAGAATTTTATCTTGAGCACCGCGAGCCGTGCTGATCACTGCAGATCGACGGTTCCCGAGGTCACGACCCCCGTATTGACCTCGAGGACGTAGGCCGTAGACCCGGAGACGGCATACATCACCAGATCGAGCCCCCCGCTGTTCAGGCTCGCCGTAACCCGCCCGTTTGAGGAAACCGCATAGGTGCCGGAAAGAGCTCCGGGACTCTGTCCTCCGGAGAGCGAGGCGGACGCGTTTACCAGCTCTGTCAAACCGAGCTTTCCCGAGCCGTCAAACTGCATAGTCCCAACCCGTGAAATCAGCTCGGGGCTGATATCAATGCCTCCCATAACCGTGGCATATTGCCCCTTTACGTTCGACACCGAGAAGGCGTTCGAGTTCTGTAAATCCGCCGTACCGTCTTCGAGCCGGCCGCTGGTATTGTCGATGAAGAATGCCCTGGAGCCGCTGATTATCCAGAAGACCTGCAGTGGGCTGGTGGAGGAACAATTCGTCACCACCACCCTGCCACTCGCTTGCGAGCTGTAGCAGTTTGAGAAGCTGACGCCCGGGGAATAATTTCCATCCTGCATGGCATCTTCAACCCCAGATATCGAGCCTGCGGTTGCGGTGAACTGTCCGACCGTGGCTACACCGTACAGGGAAGTTGTGTCGTCTCCGCGGCTTCCGAAAGCGTAGCTGCCGGACAGTCCTGCGCCCAGGCTTCCGCTGACCAGTTCGGCATTGCCGGAGCCGACCGCCCCTGAATTGCTGACCAGCAGGACCATCTTTCCGCTGTTCACGATGTAATACACGAAATCGGTGGTGAAATTTGCCGAGGTGTCGACCAGGCTCGCGGTGCCGCGTCCCAGCTGCCCCGGCGCATTGAAAGTGGAGCTCAGCTGCGGAGAAGTGAGCGTTCCCCCGAGGTTCTGGTCCATATTTCCCGTACCGGTGCCGTTTTGAATCGTTAAACTGCCAACCTGGGATGCTCCCTGGCTCTGGTTTTGGGCGCTTGCTTCCTGATGCAGGCGGAAGACAAAGGTACCAGCCGGTGACGTGCCGCTCGCCTGAGAATCCTGCAATTCCGCCGTCCCCGCAGCATTCAAGGACGCGTCGTTCTCGATCAGGTCGAGCCTGCGCGCCGAGCTCGCTAGAGTTATGGCAAGCGTGATCTGGCCTATGGAGGTCGACATGGAGATGAACCCCGTGCCATCAGGGCTCACGGTGTACGTTCCGGTCACGCCGGTTCCCGCCACGTTCATGCTCGAATCGTCAACGCCTGCAGTAATTTTGCCTGTGCCGTCGGCGGTAAACACCCCCGCTTCCCGATAGGCCGCACCGCTGAGCACCGAGGCACCTTGCAACTGGTATACGTAGGAGCCCTTCAGGCTGGCGTTCGTAAAGGTTCCATTCGCAGAGTTAAGCACCACTTTCCCGCCGGATCCGCAGCCGATGCCGCTAACGACAGAAACCGCACCCAGGCTGAGCAGTAGCCAACGCGAAATGGTTGTGAATGCCTGCAAGGGGCAGCTCCTTTGGGACGGAATGACGGTAGAAGAAGGTACTCGCATGTAACCCGGGCGGGCGGGGAAAGTTGCTCAACCGCGGCTTGAATCGAGCATATCAAGAACCCATCGGGAAATCGCTTCCTGACTGACAATCTGCAACAATCTTTTGACAAGCTAACTCGATTTCGACCTACGCTTCGGACACCAATGCCGGGCCTCGGCGACTCTTAAGCAGCGGCAGAATCCAGGACAGCAGCCGATAGGAAAGCAGCAGGGCGAGTATCGACCCATAGATGATCGGCTTGCGAATGTCGGCCTTAACCAGCCACAAATAGTGAACGACCCCGGCTACGGCACTGAAATAGATGAGCCGATGGAGCGTTCGCCAGCGTTTCCCACCTAAACGCCGGATCCACCCGGCCGTCGATGTGACCGCCAAGGGAATAAGCAGCACAAAAGCCGTCAAACCGACGGTGATGAACTTGCGTTTGGCGATATCGGCCAGCATTTCACGGACATCGAAAAACTTATCGAGCCAGATATAGGTCAGAAAATGCAGACCGCCGTAAAAAAAAGCAAAAAGACCGAGCATGCGCCGGAACTTGATAAGCGCAGGCATTCCCAGAGACTTGCGAAGAGGCGTAATCGCCAGCGTGATGAGAAGAAAGCGCAGCGTCCAATCGCCGGTCGCGTGCGTAATTTTTTCGAT
>JAFAWX010000089.1 GCA_019241535.1 Acidobacteriota bacterium | reverse complement strand
GTCAATGAGGGACAATCCTGAGTTTCAACCCGCCACCCAATCGCCTCGCAGGAAGCTCCAGCAGATCAGAGCGCACCCCAAGGACAAGAATGCCTCGCGAATGTCCGCCCGCTTTTCATAGCGCACCCGCAGTCGCCGGAATTGATTAGGCATACACCACGCGCCAGAGGACGCAGGAGATCGGTATTCGGGTGACGTTGGGCGCGACCAAACAAGATGTGCTGCGCCGCGTGCTGGGCCAGGGATTGCGGTTGATGATATTTGGCGTAGGTGTCGGGCTGGTGTTGTCGTTTGTCCTGACTCGTTTTCTGAGTAGTCTGCCGCTTGGCGTCACCGGTACCGACACGATGACGTTTCTAACTGTGGTGCTCCTGCTTTGCGCTGTCGCTTTGTTCCCCCTGCTTCATCCCCGGACGCTGGGCCATGCGAGTCGAGCCGCTGGCAAGGGAGGATCCTTGTCTCGATCCTCGACAGCTCAGAAGGCGAATCGCAACGCGAACTGCATGAAACGGGGGGTCGTTAGGGTCGAAAGATATTTGCCGAACTGCGACGGGTCGTAAGAGAGCGATGGTTGGGCCGAGTTGCCCACCGGTCCGCGCACGTCGTAGCGAACCGAATTAAAGGCGTTGAATGCCTGCCAGCTGAACTCGATCCTTTTCGCCTCCCCCAGAGAGAAGTCCTTGCTCAACCCGGTATCGACATTAAAGATGCCGTCGCCTATGACATTGTTACGCACCCCGGATTCGCCAGGCCACTCCGGGCGGAAAGCGGCCTCGGCTGCTGCCGGGTTGGCAAAGATATCCGGGCCGATATCTACTCCATTCACAAAAGCGTGTTTAGGATTCGAGGCCGCGGGGGCATGCCCGTTCGGCTCGGCCAGACCTTCGATGTTCCAGTTGGTTGCCCAGGTGAAGCCGTTATCGACCGAAATGGGGAAGCCGGTTGTCCAGCGCACGATACCGGAGACGTTCCACCCCCCGATCAAGGCGTCGAGCGCACGGCCCGCACCGCCTGCCAGCATCTGCCCCTTGCCGAAGGGAAGATGATAGACCACGTTGGCGTTAATCTGGTGGAAGGCGTTGAAATCGGAGAGGCCGCGCAGGGAGAGCGGGTCCCATGAATTGATGACGATACCCCCGCCGTTGAGGTCGTTCCCTGTTCCCCCGGTCCCTTCGTATGGCCCGATTCGTTCAGCCGCCGATGCCTCATCGAACGATTTGGAGAGTGTGTAGTTGAATTGTCCCTGCAGGCTTGCCCCCCAGCGCACGTTGTAGGTTATCTGCATCGCGTTGTAGTCGGAGGTGCCAATGTTGCGCCATGAATAGAGCGAACTGAACTGATCGTGGTAGAAGGCGTAGGGGCCAAACTTGCTGTTGGGCAGCGGCGAACTCAGGCCGGTAATAGAGGCGGGCAAATCCAGTTCGAACAGAGAAAATGTTTCGTTGTGCGGAAAGCAATTCCAGAGCTCATAAACGTTCTGGGTCGCTGAAGGATTGGAAGGTGCATTCCCGGGGGCGCAATTGAGTCCATCGCTGGCCAGTGCGCTTCCGGCGCCGGCCATCCCCGGAAAGATATTTTCCCAAAATGCGATGGGGGCGACCGAGTTGACGTCCGTGTTCGCGGCGGCGGCCTTCGAAAGCAGTGTGGCCGCCTGGAAGTACGTCGTTTTGCTTCCCGGATCGTTCAAATTGGTGGGCATTGCAAGATCGACCTGCAGGGGCAGCCGGCGGCCGATGGTGCCGACGTAGGCAATCTGTAATGAAGAATGGGAGCCGATCTGGCGCGAAAGCGAAACGTTGAACATGTGTGCGGAAGGAGTCTGCACGCTTTGGTCCAGGCCCCAGTTGATGGCGAAGGCGGTATTGCCCGGCGTATAGGGGAAACCGCCGCTCGGTGCAGGGCCGAACAGACACCCCGGGCCATTCAGACTCGGGCACGGACTAGGCAAGCAGGACTGGCCAGATGAGCCCGGAACCAGGCAGGTAAAGCGGGGGGCATTCGCCGGGGACACCACGCCGGCGGGATTGCCGAGGTCCGTGGAAAGGCCAAACGACCCGTGCTGGTCAAAGCTGTTCACGATGGGAATTCCGAAATGGTCGTACATGATGTTGTAGCCGGCACGAATCGAGAACTGGTCTTTCCGGCCAAGGATCTTCGAGCCCCAACCCTCGCCCGTATCCGGCGCCCAGGCGACAGCAATTCGCGGGGAGAAATTATGGTGGTCCCACTTCCATAGACCTGGGCCGTGATTTACCGGCCCGCCGAGAACGAAACTGATCTCCCCGGCACCGTTGGCCGGCAGGCCTTGCGCGGCCAACTGGCCGCTGTGCTCGAACCAATCGGAGACATTCTGCTTGGTGCAGCCGCCGGTGGCAGCTTGGACGCAGGGTGAAACCTGCAAGCCACTGGTTTCATAAGGCGGAGCTTCGAGCACCCAACGCAGGCCGTAGGTGACGGTCAATCGTGGCGTCACATGCCAGGTATCCTGGCCGAAAAACTCATAATCGTTGAACGCGTAACGGCGCTTGATCGCCGTACCTTGAGGGAGAGCCTGGCCATTGCGAGCGAAGTTATAAATACCGTCGCCTTCGGGAAAAATACCCATGACGATGGTGGTCGCGCTGTCGTAGTTCGGCCCGAAGTTCATATCGACGGCGGGATAACCGTTGTTCGCCGGATCGAGGGGGCTGGACGTATTGGCGATTCCGCCCGTGTTGAGATAAACCGCGTTGGTTTGCACGTCCGAAAAAGAATTCTGGTAGCTGATGTGGTTGTCGCGAATCACGAACAGGTCGGTTCCAAACTGCAATGTGTGCTTGCCGCGAGTCCAGCTCAAGCCGTCGCTGAACTGGTTTAAGGGAACAAATACCGTCGTCGAGCGAGTGAAAGGAACCAGGTTATCGAGGCCATTCAGGAGGACGCCCGGATAAGGCGAGCTGCCGCCGTTCTGCAATCCTTGCCGGATAAAGCCCCAGTGAAAATCGTTGATCAGGGTGGGCGACAGGAGCGAAGTCAACCCGACTATGGAACCCTTGCTGTCGTCCAAAAGCGTGGTCGACGCGGGCTGCCCCAGAAACTGCTTCAGGCCCGGCTCTTTGAAATTCTGCAGCTCGCCGCGCCAAAACAGAGTTTCCGAGCCCCGCGAGTTAAGGTGCCAATCCAGCCGGGTGATATACGTGTTGTAGCTGGCGGCCGCGTTGGAGGCGAACCGGTACCCCAGCGTGTTCGAACCATCGCCCGCATTTTCATTTGCTGCCGGGTACTGCTGCAGGATGCTTTCGACCGCCTGATTGACTCCGATTCCGAGCGGATCCATGGCCTTGATTTGGCTCGGTCCGAGGGCATAGTAGCCGGGCTGCACGCCGCTGACCCCGTTGACCATGCCGCCGGGGCAGGCGGTCGTGTCCAGGCTGCCATCCGGATTCCGTTGGCAGAGATAAATCAGGTCGCCGGCTCGTAAGCTGGCGCTGGGTACGGTGCGTAGTACGCTTGTGCCCTGGGCGTCACGCCGCCCTTCAAAGTTGGTGAAAAAGAAGAGGCGATTGCGCCTTATGGGCCCGCCGAAGGTCGCGCCGAACACATTGCGCAACAGTTCCGGTGCTTTGTTGGCTGCACCGCTGGCCAGCTGGGACTCCTTCAAAAACGGATCGTTGGCGCTGAAGAGTGTATTGCGGTTGTACTCGTAGAGCGAGCCATGATAGCTGTTGCTTCCGCTCTTGGTTACCAGCGCAACCTGAGCCCCGCTGGAATAGCCGGAATCGGCATTGGAATTGGCGGTGGTGACTCTGAATTCCTGGACCGAGTCCGGCGGCACATTTAGCACACTGGTAAAAGCGTATCCAAAGTTCTGATCGTTGACCCCGATGCTGTCGAGCGTGACGTTGGACTGATCACTGCGCATCCCGTTCACTGCGCCGCTGCGCGTGTCGGTCGTCGGGTCTACCTCGGTTCCCAGGTACGCCACCCCTGGTTGCAGACTGAGTAACTGAACTACGTTACGGTCGGCAATGGGTAATTGCGCGATCTGGTCTTGGTCGATCGTGTTACCCAGGGAGGCGTCGGTGCGGTTGATAAGGGGTGCGATGGCCTGGACGGTTACCGACTCGGCCACACCCGCAAGCTGAAGCTTGATGTTTATCGTAGAAGGCGTTTTGACAACCAGCGTGACGTCCGAGGCGAGAAACGGTGCAAACCCCGTGGCGGCTGCCTGCAGGCCATATTTGCCCGGAGGCACGTCCAGAAACTGGTACAGCCCTGACCCGCTCGTTGTAGTGCTGCGCTGTAATCCTGTGGCCGAGTCGGTCAAAGTTATGGTCGCGCCGATTACACTGGCACCCGAGGGGTCGGAAACCGTCCCGTTCAACTGGCTGGTTGATTGCGCCATCGATAAAGATCCAAAGAAGATCAAGAGTGCGAGTATGCGAAGTTCGCGCGCTCCTTCTTGCAAAGGTCGGAACCTGGATTCGAACCATCGAGTGGGCTTGATGCTGCTCGTTTGCCGGCGGATTGCCATGACATACCTCCCTAGGGACGGAAGATTTGCCGCTGCGGCTGGAGTGTCGCGAATTATATCGAAGATTCCACGCGCGGCAGCAGGAAAATATCCGCTACGGTGCAGTGCATTTGCAGATAGGATCCGTAAGGCGCCGTACGCGCAGCCCGTGATCGGACGCGCACTCTGGACTTACGTGTTCTGGCAGGATTATACCTGCGCCTGGCCGCACTGCATTCTTCGCTATATCACCTAATTTATTTCGGTTTCGCTATCGGCGCTGCGATGATCTTCGTTGTGGACGGAGGAAGGTTTTGATGCCAGCACGTGACTTAAACTCAACCAGGGCCAGAAAAGTTCGTTTGAAATCTGGTGGGGATCGCTCTTACATCAATTGCCGGATCAGGTCGGGAGAATTAATCTCCCAGTCGTTGGCAAGTAGGTGCGCTGTGCGAAGGATGGTCTCGGTGCGAGAGTCGAGATCAAGGGGAATCCTGGGGAGATCTAAAGCCACATCCTGCAGCAGATTTTGCGGGATCTTGAGGCGGCGCACGCCCGAGTCAGTCAACCGCAAGACTCCACCCCAGGCGATCAGAACGCGGTAGGTCCCCAGCTGGCCGCGAATTTCGACCCAGGCTCTTTCGACCTGGCAGCGGTCCGCCACCGGAGTCAGTGGCAGCACGCGGGCGAGGATTTCCGAGCGGAGAGTTATCATCGCAGAGAATTCGTTGGTGTTGGATGAAGTGAGAAGGCCAGTTCCTCGGTCACCCTGGTCGGCCCAGGATTCGTCTTCTCCGATTCCGCTCACGCTGGTGAACAGATCAACGTCGCGCATTACTTCCGAATAGACGATGCCGGGCACTTCATCGACGGCAATCTCGCGCCCGTCGCGATAAAAACGGACCTGGTCGGAAGCGAGGAACAGGTTGATGCCAAAGCCCGACTGCTCGCCCAATGCTGACTCGCGCAACGAGGGTTTGCGGTCCGAGGGCAGATCGACATAGAACTCGGCGTGCATATTCCAGGCGGCAAGAATCCTCGTGGGCACATTGAAGCCATCAAAGCCTGCCCCCATTAGCCGGTAGCTCCAGCCGCGAGCGCGACAGAGGTTCGAAAACTGGTGCTGCCGCATGAGGATGCCGGCGAAGCGGTTCGAGTATGTCTTGCTCTGGCGCTCCTGATCGGTTACCCCATAAACCTCGCGAAATGCCTGCCGGAACGGCTGCCGGATGCCTGCGGCGAAAACCCGGTCGCGCCAGTGCTGGATCTCTGAAGCCTCGGAAGAGAGCGGGTGCCACAGTCGGATCTTT
>JAFAWX010000021.1 GCA_019241535.1 Acidobacteriota bacterium | reverse complement strand
ATCATGAACAAGCCTAGAAACAACAGCGCCGGGACGGCGCCAATCCAGTAAAACTGGTTTGCGCGCGCTCCGTATTTGGCGCTTGTAGAGACGACCCCCATGATCTCAAGGGCCCCGCAGTTGGCAGCCACAAAAGCGATCCCGGTCACGAGGGCAGGCAACGACCGTCCTGCCTGAAAGTACTCGGTGCTGCTAACCATCCGCCGCCGCAGCCGAAGTCCGATCAAAACGATGGTTGCGAAGTAACCGATGATGATTGCGTAGTCGCCGGAATTGAGACGTATCGCGTTCACAATGTTCAACCGCAAACTGCAGGCCGGACCGAGCGCCGAAGCCGCGGCAGACCACGCTTCTAAGTCCTGGCTGGATGCCCCATGGCCGGAGTTTCCAGTGTTGCTCCCATTTCTACGAGCGCCCGTCGCAGATCGGGATACGAAAGTTCCCGCGGATTCTTGCGCGATCGTGCGCAGAGGCCGGCGGCGGCACCCGCCGCTTGTCCCATCGCCATACATTGGGCCATGCTGCGTACCGATGCGTGTGCGTCATGGGTGGCTGAAAAGCACCGCCCCGCTACCAGCAAGCCCTGAACGTCCTTCGGCAGCAGTGTGCGGTACGGGATTGAAACCGTCTCGCCTTCGGGCAGGTACTCCCATCTGGTACCCTCTCCGGAAAAATGGTCTTCAATCGGAGCGCCGCATAAGCCGACGGAATCGTCAAACTTGCGCGCGGAAAGAACATCTTCGCGGGTCAGCCGGTACTCGCCATAGATGCGCCGCGTCTCCCGCACCCCGATCTGCGTGCTGAAGGCAACAATGCGCGCCTGGCTGTAACCGGGCACACATTCGCGCAGGAAGCGCTCGTATTCGAGCGCCTGACGGCGACCTTCAATCTCCGCGGAAGTGAGGTCCGAGGGGTCGGTCGGATTCGCCACTGACACTCGGGTGAGTATCGTCGCTGTCACACCTGCAATGGGAGTGACATGCACACTGCCTTCTTTTCGGGGCAGATCGTAGTTTCCGGTCCGCGCTGCCTGCCGTAGCTTCTCGAGAAATGAGGCACGGGAAACCTTGTCGGCTTCGGCTCGGTTTACATTGGCCATGCGGAAAGTGGTTGTCAGCGTCTGTGCAGGATCGATGTCGCCGGCCCGTTCAAAGGGCGCGCCACAGAGCGCAGCCACGTCAGCATCGCCGCTTGCATCCACCACGATGGCGGCACGAATCAGGCCCAGTCCCGCCTTGCTGCTGACAATCACCCCTACAATCCGATCATGCTCCATTACCACGTCGGTAACGAATGTATGCAGCAGGAGACGAACCGCGGCAGCGAGAGCCAGGCGTTCCCAAACAACTTTTAGAAACTCCGGGTTATAGGTAATACCCGTGCCCGCGCCAAATGTGTTGGGCCGCTCAATCGCGCGATCCAGTTGCTTTAAGCCGGCGATCACATCGTCAGGTACTCCGCTCACCACCTTCTTTGGCACCTTGCCCGGGGTATAAAAGCCGTAGAAAGTGTCGAGAACCGTCGTGCTGGTGCCGCCCAAGAAGCCGTACCTCTCAAGGAGCATGACTTCAAAAGCGGCAGAACGACTTTGCCCAAGCCGGGCAGCAGCGATGGCGGCCGTGGCGCCAGCCGATCCCGAGCCGACGACGAGTACGTCAGGAGAGGCCAGGATGGGGATCTGTTTTGAATACGTGTACACAGGCTTTTATGCTCTCCTCTTCTCCCCGTTATGACGCGGATAGAAATCCTTGATTCGGGGATATAGAGCGATATACGTCCTCAAGATCTCCTGATAGACACTATGCCGTTCGGGGTCAGGATGAAAAAGCTCGCGTTGGCGGGCATGGGCCTTCTGCATGGCGGTTGCTGAGGAACTCATTCTCACGCCCTCGGCGGCGAGGATCGCGCTACCCAACGCCGCTCCCCCGTTTTCTTCCATTACCCGGACCTCCAGTCCGGTGACGTCCGCGATGGTCTGGCAGAGCAAGCGGTTTCGCGCCGGCCCTCCCACGGCCGCAAGCTCCCGTGGAGCGGCCCCGACCGTTCTTGCGAGCCACAAATTGTGCTCGATCGCCAGAGCATTGCCCTCGAGCACGGCCCGCAGCAGATGTGCCCGGCCCATCTCAGAACTCAAACCGAACAGCACGCCTCGCGCAAATCCGTCATTGATGGGCTGCAGTTCTCCGGCTAAGTACGGCAGAAACAGAAGACCATCCGATCCGGCCGGTATGGCCTCTGCCTCGCGCGTGAGTTCCACCATGGCAGCGCTTCCGGCCGTTGCAGAATCACCGAACAGCGTCCTTACGAGCCATCGAACTGCCAAGCCTCCTGAACTCATGGAGCCGCCAATGAGGGTCCAATCACGAACCACGTGGGGAAACGCCAGCAATTGCGGATGGATCGTCGGCCGTTCGACAGGCACGTTGACGGTGTTAGCCGTTCCCAGAGAGAGCTGGCCGGTGTCGGATGTAATCGCCCCGATGGCTAGCCCGGCGGAGCTGGTGTCTTCTCCCCCGGCAACGACCGGCACTCCAGCAGGAATTCCTGTTTCCGCTGCAGCAACGTCCGTAACGCGGCCGATGACGGCGGCAGATTCGGCGAGTTCACAATAAATGGCGGCAGGCAAGCCCATCAGCGTCTGCAGCTCGTGCGACCACCTTCTGGCGGCAAGATCGTAGGCAAGCAGGATTCCGCCATCGGAGTGATTCATTACAGGGCTTGCCGCCAAGCGAAAGGTAATGAATGCGGTCGTGGTGAGCGCCTTCGAGCAGCGCTTCCAGATCTCTGGTTCATAATGCTTGATCCAGCGGAGCTTTGGCTCGAAGTTGTAGCTTGCAGGCAGCTTGCCGCTGATCGAGACAATCTTCTCGCCATGCGCGATCTGCAGTTCGGCGGCATCATCGGCCGAACGACGGTCAAGCCAGAGAATCGCCGGGCGCAGCACCTGGCCATGACCATCCAAAAGTACCGCCGCCACTCCCTGTCCGCTCACTCCTACCGCGGCAATTCTCTTTTGCGCTTCAGGATGAGCCGCAAACAGGCAAGAAGTTACATGACACACTGCGTCCCACCAGTCCTCGGGATCCTGCTCGGCATAATGCGGGCGCGGTGATTGATACTGATAGGAGCGAGTCGCCTGCCACAGGACCTCTCCCTCTGCATCTGCGAGAACCGCCTTGGCGGTTCCTGTCCCTACGTCAATTCCCAGCGCGAGTTCGCGGCTCATGACGCCGTTCTCCGGAAACTGAAGGCGCGCGCCGGGTTGTCGATCATGATCTGATCGATTTCTGCGGCGCTCAGTCCCTCTCTCCGCAGGCGGGGCAGGAAATGTTCCAGGCAGTAGGCCAGGCCCGGACCGCCGCCGTAAGATTTCCAATAAGATCTCCGGGCGACGTCTCCCCCCAGCAGAATTTGCCCTCCCACTCCTGCTTCGAACATGCCACGGATCAACCCAATCAGAGTGGATTCGGGGTAATACTTCACCCTGCCTGGTCCGTCGTATTCAAGAAAGGCGCCGGTGCGGGCAATTTCCGAATGCAGAAACAAATCAGGATTCCGGTCCATATGCGACAGAATGACGCTCTCGGGCGGCACCCCGTGGGCCTCAAGAAGCCGTAGTTGCTCGAGACCCATCGTGCCCATTTCAGTGTGCGTGAGGATGGGTGCCCCGGTCGCACGGTGCGCAATCGCCGCTGCTTCGATTGCGACACACGTTGCGCGGTCGATAACCTGATAATCGGAAGCGATCTTGATTACGCCGGCTTTGGCCAGGCTGCGCTTGACCAGCGGACCGTCGTATCCGTTCTGGTCCATTCCCAGTAAAATTTCATCTATAAACAATTTGCCAATTTCTTCGACGCTGTAGTGAAATCTCCAATGAGAATCCAGGTAATAGACCGTCTTGTGAAAACCTGTGGCTGCGATAATCTGGACGCCCGTCTCGACGGATATAAGGCGCAAGCTGTCCGGATCACGTCCTACGCCGATAGGAGCCGCATCGACCATAGTCCTGCCGCCGAAGGAGCGGAAGTCCCGGAGTTCTTGCATGCTTTTCTCAACATTGTCGAGTCGGAAATCCGGCTCGCGGATAAGAATGAGGCCGTTGCGAATCATCACATGATCGTGAGAATCCGTAATTCCCAGGGTTGAAGCCTCGACATCCCCGGTTACCGTTCGCACGCTCGGCATCAGTTTCCTTTTCGGGCCATAAGGCCCACTCGCTCTGTATGTCGAGCGGCAGCAGCGACCGAGCCCGGGCGTCCGTGCAAGGTAACCTCGTACTGATAGCGGTCTCCGCGAGAGGCGACAATGGCAAGTTCGAGGGGCGTTCCATCTTCCAGATAGCTGACCCGCTGCACGCGTAAAACCGGCAACTTACGGGGCACGCGGAGAGCGTTCGCCTCTTCCTCCGACGCAGGCCGGGTACTGACGGTGTCGACAGCCATTTCCGGACGCAGCCCGTACTCCTGCTCGATAAATTCGTAAAGAGACTCGCGCAGCCGCTTGTGCGCACAAAACTCGGGCACCAGGCGTGCCGGAAGATAGTTGATCATGTAGGAGATGGGCTCGCGTCCCGCCAGGCGCACGCGCTCGAGCCTTATGACCTGTTCCCCGGCATGGAGCCGGAGAATTTCTGCAACATGCGGGGAAGCGCTCTCCTGCCGTATTCTTCGATGGGCGGTTTTCGGGGAAAATCCCAGAATCTTCAACTGCTCGGTCCAGCTCGTAATCCGACTCAGCTCATGGGTCAGTCTTGGACTCTGCACAAAAGTCCCGCGCCCCTGCTGCCGCACCAGAAGGCCTTCGGCAACCAACTCCTCTACCGCCCGCCTTACCGTTATGCGGCTGGCCCCAAACGTCTTCTCGAGCTCGGTTTCAACCGCGATCGCCTGGCCGGGCTCCAGCCGCGCCAGTTCCGACCTCAGCTCCTCACGAATCTGCACGTACAGAGGTATTCCACTTGTCCGGTTCAAGCGCACGCATGGAACCTCCGTATAATGTCATAACATTATAATGTTAAGTAGACAAGCGCCTTTTTTGTAAACCTTTGCTGAGTCCTACCGGTTCTGTTCTGAATTCACTGGTAAGTTCCTCGCTCGTAGGCCGCCGATGCTCAGACAGTGTTGATCAGCTGCTTGACTGCGTGTTTATTATTGTCCGGGCCCCAAACTTACAATCCCGGGAAACGACAATGATCAGGGTAATGTCGCGCTATTCGGCGCTGGTATTCATCGTCACCGTTTCGCTACACGCATGGTCGGCTGAACGCTGGTCGGAGCAGAAAACCGAGTCGTGGTATCAACAGCAGCCCTGGCTAGTAGGCAGCAATTACATCCCGGCGAATGCGATCAACCAGCTGGAGATGTGGCAGGCCGAAAGCTTTGATCCGGCACTGATTGACCGGGAGCTTGGATGGGCCGAGAACATCGGTATGAACACCATGCGCGTGTTTCTGCACGATCTGCTCTGGCAGCAGGATGCGGCCGGGTTCCGCACAAGAATCGACCAATTCCTAACCATCGCCTCGAAACATCACATCCGGCCGATGTTTGTGCTTTTCGACTCCTGCTGGGATCCCGAGCCCAAGTTGGGTCGGCAACACCCGCCCATTCCGGGAGTGCACAACTCCGGCTGGGTTCAGAGTCCGGGTGCCCACGCACTGTCCGATGCCGCGCAGTACGCCCGCCTCAAAGACTACGTGCAGGGCGTGATTGGGGCATTCGCCAACGATTCCCGGGTGCTGGCATGGGATTTATGGAATGAACCGAACGATGGCCAAGGAGTGTATGCAAAAGCGGAGGCAAAAAACAAAATCGATTACGAAAAGAAGCTTCTTCCCCAGGTATTTGAATGGGCGCGTAGCGCGCATGCCAGCCAGCCTTTGACCAGCGGCCTCTGGGAAGGCGACTGGTCGTCGATCGAAAAAATGAGTCCGATCGCGCGCATTCAGCTCGACCAATCTGACCTGATCTCGTTCCACAACTACGGCTGGCCCGAAGACTTCGAACAGCATGTCCGCTGGCTGGAACAATATCATCGTCCCCTGATCTGCACTGAGTATATGGCTCGCGGCGCGGGAAGCACCTTTGATACGGTTCTGCCGCTTGCTAAGCGGCATCATGTCGGAGCAATCAACTGGGGACTGGTCGCGGGCAAGAGCCAGACTTACCTCCCGTGGGACTCATGGGAGAAGCCGTATGTGCTCTCGGCGCCGCCCATTTGGTTTCATGACGTATTTCGCGCCGACGGAAGCCCGTACCGAAGCCGCGAAACCGAGATCATTCGCAAATTGACGCGCGAAACCAGCGCTGCGGCCGCGCCCTAAACTAGCACGGCAGTCCAGAAAAGCAGACTCAGTGGGAATCGCGTGCAACTGCGGCGCCCGTGTATCCCTGGAGGAAATCCAGATCCGCTCCCTTGTCCGCCTGCAGGACATGCTCGGCATAGAGCCGCAGCCAACCACGCTCGGGCAGCGACGGCGGCGTCCACTTCGAGCGGCGCTCGGAAAGCGTATTCTCGTCGACTTCGAGGCTTAGTTCACGCTTATGCACGTCGAGGGTTATCGTGTCGCCGGAACGCACCAGAGCCAGAGGACCTCCGGCTGCGGCTTCCGGACAAACATGCAATACCACCGTCCCATAGGCAGTTCCGCTCATACGCGCATCTGAAATGCGGACCATGTCGCTCACGCCCTTGCGCAGGAGTTTTGGCGGCAGAAGCATGTTCCCAACCTCCGCCATCCCGGGATAGCCCTTGGGCCCGCAGTTCTTGAGTACCATTACACAGTTCTCATCGATCTCGAGCGATTCATCGTTTGTGCGGGTGTGACATTCCTCAATGCTCTCAAACACTACGGCGCGCCCACGATGCCGCAGCAGGTGCGGGCTTGCCGCCGATACCTTAATAATGGCGCCGTCGGGGGCGAGATTTCCCCGCAACACGCTGATTCCCGCGCTGGCCTTAAAGGGACTCGAAAACCGATAAATGACCTCGCGATTCCAGCAGGGGGCTTCGCGAACATTCTCCCAGATCGATTTGCCATTGGCCGTGAGTGCGTCCCGGTGCAGCGAACCCATGTCGCCGAGTTCGCGCAGCACAGCCGGAAGTCCTCCGGCATAGAAATAATCTTCCATCAGGTATTTTCCCGAGGGCTGCAGGTTAACCAGGCAGGGCAGTTCGGAGCCGAGTTTTTCGAAGTCGTCGAGGCATAGCGGAACCCTGGCGCGCCCGGCAATTGCAATCAGATGAATCACCGCGTTCGTCGAGCCGCCGATGGCCGCGTTCGCACAGATTGCGTTTTCAAAGGCCTCCCGGGTCAGGACCTTCGATATGCCCAGGTCTTCTCGGACCATGTCGACAATGCGGCGGCCGGTCAGCTGTGCCAGGGTATTGCGGCGGGCGTCCACGGCAGGAATAGCGGCGTTTCCGGGCAGGCTCATCCCCAGGGCTTCTACCATGTTGGCCATCGTCGACGCGGTGCCCATGGTCATGCAATGTCCCTTCGAGCGATGCATGCAGCTTTCCGCCTGGTAGTACTCCTCCAGCTTCATTTCTCCGGTGCGAAGCTGGTCCGTCATCTGCCACAGCCCGGTGCCCGAGCCCAGGTCACAGCCGCGAAATTTCCCCGACAACATCGGCCCGCCGGACACCCCAATGGTGGGAAGTCCGCAGGAAGCGGCTCCCATGAGGAGCGATGGAGTTGTCTTGTCACAGCCCATGAGCAACACCACTCCATCGAGGGGATTTCCGCGGATCGATTCTTCGACATCCATGCTGGCCAGGTTGCGGAATAGCATGGCCGTCGGCCGCAGTTGCGTTTCGCCCAGCGACATCACAGGAAATTCCAGGGGAAAGCCGCCGGCTTCCCAGACCCCGCGTTTCACAAACTCGGCAATTTCCCGAAAATGTGCGTTGCAGGGCGTCAGCTCCGACCAGGTATTGCAGATTCCAATCACCGGCCGACCTTCAAATACGTCGTGCGGCCAGCCCTGATTTTTCATCCAGCTGCGGTAAACAAACCCGTCACGGCCCTCGCGCCCATACCATTCCTGACTGCGCAATGTCTTCTTCATTCTGGATCTCTGGTTGCGATGCTTCGGTTTCGAGGCCTCGATCATAGCTCAAATCAGATCGGTAAACGTAATCTCAGCTTGACCGCAAATGGTTTGGGGCAGATCATTTTCCTGCCCAACAGGAGTTGCCATGAATATAAAACACCCACCCGTGCGCTTCAGGCGCCATCTCTCTGCTGTCGCGCTCTTTACCACCATGCTCCTGCCTACAAGCTCCTGGGCAGTGGCAGCGAACGAGGCCCTGAACATTTATTTCGTTGATGTCGAGGGAGGGCAAGCGACTCTGTTCGTCACCCCCGCTGGCGAGTCCCTGTTGGTTGATACCGGCTGGCCGGGAAGTCGCGATGCCGAGCGTATCATGGCCGCCGCCAGCCAGGCGCGCCTCAGCAGGATCGACTATGTCCTCATCACGCACTATCACACCGATCACGTTGGTGGGGCTGCACAGCTTGCCAGCCGCATTCCCATTGGGACGTTTATAGACCACGGCGATAACCGTGAGACCACTAACGCACCTACGGTTCAGGGCTGGCAGGCGTACCAGAAGATGCTTTCAGCGGGCAAATACAAACATATTTCGGCCAAACCGGGAGATGTTCTGCCGATTCGGGGAATACACGCAACCGTTGTGAGCTCGGATGGAGCGGTCATCGAGGATCGACTGTCTGAGGTCAGCGAGGCAAATCCGGAGTGTAACTCTGGCCCAAAATACCCGGTCGACCAGACCGAAAATGCGCGCTCTCTCGGAACATTGATGACGTTCGGCAAGCTGAAAATCCTGGATCTTGGGGACCTGACGCGCGACAAGGAAGTCGAGCTGACTTGCCCAGTGAATAAGCTCGGCAACATCGATATCTACATTGTCTCCCACCATGGCTCGGAACAGAGTGGCAGCCCGGCGCTGGTCAACGCCATCGCCCCGCGGGTGGCCATCATGGACAATGGAGCCAACAAGGGTGGCTCGTCATCGGTGTGGGACATCATCGAAAGGTCCCCCCATCTAAAAGACCTTTGGCAATTGCACTTCGCTGACCCGGGAGGTTCCAACCACAACGTAGAGCCCGATTTTATCGCCAACCTCGAAGGTCCCGACCAAGGCAACTATCTCGAAGTCATGGCGTACCCGAACGGCAGCTTCGACGTATTCAATTCGCGAACCAGGAAAACCAAACACTATCCCGCAGGCTGAAACGGTGTCATGCCTACGTATCAGCATCTCCGGCCTTGCTAGCCGAGGCGTGACGTCGTATTATTCGGCTCTCTAGAAATCGTTTACTCAAAATTGGCTTGGCGGCTGCCCGGCTGCGGCCTTTCAGGTCGTCTTCGGAGACGCTTTCGCCTGTGCGGGGAAAAGGGGGTTTACGAATTCCATGATTTCGCGACGCCGGTTCCTTCAGAACGCTTCCACTCTGGGTCTCGGGTTCCTGTCTGCCAAGCCTTTATTTGGCCGGTTGCTGTCGGCCGAAAGCCCGGCAAACGCCGATCAGACGGCTCGGATCTTTCTAGATTCACGCCGTACCATCGCCGTCGTCGATGGGTATCTTTTCGGGTCTTTCCTCGAGCATCTGGGGCGCGCGATTTACCAGGGCATCTATGATCCAGGCTCGAAGCTGTCGGACTCCAATGGCTTCCGCAAGGATGTGGTAGATGAGATCCGGAAGTTGGGGGTCCCGATCGTCCGCTACCCGGGCGGAAATTTCGTATCCGGCTATAACTGGCTCGACGGGGTTGGCCCTAAACAAGAACGGCCGCTGGTGCTCGACAAAGCCTGGAATTCCATGAACTCGAATCAGTTCGGGACGAACGAGTTTATAGCGTGGTCAAAGGCAGTCGGAACCACCCCTCTTATGGGCCTGAACCTGGGCACGGGAACTTCCGAGCAGGCCGCCGCCCTGGTCGAATACTGCAATGTCGATAAGGGCACCAAATGGAGCGATTTGCGTCGCAAGCACGGTTTCGCCCAGCCTTACAACGTAAAACACTGGTGCCTGGGGAATGAGATGGACGGACCCTGGCAGATCGGGCACATGACAGCCCCCGAGTACGGACTAAAAGCGCAGGACGCCGCCCGGCAAATGAGGGCGGTCGACCACTCCGTCGAACTGGTCGCCTGCGGATCGAGCGGCCCCCAGATGCCTACCTACCTCGAATGGGACCGTCAGGTTTTGGAACAGTGCTATGAGTACGTGGACGGGCTCTCTCTACACCGCTATTTCGAGAACACGGGGGACAACAGCTCGAAGTTCGTAGCCCTGAATCTCACGATGGATCGTCAGATCGGAGAAACACTGGCGGTTTGCGACTTGGTGCGCGGGCACAAGCGATCACCGAAAAAGCTATGGCTCTCATTTGATGAGTGGAATGTCTGGTACCGCCAGCGCAGCGGAGATGCAGTCGACGGACATCGCCAGGAAGCACCCCACCTGCTCGAAGAAATCTACAATCTCGAGGATGCTCTCCTTGTCGGCGGCCTGATAAACACCCTGTTGCGCAATGCCGACCGCGTCCGGATCGCCTGTCTGGCGCAGCTGGTGAATGTCATCGCGCCAATTATGACTAACGAGAATGGCCTGTTCCGGCAGACAATCTACTATCCCTACAGCTGGGCACTGCAGTACGCCCGCGGACGGGTGCTCAACGTTCTCGTCGAATCGCCCACTTACGAGGTTAAGGACATGGACGCTGTGCCGTATGTCGACGCGGTGGCTACCATGAATCCCGCTGACGGTAAGACATCGCTGTTTCTTCTCAACCGTGATTTAGCGAAGGCTCGTGAAATTGAAGTTGTCTGGGAGGACAAGAGCCCGAGCTCGGTTGTTGCCGCACAGGTTCTAACCGGGGACGACCTGAAGGCCGTCAATGGCTTCGATGCGCCGCGACGCGTCGAGCCGCGCGTCTTCGATAAGCCTACAACCGCAAACGGACGGACGAGACTCGAGGTGCCGGCGCGCTCCTATACGATGATTCAGTGGGCAAGTTGAGAGCCCCCCGGAAGGCCGCGGGCTTCTCTTGAGTCCCGGCGGTGCTGCTCTTCTGTGTGGATCGAGCCTTTACTGAGGACGCTCGACGGCCCGCAAGTACTGGCGAGCCTTGACATTCTCGAATTTCTGCACGATTCCCGAGGGCCAGCGAATTTCGACCAGCTTCGCGGCGGGGTCGTCTCCCAAGCCTACGATGATCCGCTTATCGCTGGCAGAAAGGTACCCGACGGCGGTATTGACCGTAAAGTATTGCGACAGACCCGAGGCAGAGACCACCTTTACACGCGCGCCAATGCCGTCGCGATTTGACTTCGTGCCGACCGTCTCAATGCCCAGCCAATTCCTGCGGTTTCCACCTTCGTTCCGCAGAATGTACGCCTTCTCGCCGACGTTGCTGACCACAATATCAATATCGCCGTCATTGTCGATATCACCGAAAGCCGCCCCGCGGCCGGCCCATTCTCGCTCGAACACTTCGCCCGCAATTACCCTGACAAAATGCCCGGACTGATTGCGCAGCAGAAGTGGAGGCTCACGATAGCGCAGGTTGGGAGAAGTCTTTTCGATAGTATCCATCACGTGCGCCTGCGCAACAAACAGGTCCTTCCATCCGTCATTGTCGTAATCGAACAAGCGCGTGCTCCAGCCGGAAAAAGACAACGTGGCGCTGCCCATACCCGAAGAGTTGGTTACATCGGCGAAGGTGCCGTCGCCATTGTTCCGGAACAAAACGTAGCGCTCGTTAGAAAGGTCCGTAATGACGATATCGGGTAGCCCATCATTGTCATAGTCGCTGAAATCCACCCCCATCCCGGCAAAGCTCTTTCCTTCTTCGTTGTAACCAACCCCGGCCATCAAGCCGACCTCGCTGAATGTGCCATTGCCATTATTGTGGTAAAGGAAGCACTGCATGGAGTCATTGGCAACAAAGATATCTGTAAGGCCGTCGCCGTCATAATCGGCGAATGCAACTCCCAGTCCCTTGCCCTTCGAGCTGGCGATGCCGGACTTTTCCGAGACGTCGGTAAACGTTCCATCGCCGTTATTGTGGTAGAGGATGTTGCTGACAGCGTTGTAATTATCGGGATGGCAATACGCGCGATAACCGGGCCGTTTTTCTCCACAATATCGGTTAGTCTTGAAAGTCCAGTCTAGATAACGCGTGACCAGCAGGTCTAGTCGGCCGTCGTTGTCATAGTCAAAGAATCCAGCGCTGGCGCTCCATCCGGCACCGGCCACCCCCGCTTTGCTCGTAACGTCGGTAAAAGTTCCATCGCCATTGTTGTGGTAGAGGATATTGCCGCCAAAGCCGGTGACATAAATATCTTCGAAACCATCGTTATCGTAATCGCCGATGGCAACACCCATTGAGTAATACCCCTGCGGCATGCCAGTGAGCCCAGCTCTTTCGGTGACATCGGTGAATGTGCCGTCCGCATTCTGGTGATATAGCCGGTTCCAGAATTTCCTTGGAGACTTGTCAGGGAGCTTGCCATCGGGCATGGGATCGGCAATGAGCGCGCCATTGGTAAAGAAGATGTCCAGCCGCCCGTCGTTGTCGTAGTCGAGCACGGCCACGCCGCCGCCCATAGTTTCCAGCAGGTATTTGTTCGCGGTAGGAGAATTCTCCTGGGTGAAATCAATCCCCGCCTGCTCGGTGATATCCGTAAAATGCACGTCCGGCGTCAGTGTTTCGGCCGGAAGAAACGAAATAACAACCAAGACGACGAAATACCGCAAGGGCAGGCTCTTTCCACTGATGCGTGCTGCGAGGGCGCTCATTTTCAGCCCACTCCCCGCTCGGGCAAGGCCCCGGTTGTCCACGGAATGGGCGTCCCGATCGGAATCGGCTGGCCGAATTCAGGCGTTCCGTCCGGTTTCCAAGTAAAAGGTTGAGCGCGTGGCGAGCGATGCTGGCCGCAACCTTGGCGCGGAGCAGAGTTTGCATGATATAGGATCCAGTCCCTGCCATCGGGCGATTTGAAGAAGGAATTGTGACCGGTAGCGTAGGCACCTGCCTTGGGCGACTGCTGGAATACAGGCTTAGGTGATTTCTTCCAGGACGTAGCATCGAGCAGGTTGCTGCCCGAAACCGCCGTCAACATTCCGAGCGAATAGTAGTCGGTCCAGCATGCGCTGGCCGAATAGGTGAGGAAAATCCTCTCCCCGTGCTTCAGCACCTCAGGTCCCTCGTTGACATCAATGTGCGGCGGGTTCCCAGGCAATATTTTCGGATCCACGTCGCCCACCTTCTCCCAAGGATACTCAGGAGTCGAAATACGGGTGCGCTTCCCTTCTATGGTCCAGGGATTGCTCAGCCGGGCTATGTAAATACCTTGGGTTCCATTCTCGTCGCCTTCCCACCCCGACCAAATCACGTACCATGTGTCCTGATCCTCGAAGACCGAGGGGTCAATGGCCCACTTGTCGGCGGGATCTGCGACCTTGCCCTTCACCTGCCATTCCCCGGCAAGCGGGTCGGCATTCCCATTTTCCACGACGAAAATGCGATGGCTCTGGTTTGTTCCCTCGTCTGCCGCGAAATAGATGTACCACTTGCCTTTTACAAAATGAATCTCTGGAGCCCAGATTTCATGCGAGTACGGTCCGCTAGGCGGCGGAGTCCAGACTATCTTCTTCGGCGAGGTCCTGAGTTCGCCCATATCGGTGGTCTTCCAAACCGTCAAGTTGGTTCCGGTTGTATTCATGTAGTAATAAAACCCGTCCTTGTATTCCACCCAAGGATCAGGGCCTACAGAGAGCAAAGGATCTCGAACCGCTTTGCGGCGGTCCGTAGCCTTTTGTGCTCCCGCCACGAGGCTTACGAGCAGCGCAAGTGCGAACAACCACCTTGGCAGCGACTTCATATCATTTCCCCGACGGAGAGTCACAGACATCGATTGAAAAGGCAATCTAACACACATTCGGCATTCGCAATTTTACCGACTTTTCGGCTCTCCCCATGACTGAAGGTATCTTAGGTTCCGCCGGAGCCCCTCGTTCCCCCCCGGCAAAGCAGGGGAAATTCGCTTCTAGTCAGAACGGTTGTTTATGAATGATCCCCGCACCTTCTCGGATTACCACCAGTTGGTTGGCCGCGATATTTCCAATCGTCTCGACCGCCCCGTTAGTCCATCGGATGGTTAGATCAGCAGCGCTTTCCGAACCTAAGCCGAAGTGCAGGCGCCGATCGCTTGCCGAATAAAAGCTCGATTGAGCCAGAACTTCCTGCGCTTGACGTCGGTTTCCATAATGGGCGGTTACCCGTGAACCAATCGCGCTGCGATTGCTCTGAACTCCCACCAAAAGGACCTTGAGCCAATGGCCACCGCCTGAAACATCGTTGCGGAGCAGTGATGGCGGCTCGTTCATGTTCATAACCAAAATGTCGATGTCGCCATCATTATCGAAGTCCCCGAAAGCACACCCTCGGCTGGCGTGCGCTTCCGATATACCCGGTCCGGCTTCTTCGATCAGTTCTTCAAAACGACCATCGCCCAGATTGCGGAAGACCAAGCGAGGAGTATGAAAGGGATAGTTAGGAAGCTTCTTTTCCACTTCCGGATATACGCTTCCTGTAGCCACGAATAGATCGGGGAGACCATCATTATCTAGATCAATCATGCCGGTTCCCCAACCGACATAACGAGTCTCTACCCCTAAGCCGGAACGGATGGTGACATCGTCAAAGTTTCCCTTGCCGTCGTTGTGATAAAGCACGTCAGTGTCGTCCGCGAAGTTGGTCTTAAAAATGTCTAAATTTCCGTCGATATCATAATCGCCTACTCCGACACCCATACCGGCTTGTTCCATGCCATCTTCGCTGAGGGCGACGCCCCGTTCGAGAGCTTCTTCACGAAAGGTGCCATCGTGCTGATTGCGAAACAACCAGCTTGGCGTGGAATCACAGGCGACGTATATATCGGGCCAGCCATCGTTATCATAGTCGGCGGCGACCGTGGTCATCGGGTAAGATCCGGAGGCCGCGGACACGCCGGACGGCTTGCTGACGTCGGTGAACGTCCCGTCGCCTTTATTGTGAAACAGTTGGACATATCCGGTAGGCAAGCCACGAGGTCCACAGTTGACCGCTATACCTTTCCAGCTGCAATCGGGATTTTCCCCTGGTTTGGGCAACTTCTCCATTGTGGTATGAAGATAATTAGCGACAAAGAGATCGAGCTTACCGTCGCGATCGTAGTCTACCCAAGTGCAGCCGGAACCATAGCGGACCTCAGTCTGAGAAAGTCCGGCGCGCTCGGTCACATCCGTAAAGGTGCCGTCGCCGTTATTGTGATAAAGCACATTATGGCCGTAATACGTTATGAAGATATCGTCGAAACCATCGTTATCGTAGTCGCCAACCGTTACTCCCGAGGCCCAACCGTTACGTTCCAATCCGGCCTTTGCCGTCATATCGATAAATGTGCCGTTACGATTGTTTTTGTACAAACGATTGGTCGTGCCTGTCGGCGCCCCCTCCAGATGGGTCCCGTTTAGAACAAACAGGTCCATCCATCCGTCATTGTCGTAGTCGATGAAAGCGACCCCACACCCGACTACTTCGACGATGTAGATCTTGCTCTCTAGCGCGCCATAAACAATGGGTGCAATCAGGCCAGCTTGCTTACCAATGTCGGTAAAGCGCGCGCCAAAAGGACGGCCCGAGGGTTTCCCACGAGGCTGCGCCTTTACGCCACGGGACGAGATACCTTGTCCGAAAGCTCGTCCTGCACCGCTCGTAAATGCGGCGCCGGCTGTGCCTGCGGCAAGGGAAATTATTTTGCGCCGAGTGATCATTCAACCAGGAAAGAGCATTCGCTAAAACAGGTGACTTTCGGACCGTAACAGAAATACATCGTCATTGCTCAAGCCCGAAGCGCTTCAGCTTATGACAAACGAATTCGAGATACTCGCCGCTTTGCCCACCCAAATGGTCACAAAGAGGCACGACGGCTCCTTCCAGGGATCATGGATCGCGACGATGCGGATGCCACAGAGGGCAGAATTAAATCGTAATCCGCTTCCATAGGCAGCCAATGGCGCTTCAGTTGCCGCCGTGACCTTCCACTAGGGTAGAGTATTGGTCGATGGGCAGGTCAGAAAACCGTTCTATGCGACCGCTGGGTTCAGGCCACTTTACCTCCACCCAATCGACCCGCGAACGGGCGCCAATGCCCAAAATGAGACGTGGATCATGCGATGCCAGGTAACTGCCTCCTCCGGTCTTCAAGACTTTACGTTTCAGGTCTCCTGCCTGCCAGGCGACCACGGCTCCTACTGCATCTATATTCGCGCGCTTTGCTATCAACTTCACACCCACCCAATGGTTACGCCGGCCTGCAACATTCTTGAGCAGTAGCGGCGCATCATTATTTATAGCTACCAGGACATCCAAGGCTCCATCATTGTTGAAATCTCCGACCGCCATGCCTCGTGCAGCATAGGGTTTCCCAAAAATGGGTCCACTGTCGCTCGACACGTCT
This sequence comes from Acidobacteriota bacterium, assembly GCA_019241535.1. GTDB lineage: Bacteria > Acidobacteriota > Terriglobia > Terriglobales > Acidobacteriaceae > Gp1-AA145. The sequence continues at coordinate 6,791 of JAFAWX010000021.1, read as the reverse complement.
TTGAATCCTCTTCCGTTGCCACGAAAAAGCAGCATGGGCTCCAAGTATTTGACCTCGCTCGAGTGCTTTTCAATTTTGTCATCGGGATGACCATTAGCGAGGAAAAGATCGAGATTGCCATCGTTGTCATAATCAAAAAACTTGACTCCCCACCCGCTCATCAACCCTGTCACCTTGGCGATGCCATTCGCGGCCGCCATATCGTCAAAGCTCTCGTCATGGTTGTTATGGTAGAGGGAATACCTCTCGTGATCTATGTTGGAGACGAAAAGGTCAGTCCACCCGTCCTGGTCGTAGTCGCCTGCATCCACTCCCATTCCCGACCGCGCGTGACCTTCCGCACTGTACCCGACATTTGCCTCGACGCCCGCTTCCGCAAATTTGCCCTTGCCACGATTTAGAAAGAGGAAATTAGCTACCGTGTCATTGCCCACAAAGAGGTCCATGAACCCATCATTATTAATGTCACACGCCACTACTCCCCAGGCCTTCCCCAAGTACTTGGCGATGCCAGAATCCTCGCTGACGTCCGTAAACGTACCATCCCCGTTGTTATGGAACAGCCAACTCGGGGCCGGATCGTAAACCCGCGGGGTGCAATACCAGCGGAGGCCGCTTTCGCGGTCGCCGCAGAATTTGTTCTTGGAGGGGGCAAAGTCAATGAATCGGCAGACAAAGAGGTCTAGCCTGCCGTCGTTGTCATAATCGAACCAGACCGCGCTGGTTGCCCAGCCGGTAGCTGGCAAACCAGCTTTCCTAGTGACGTCTGTGAACGTGCCGTTGCCATTGTTATGGTAAAGAACCATGCCATTGTATTGAGTAACCAGGAGGTCGGGAAACCCGTCGCCATCATAATCACCAACGGCCACGCCCATTCCGTACCCTCCCCCAGGCACCCCTGCTTTCTCGGTAACGTCGGTGAACGTGCCATCACGGTTATTCCGGTAGAGCGCATTGCGAAGCGGAGGATCCGGCCTGAAGAAGTCGCACGTGCCGCTGTTCACCAGGTAAATGTCCATCCAGCCGTCGTTGTCATAATCAAGAAACGCGCACCCGCCACCCACCGTCTCTGCAGGGTACATCTCTGGCGAGCGCCCATTGCGGTGTACCCAGGTGATGCCGCTGGCTTCGGCTGGAACGAGTTCAAAAGGAAATTCAATCGGCGCTTGCGTAGCATTGAGCGCGCGGCGACTGAAACGCAGAAAACCGCCCAAAACCAGTCCTCGACCGAGATCTTGGAGGAAGCGGCGCCGGCTGTGAAGGTACTCCTCTCTACTCCTTTTTCTCAATCTCCGGAACCCCTGCTTGTGTGAGCTGTTTCACTTTTGGGAAGCATCACCAGGGCAATCTATTGCACGCTCGCCGTCAACACCGCGGATTTGGCCATTCTTTGCCCCATATAATCTCATATAATAGGACCGAGATGCGTAGATTGCGCGAGCGTATTCACTGCATTCGGCACCGCATTCGCCGGGTTCGTCCTCCACCTTTCGGGCACGCATGTTGCGTGCTGTTCATCATCTCACGCCTGTTGAGCGCGCAAATCGAGCATATCCAGACGGCGGCCCGCTTCCTGAACGACGGGCAAATGGCAGAAGCCGAAGCCGAGGCCCGCCAGGCCCTGGCAGGCCGTAATACCCGCCCCTTGGCACTGGCGATGCTGGGGACCATTCGCTTACAAGCAGGCAAATATGACGAGAGCACAAACTTCCTCATCCAAGCCCTCGCCCTCAATCCGAATCTAGTCGGCGCCCGCACTACGCTGGGCGACGCCTACTTGTTGCAGGGCAAACCCCAACTGGCGGAGAGAACATTTCGTCAGGCCCTCAAACTGGATCCATCCAATTTCAATGCTCGGTTTGACTTGGTGAAAGTTGAAGCATCGCTCCACAATTTTCAGGAGTCACTTGAGGTTGCGCGACCCATCTTACCCCGATTACTCAAGTCCGAAGAAAGCATTCAGGTGCTCGCGACCGACTACGGTGCATTGGGAAAGAAACAAGAGCTTAGGGGACTCATCGAGCATTGGCAGCACTTGCCTTCGCCAAACGATGAATCGTCGCTTGCATTCGGCGAGCTTCTAAATCTCTATGGAATGAAGGACGAGGGGAGAAATATCTTGGATGTGGAAGAAACGCGCATCGCTGCCCATCCCTCTGCGGCACTTGCATTGAGGCTCGGAAACGACTATCTGAGTTTAGGAGTTCTCACCCGGGCAGAACGAAACTCACAACTTGCGCTGTCGTTAGCTCCCGATTGTTCGGCTTGCTATCAAACGCTGGCCCAAATTGCAGAAAGGCAAGATAGCTCCGAGAAGGCACTGGCTTATCTGATGGCGGCGAGGAAACAAGATCCCGAGAACCCCGAAATCCTGTTCGATTTCGGCAAGCTGTGCCTCAAGCGAAATCTGGTGGACGATGCTCTCCCCGCGCTCACCAAGGCAGTGGCTCTCAAGCCGGACGAGGACTCCTATGTCTATGTGCTCGGTTCTGCGAACGTCGCCTCCGGCAATTTACCCAATGCAGCCAAGCTTTTTGGCCGGCTACTCGAAAAGCACCCCCGCGATGCCATCCTCAATTACGCGATTGGAGCCGTCCATTACCTCGAAGGTAAGTACACGGAGGCCGAGACTTCGCTCAAGCAAAGCCTCGCAATCGAGCCCGACCAGATCGCTGCCTCCTACTATTTGGCGCTAACGTACGACGCCATCGGCGATGACGAGCGCGCCATTCCGATTTTTCGTAATCTGGTAAGTGTGCATCCGCAGCATGCCCCGTCGTACGTGAAGCTGGGCGGCGTTCTCGTGAGAAGGCACCAGTATGATGAAGCCCGACAAGATCTGGAACGTGGGGTTTCACTCGATCCTGAATCGGTAGAAGCACACTATCAGCTCGGCGTCTTACTCCGACGCCTCGGGAAAACCGAAGAATCCGAAAATCAGTTCGCACAGTCGCGCAAGCTGGAGTCAGAGCAGCGCGAGCAGAAGGACCTTCATCTGCGGCTCCTGCTGCCTGATTAAAGACAAGTATTTCGAGAAAAGGAAGATGTGGAAGCCGGTGAAGCCATTCCGAGCGGACACTCCTCAGCCGCATGAGGGTGGTCGCGATGTTGATAGCTCACCCATTTTCCCCCTCCCGCAAACTTCGCGGCGCGACTTCCTCCGACAAGTGAACTGGCTCGGTTGCTGGGTACCTGTTTCTGCGCTGTTTTCTGGCCTACCTGTGGTTCGAGCCCTCCAGGGGTCCAACCGTGGGCTGAAAAACGCAAAAAGCTCGCCCGCTCGACCTTTGGGTGCTGGCTTTACATTCACCGATATTGCCACTCGGGCAGGGCTCGCAAATGCGATGAATGTTTACGGTGACATCACGCGCAAGCGATACATTCTGGAGGAAACCGGCAGCGGCGTAGCTCTTTTTGACTATGACAATGACGGATGGCCAGACATTTTTATGGTCAACGGGACAAGAATCGAGGGAGTTTCTGAACAACACCGGCCGACGAGTTTCCTGTTTCATAACAATCGCGACGGAACTTTTACCGATATTACGGAAAAAGCCGGACTGGCTCGCTCGGGATGGGGACAAGGTTGCTGCATTGGTGATTACGACAACGATGGATTCGACGATCTGGTGGTCACCTATTGGGGTGAAATCGTTCTCTATCACAATAACGGCGATGGCACCTTCACCGATGTTTCCGGGAAAGCCGGGCTAATACAGAAAGCCCAGCCACCCCGCTGGAATACAGGTTGCTGCTTCGTAGATTATGATCGTGACGGCCACCTTGACTTGTTCGTAGCTAACTATGTGGCCTTTGATCTCGAAACTACTCCTCAGCCTGGCAGCAACCAGTATTGCCGCTATTTTGGTTTGTCGGTTGGCTGCGGTCCCCAAGGGCTCGGTGGAGGTACGAATATCCTCTATCACAATCGGGGCAACGGTACGTTCGAGGATGTCTCGGTCCAATCCGGTGTGGCGGTTCCACGGGGCCCGGTGGGGCGGGCGCCCTTTGTAACCGATCAATGGATTCCCGTAGGCTCGTATGGCCTTGGGGTAGCCGCCGCCGACTTTGATAACGACGGCTGGCCTGACATTTATGTTGCCTGTGACTCCGTGCCCAGCCGCTTTTACCACAACAAAGGCGACGGCACGTTCGAGGAGGTGGCACGGGAGATTGGTTGTGCGGTCAATGAGAACGGCGCAGCTCAGGGGGGGATGGGGGTAGCGGTTGGGGATTATGATTGCGACGGCTGGCTGGATATTGTCAAAACCAACTACTCTGATCAAACCGCCAACTTGTACCACAATAATGGCGATGGAACTTTTTACGACGCTGTTTATCAGGCAGGCCTGGGTGGAAACACCAGGTATCTCGGTTGGGGAGTAGGCCTGTTTGATTTCGACAATGACGGCTGGCCGGACATCTTCATGTCCAACGGCCATGTCTTCCCTGAGGTCGATACCAAAAAGCTACACCTCACTTTCAAGCAGAAGAAGATTGTTTACAAGAATCTTGGTAACGGGCGCTTTGTCGACGTTACCTCAACTGCCGGCACGGCGGTAATGGAACCTCGCCCCAGCCGGGGGACCGCATTCGGCGACTTCGACAACGATGGAGACGTTGACGTAGTCGTAATCAACATGAATGAAGCGCCATCGCTTCTGCGAAATGATTGCCCCGCCAGGAATAATTGGCTGAAAATCAAGTGCATTGGCACGAAATCGAATCGCAGCGCCATAGGAGCTCGCGTACGGGTGGTGACTGGCAGCCATTCACAGATGAATGAAGTCATGAGCGGCTCGAGTTACATGTCGCAGAACGATCTTCGCTTGCACTTCGGTTTGGGTCAGGCGAAACGCGCAGATTTGCTCGAAGTGCGTTGGCCGCTGGGTCTGGTCGAGTCATTCAAGATGGTTGAAGCGAACCAATTGCTGGTATTCGAGGAAGGCAAAGGAATCGTGCAGAGAGAAAAATTTGTAAAGAGACAGCCATCACTCTAGCGAAATCTAGCACTGGCTCCAGAGGGGTGCAAACGTACGATCAAACCCAATCCCGTTTGTACTTCTGGTTATAATTTTGCACAGTGTGACTCAGGTTGGATTGAGGCTGCTATTTGCACGTGCACAGCGCGCGACCGATCACGCGCAGGCCAGATGCTGTTAATCGGTAAGGTCGGTAACCTGAATCAATCAAAAAAAGACGGTCCGCAGTGCGGACCATCTCTTGAGTCGTTGCTGTTGCTTTAGAAGAACAATTCCAACGCGAGTTGCAGTCGTCGCGGAATGTTGCACTGGCTGCTGGCAACACCGAAGCTCCCAGTACCCCAAGTCGTATTCGCTGCTTGCTGGCCGTAGCAGAAGTAGTGACGGTTAAATACGTTACCTGCGTCCGCATGGAAGCGCAGGTATGTGCGCTCGGTGAAGTAGGTGTCCTTCGCGAGCGAGAGGTCTTCGTTATAGTATGGAAAGCCGCGGACGCTCTGATCCTGTCGAGGCGCGTTACCCAACGCTGGGAGTCCGTTGGCCAGAGTTCCCGGGTCTGACCACCCTGACACGTTCAAGAACAACTGCGTATATGGGTTGCTGAAGTTGGTGTTCCGGCCGCTTCCCGCCTTGTTGGGATACCTGGCCTGGTTGAACAGGTATCCGGAAAGACTGTTTGGCATGACGATGTGAAGGGGCCTTCCGGAGGAGTAACTATGAACCCCGGAAACCTGCCAGCCACCGACAACTTTGTCCACCACGCCGGAGGAGCTGAGCAATGCCTTGCCCTTGCCGAATGGCAGCTTGTAGACCCACGCGAGGGAGAACGTATTGGGTACATCATCGGCGCTTACCGTATAGAGGTCTTTCATGTTGGCCGGATCCTGGACCGCGGGCAGGCCCCCATCGCCCAGACCGCCCTCCGCTCCGTTATTCAGCAGTCGGGCATAGGTGTAGGACCCTTTCAACTGGAAACCCTGAGCCATGCGCCGCTCGAACGCCAGTTGGAAGGCGTTGTACCGACTAGAGCCGAACGGGAAGGATCGCCAGCTAATCTCCTGGTACTGCGGCCAAGACCGCAGTGACTGGGCCACGTCGCCGGTGAATGTCGGGTAGGGTGGTGTGGTGAATCCAGCTGCAACGGCGGCCGCGTTGGGAACACCGTTAACGAACTGACCGCTGGTAAGCACAGGGCCGTATTGCAGCACACTAGCCGGGTTCATATTGTCGAGGATTCCGCCCGAGGCGCGGGAATCAAAGAGTCTGGTGCCGTGATTACCCACATACGCGACATCGATCGCCATGTTCGAGCTCAGTTCTCGCTGGAACGAAATGGACCAGTTCTGATATCGCCCAGGGAGGTAGGTATTAGGCCATACCGCCCGCGGATTACCGCCATTCGCCACATCGGCCCGTAGCGTGGGAGGCAGGACGATCGACCCGCTTGGCCACATGCACGAAACTCCCTGTGCCTGCATCACCGTGCATCCCGCCGAGTTGGCAATGGACGGGTTCGCGCTGCTGAAATAGAACGCAGGGAATTGTCCGTTCGTGATGTTCGACACCGTCGGGTTGGTCTGATAGCCATCGACCGGGTAAGGATCCCACGAATCGGGTGGTGCTCCGGCATAGTAAATGCCGTATCCGCCGCGAAGCACAGACTTCTTGTCGACGGAGTAGGCGAAGCCAAAGCGCGGACCCACACTCCAGTTACTCTTGCCGTTGGCCTTAGATGCGTTGAACACGGTCGCACCGAGATGGCCGACAGGATTCTGAGCGTTCGGATCGAAGGTCGAGAAGCGATTGAAC
>JAFAWX010000381.1 GCA_019241535.1 Acidobacteriota bacterium | reverse complement strand
TCCACCACCCCGATGGCGATACGCCCGCCGAGAACCAGGATCCGGCGGGCACCGTGGATCTTGCCCGCCACCCGCCCTACCTTCCCCAGGTCCAGCGTGTTGCGCAAGCTGTGCAGGTTCCGCATGTCCTGGTCAAGGGCCGAGCGGGCATTGGGCAAGCGGATTGGAATCGTGGCGTTTTCCGCTTGCATTCCTTCAAACGAGGTGCCGCTGGCGATCGAAAGCTCGTGCAGGTACGCCATAAAATCCCTGTAGCTTTCAAAGCCCAGAGCACGGACGATCCGCAAAACCGTAGCCGGATCGGTTCCAAGCTTACGCGCCAGCGAGCGCACCGTTAGCGGCACGTAGTACCGCGGACTCTCCTGAACTGGACGTATTAGCTCCTGCACGTTTTTTATGCAGCTTTGCCATACGCTCGGCGAAGCTTATCGGGCGATGGTCGGTCGGCTCCCCGACTTCGTGCTCGGTTCCTCCCGAGGTCGACACGCGAGTGCCCTCTATTGTTCGCGCGGCGCAAAGTGTAACCTTTATTTCGATTCTTTGAGCACCTGAGGGGCCCCCATGCGAACTGTTCTGAACTGCGTGGCGCTGCTGTCGTCAGCCGCTAGCCTTATCATTCATTCTTTGGGAGCTACAGCACAGGCTGCGCCAGCGGCCGATCTGATCATTGCGAACGCCAAAATATGGACCGTCGACAGGGCGCAACCCAGAGCGGAAGCGGTGGCCGTTTTCAGAGATCGAATCATCGCCGTGGGCGGGAATTCCTCGATCGAGGCCTGGCGCGGACCTCACACGCGCGTCGTCGATGCCCACGGTCATTTGCTGCTGCCTGGCTTCAATGACGCCCATGTTCATTTCGTATCCGGCGGGTTACAACTGGACAATGTGCAGCTGAACGATGCGCGCAGCAAGGAAGAGTTTGCGCGTCGCATCGCAGAGCGCGCGAGAACCACACGAAAGGGAGAGTGGATTGTGGGCGGCGAGTGGGATGAAACCAAATGGAACCCGCCCACAATTCCCAGCAAAGAACTGATCGATCCATTAACTCCCGACACTGCGGTCTTCGTCAGCCGCTATGACGGCCACATGGTTCTGGCAAACTCCCTCGCCCTGCGTCTGGCCGGAATTACTGCGGCGACACCGGATCCTCCCGGCGGCATTATCGTCCGCGATCCCCGGGGACATCCCACCGGAGCACTCAAAGATGCGGCCATGGATCTAGCCTCGCAGGCAATTCCTCCGCTCTCGCATGCGCAGCGCTGGCAGGCCACAAAGCGGGCGCTGGCCCATGCGGCGTCGATGGGTGTCACCAGCGTGCAGCACATGAATCCCGAGTACGCGGATATTGCCGTGTACAACGAACTGCTCGAGCGAGGAGAGCTGACCGCGCGCATTTACGCCGCACCCCTGATCACCGGCGTGGACGACCAGGTAAAAATCGGCATTCGCCACGCTTTCGGCGGGCCATTTCTGCGGATCGGGGCGCTGAAGGCATATGCCGATGGGTCGCTCGGTTCGCGAACTGCGTATTTCTACCAGCCCTACCTGGACCAGCCGGGCACCCGGGGGCTGCTCGGCGACGAAATGCATCCGGTCTCGCTGATGCGCGATCGGATGCAGAGGGCGGACGCCGCAGGCCTGCAGATATGTACACACGCCATCGGCGATGAAGCCATTTCGACGGTTCTCGACCTCTATTCTGACGTCGTTAAGTCTGGGGGCGCACGCGACCGGCGATTTCGCATTGAGCACGCCCAGCATATGGCGGCCAAGGATTTTGAGCGCTTTCGACAACTCGAGGTGATCGCGTCCGTACAGCCTTATCACGCCATCGATGACGGCCGTTTTGCCGAGCCGCGCATCGGCCACGAGCGCGCCAGTCGGACCTATGCCTTCCGCACTTTTCTCGAGCACGGCGTGCGGTTGGCATTCGGCACCGATTGGGAAGTCGCTCCGCTCAATCCGATGCTCACCATATATGCTGCCGTGACCCGCGCCACTCTTGACGGAAAAAACCCTAACGGCTGGTTTCCGGAGCAGAAATTGACGGTCACTGAGGCAATCGAGGCTTACACGATGGGTTCGGCATTTGCGGAATTCGAGGAGCAGGAAAAAGGTTCAATCAGTCCGGGTAAACTGGCCGACATGGTTCTGCTTGATCAGGATATCTTCACCATTGACCCGGTGAAGATCGGCGACACGAAAATCTTGAAAACTTTCGTGGGAGGTAAGTTAGTGTGGGACGGCGAGGCGGGCAAGTGAGGAAAGAGGAAAGAGTATACTCCTCGCTGTCATCCTTCATGCGTATATCTCACTCTTCTCGTCGGGCTTACGGGAGCCTTGCGCATGCGGGTTTGTTAATGGCGCTCATTTCGAGCGCGCTTTGCCAGGCGGCGGATGATAACGCGCGCCGCATCCAGGCAGCAGTGCTAGGCGTCGACGGGCATAACGATACAATTCAACGCGTTATTTACGAGAACGCCGACCTCGGCAGGCGGCTGCCGGACGGGATGATTGACTTCCCCCGGCTAGAGGAAGGCGGAATCCATGTGCCGTTTTTCGCTCTCTGGGTTCCCACCTATTATCAGGGTTCGGAGGCAGTAAGGCGCACTCTTGATCTGCGCGACGCCTTTGAACGCGTACTTCGGCTAAATCCCGACAAAGTCGAACTCGCGACCAGTGCCCGGGATATCCGGCGCATCGTTGGACAGAAAAAGATTGCGGCCATGTTAACGATCGAAGGGGGACATCAAATCGACGACGATCTTGCCGTCCTGCGGACCTACCGCCGCCTGGGCATTGTTTCAATGACGCTCACCCATTTTCGGAACAACCACTGGGCCGATTCCTCGACCGACAAGGCCGAACATAATGGCTTGACCGAGTTCGGCAAGCAGGTCGTGCGGGAGATGAACAATCTGGGCATGATCGTGGACATCTCGCACGTCTCGGACAAGACTTTTTATGATGCCCTGGCAGTGACAACCAAGCCGGTAATCGCCTCTCATTCCTCCTGCCGCTCGCTTTCCGACGTTCCCCGCAACATGACCGATGACATGCTCCGCGCCTTAGGTCGTAATGGCGGCGTCGTGGGGATCAACTTCGCTCCGCCATTCCTGAACCAGCAGGATGCAGAAGAGTTGAAACAAACCATTTCTGAGAAAAATGCGCTAGAACCCAATCTCAGCGGGAAAGCGCTCGATGAATTTGCCGCCCGGGACTATTTTCGCGATAAGACGACTATCCATGTCGGCCATGCAACCGTGGAAGATGCCGCCGAGTGCATCGACCACGCCGTCAAGCTTGCCGGCATCGATCATGTGGGCATTGGCAGTGATTTCGATGGCATTACCAGCGTGCCGCAAGGGCTCGAAGATGTCTCGAAAGTCCCTAACCTCACCTCCGCCCTGCTGAAGCGCGGCTATTC
>JAFAWX010000111.1 GCA_019241535.1 Acidobacteriota bacterium | reverse complement strand
CAATGAGCTTTAAATGCTTGGCAATCATCGCCTCTTTGATTTTGGACAATGGACGATCGGCATCGAGTGGAGTAGCAACCTGGATGAGACCACACCGTACTACGCGGGGCATAGGGACCTCCGAACCCTGTTATAGCAGAACTCGACTGCTTGCTTAATTGCCTTTAGCCGCTGATGGGTATAGATCGGCATCAACGCGGATGCGGTCTGGGAAGCGACTTTCGTTTGCCTCCCGCTTGTCGTACGGTATTGAATATCAGAGCCGTGCAGGCTTCTAGATGAGTACCTTGGCTCTTATTCTCAAATTATGGCCAGCTGCGGGCGAAGTAGGACAGGGCAGCGAATGAGCCTCCACCGGCGTCATTTTTTACTTCGCTGCTGGCAGGGAGCTTGCGCTGCGCTATTTTCTCCAGCCCTGGCCAGCCAGGCGTCCGTGTCCGACGCGTCGGATGCTCAGCCTGAATTTCATTTGCAACCTCACTATCGCCTCAATAGGCCCGTCGATGCTGCTCTGCTCAAAGTCCAGCCTGGGTTGGATGATTTCATTACGGAGAAATACGCCGAACACATCACCCGCATTCTTGCCCAATGGAGTGCGGATCTACTAGCACATCCGCAGGCCACGAATGCGGTGGAAAACAGCCTGACGCCAGATTTTCAGGGTTCTGCCTTGAATCCCAATGAAGCGAAGCCAGTACGTTCCGGCGTGGTCGAGGTCTCTGAAATCAACTTTGCTGGGCGTGACAATCTCGGGCGCGACCGTTTCCTGAAGGAGCTGCGATCGGAAATGAGCTCTTTTGTGCAGCTCACGACCGCAGAATTCCAGGTCATCGCAATCGACCTTGTATCTGGTCAATCTCCTCGGGTCAACGCCGCGGCAGGAGAAAAAGGCGGGTCGAAAAGCGATTTTCCAGAATCGGTCAGAAGCCGTGTGCGTTACGAACTGGTTGGCTCGGGCAGAGACTTCCATCGTGAGCAACGCGTGGGCTTCTCGGACATGGAGTGGCGGCAGGTAAATGGGACCTCGTCGACCGATCAATCCTTATGGCTTCGAAGATGGAGAGTTCTAGGTGAAACCCGCAGCCGCTCTTCCCATCCCGTTTTTGAAGATATCAGCGCGACGGCATTTTCCGGCACTTCGTCCTACTCTGCCCAGTTGCTTCATGGAAGCGATTACTGGCGCACCCTTCTGGACGGTGCCTGCGGAATTGACGTTTACGGGCACAACGGCGTGTCGATTGGCGATATAGACAACGACGGGTTCGACGATCTCTACATCTGCCAGCCCGCCGGCCTGCCCAACCGTCTCTATCGCAACCGCGGTGACGGGACCTTCGAAGACATAACGGATTCTGCGGGGGTAGGAATTCTTGAAAATACCTCATGCGCACTATTCGCCGATGTCGATAACGACGGCCGCCAGGATTTGATCGTGGTCCGCACGAGCGGCCCCTTGCTGTTCCTTAACCAGGGCGGGGGAAAATTCCATCTGAAGCCCGATGCATTTAAATTCGCCAACCCTCCGCAAGGTACATTTGCGGGCGCGGCCATTGCCGATTATGACCGCGACGGCTGGCTGGATATCTATTTTTGCCTTTACATCTACTACCAGGGTGCGGGGCAGTACAAATATCCGTCTCCTTATTATGCTGCTGAGAATGGACCGCCCAATTTCCTGCTGCGCAATAACCGCGATGGCAGCTTTTCGGACGTAACCGCTGCGACAGGCCTCGATCGCAATAATACCCGCTACAGTTTTTGCTGTGCGTGGGGAGACTATAACTCTGACGGCTGGCCGGACTTGTACGTGGTCAACGACTTCGGAAGAAAGAATCTCTATCGCAACAATGGTGACGGCACCTTCACCGACGTCGCGGCACAAACCGGTACCGAAGACGTCGGGGCAGGCATGAGCGGCTGCTGGCTCGATTACGATAACGACGGCCGCGAGGATTTGTACGTTGCCGATATGTGGACGGCGGCCGGCGAGCGCGTAGCGGCGCAGCCAAAATTCCAGTCGCAGGCACCCAAAGAAGTGCGTGCGCTTTACCGCAAACACGCGATGGGCAATTCGTTGTTTCACAACCAAGGGGATTCCTTTGCGGATAAAACGCGATCGACGGATACGGGCGTCGGGCGCTGGGCCTGGTCAAGCGATGCCTGGGATTTTGACCACGACGGATTTCCGGATCTCTATATCGCGAACGGTATGGTTTCGGGCGGGTCGCGTGAAGATCTGAACAGTTTTTTCTGGCGGCAAGTTGTTGCCAACTCTCCTGACGAAGGTAAACCCTCCTACAATTACGAACAGGGGTGGGATGCGATTAACGAGCTCATTCGCGCGGATGGTACTTGGAGCGGATACGAACGGAACATGTTTTATGCCAATAACCGCGATGGAACATTTTCCGATGTTTCCGGTGCCGTAGACCTTGACTTTGTCGAGGACGGCAGATCCTTTGCCCTTTCTGACTTTGATCACGACGGTCGCCTGGAAGTATTTCTAAAAAATCGCAACGCTCCCCAGCTGCGTCTCCTGCGTAACGTAATTGGAGACTTGCCTCCCTCGATCAGTTTCCGCCTCCGAGGCACCAGGAGCAATCGCGATGCAATTGGGGCAGTGGTTACGGTGAAGACCGAGCAGGGCCGCCAGGTGCGCGCGCTCGCGGCCGGGTCGGGATTCCTTTCGCAGCACAGCAAAGAGCTATTTTTTGGCCTAGGACATGCCACTGGTGGGGTAGAAGCGTCGGTGCGCTGGCCAAGCGGCCTAGTACAGGAATTCCATGGCCTTCCCCTGAATCACAGGATATTGTTTGAGGAGGGAGCCGAGCCGCGGCTCGAACCTTTCAACCAGCCAACGTCGGCGTCGCGTCCTCAGCTGCCGAAAGGCGCCAACTCGGCAAGTGGCGGAAGCCAGTCGCAACGCGCCCAGCTGAGCAGGAAAGCCGAGCATGAGCTTCTGCCGTCGACAGTCGAGACCTGGTTGCTCGCCCCGATCAGCCCGCCGGATTTTTCTCTGGTCGATCTGAGCGGACAGAAACTCGATCTTGCAAGCTTCCGCGGCAAGCCGCTGCTGCTCAATTTGTGCAGCGCACACTCACCCGCATCGCAGAAAGACCTAAAGACCTTCAGCGAGGTTCACGAGCGCTGGGCAAGCAGCGGTCTCACTCTTCTGGCGCTCGTTGTTGGCGACGCTCAACCAGGAGAAACCTTTCGAGCCTGGGCCGCGAAGCAAGATCTCCGGTTTCCTGTGGTACAGGCATCTGATGAGCTGGCCGCCATTTACAACATTCTTTATCGCTACCTCTTTGACCGTCATCGGGACCTCAGCCTTCCAACATCGTTCCTGATCAACGGGCAGGGCGAAGTAGTCAAGATCTATCAGGGCTTTGTCAATCCGGGGCAGATAGAGGAAGATGCCCGCAACATACCCGGCACTGACGCCGAACGGCTGGCTCGAGGCCTGCCATTTTCTGGGGTAGCCCAGGGCTTTGATTTTCAGCGCAATTACCTTTCCTACGGCTCGGTATTTTTTCAGCGGGGTTATTACGAGCAGGCAGGGGCATCTTTCGAGCGTGCTCTGCGCGACAATCCATCGAGCGCCGAGTCCGCGTATGGCCTGGGCAGCGTCTACCTCGAACAACAGAGAAACCGGGAGGCGCGTGATTGGTTTGAACGGGCTCGGAAACTCAAACCCAGTTATCCTAATACTCTGCCCAGCATCCTGAATAACCTCGGGCTTTTGCTGGCGCGGGAAGGACACGGCTCCGATGCCATAGGCTACTTCCAGGAGGCATTGCGGCTTAGTCCCGATTACCTGATTGCCCTGACCAACCTCGGCAATGTCTACCGCCAACAGGGTCAGTGGGATCCAGCGCGCAAGATTCTGGAGCGCGCCGTGGCCGTCGGTCCCCAGGATCCGGAGGCAAATTACAGCCTGGGCATGGCTTATGCGCAACTGAATGACACTTCGCGCGCGTACGACTATTTAGAGCGGGCATTGCAGTTTCGCCCGCTTTATCCGGAGGCATTGAACAACCTTGGGATTCTTTACGTCAGGACGCAACGGCCGGATGAAGCCATCAAGAGCTTTGAAGACTGCATTCGCATTGCCCCAGCATTCGATCAATCGTATTTGAATCTGGCTCGCGTCTACGTCTTACAAGGGGCTCCCGATAAAGCTCGCACCGTCTTGCTGCAGCTTCTCAAGCAGCATCCTAACCACGCCCTGGCGCAGCAGATGCTTGAAAAATTGGGTGGGTAGCGGCCACCTCGGCCTTTGTTTGATAAGGCGCGCCTTAAGGGCGGGGCGGTGTGGCAGCGGTCAGCAGCTGCACGAACAGGTTGTAAAACCTTTCGGTATCGAGATCGAATTGTACTTCAACCTGGCCCGCGGGAACTTTGGGCCTGTCCTGGGCCGTCCACGTCAGGGTATTGCCGTACCCCGCGCCATGGGCGAGATCGATGTCCATAAACCGGCTTTCCGTTTTTGTGATCAGGTGCGGATCGAGCCAGGCAGCCGCAGCCAGCTCGTCCCACAAGTAGTTATATTGCGCGTTCCGCCGGGCATATTGCCCAACGTAGCGCGCCGCGAGCGACCGACCGGATCTGATGCGGTCGAGCAGTTGCGGCGTAAATTCTGTCTTCACAGAAATATCGACAGGCGTACAGACAATCCTTTTCCACGCCGCTCCGAGAACGTTGTGAGCCGCTTCCGGATCAAACCAGAGGTTGAACTCGCGTCGCGGTGTATTGACGAACTCGGGGTCGGCGGTCACCGGGCTAAGGCTTGCACCCATGAATACCAGTTCTTTCGCGAGCCCTGCGAATTCTGGGTCGATGGAAAGCGCAAGAGCCAGATTGGTCATCGGTCCGCCTTCGTAAATAGTCACGTCATGCGGGAACTTCCGGACCATGCGGATCAGAAAATGAGCGGCATCTTCGTTCCCAGGTTTCGTGTCGGGTTTCCCTTCAGGCATTTCTCCCAGCTCGTCGGGCGGATGATAGAGTTTGGGTGTCCACGCGCCTAACCAGGCGAAGTAGCCGTAATTCCGCTCCCAGAGCTCCGTCTCCTGTTTTCGCCGTACCAGTGGATATTCGGCACCGGAGAGTACCGGAATGTCGGTGCGTCCGATCAGTTCGAGCATGCGGAGAGTGTGCGCCACTTCGGCTTTGAGCCACTGGTCGCCCGTTACCAGGGTGATGCCCAGCACCTGAGTATCTGGGGACTGGATCAGCAGGAGGATGGATTGTTGATCGGTGCCGCCGGGACCCGCGCCGTCTTGATCGATGATGATCTTTCGCGGTTCCTGGGCCCAGGCGCAAAAACAGTTGACCAGCAGCAGTGCGAAAAGCCAGAGTTGAATACAGGCAGCCTTCATAAAAAGTCCAAGCGGTTAGACCACTATCATGCAGCATGCTAACCAGACGCTCGGGCGACGCACAGAATTGCCAGACCATAAAACACGAACATGAGTGCCAGGTAAGCTTTGGCGCGAGGCCCAGAATTTCTAAACTCATGCCACGCCAACACCCCCCAAAGAGCGGCAACCATGGGTGCCGATTGGCCGATGGCATAAGAAATCGCTACCCCCGTGAAGCTGGCGGCGACCAGATTGAAGACTGTGCCCGTGCCCCAGATAAATCCCCCAAGAAGTCCCAAGAGGTGTCCGGACGGAGGAGCGTGCAGCAATCCTGCAAGGCTCACCGGCTCGCCCACCAGCGGGTGTTTCATGAAATAGATGTTCCAGATAAAACAGGAGAGCAGCGCTCCGAGCGTCAGAAACACGGCCGCGCTGTAGGGTCCGAGAGGATTACCGCGGGTCATGGCATGGGTCATGAAAGGTGCCCAGAGGCCCATCAAGATGCCGGAAACTACGCAGGTGATCAAGCTCTTCCCGGAGACGGAGCGGCCGGCAGTTGGGAGGTTGCCATACGCCTTACCGTCCAAAATAACTGCCAGCAGCGCGCTCAGCACGCCGAGCGCCAGCAGCAGGGCATTGCCCTTTGGCTGCAGCACGTAACTCAAAACCACGCCCACGACCAGAGCAATGCCGATCGAAACCGGGAAGGCGACCGCCAGGCCGGCCATATCGATGGCAGCCACGAGCAGCAGGTTAGCCAGGTTGAACAGAGCGCCTCCCACGAGCGCATG
>JAFAWX010000003.1 GCA_019241535.1 Acidobacteriota bacterium | reverse complement strand
AGCTGCTGCCTGGTCTTCACGCTCGCGACTCCATACCAACCGTCGAATTGCATCGGCGCCGTGGCAAGAAAGGAATTCCGGAGCGTCGGCAATATTCCCGCGATACTCGCAAATTCCGCAAACCCGGTTTATAAGTCACCTCCGCTGCTAGTCGGCCTGCTATCGCACTTGACTAAGGCAATTCTCGCGCCACACGGAAAGGCATGTGGCGCGACTACGAATGTATTGAGCGTATTGATCTAGAAGGCTTGACGTAGCCACGACGTCCAGGCCGTCGGCATCAAACTGCTAACTTTCGGAGCAGGCGATCTATCCGTATGGATAGTCCAAACCCGCGCATCGAGGTCTCGGGACTTTGATCCGCCCCGAAGCCACAGAGCCTGCCAACACCAGATGAGATGGAGGTGACAGCCGTACTGGCGCGAGTGTGTAAGGTGGCCCCCGCGCTGAGGCAAACCGCCCTGCGCTGGTATTCTGCCTGACTTGAAGGGTAGCCCAATTGTTAGCGGAGGCAAAGCTTGCGAAACCGTTTTGTCCTCCACTCTTGGTGTGACACGTTTCAACCAACCGAAGTTGCCCCTTTACCGAGAGGGGCAGGCAATCGTCATCAGCACAAAGGGCCGGGGCAGGAGTATGCTGTCATCAATACAACGTTGTGAATTCCCGAATTGCGGCCGTAGTATTCGGCGAATTTTACGGCGCAGGCCGAGCTTGAACTGGAGCCGGGATCTCAGTTTCCCCGGCACGGACCTTCTATCATGGAAGCGAATGCCCCCAAGACGATCGGTAAGTACGATGTTGTGGATCGAATCGGTAGAGGGGGAATGGGTGTGGTCTATAAGGCAGTGGACCGCGCTCTGGGCCGGTTGGTAGCCATCAAAATGTTGACCGGCGCGGCGGCCGAGCACGGAGAACTGCTAAAACGTTTCTACCGAGAAGCCCGGTTCACCGCCAGTCTTCGCCACCCTAACATTGTCATCGTTTACGATCTGGGCGATTTCGAAGGAAGTCCATACCTGGTAATGGAGTACCTCGATGGTCAGAGTCTAGAGTCGATGCTGGCGACAGAAACCATCACGATGCTGCAAAAGATCAACTGTGTCAGGCAGATCTGCAGCGGTTTGGAATATGCCCACTCACGCCAGCCGAGCATTATCCATCGGGATATCAAGCCGGCCAATATCGTCGTCCTCGAAGATGGAAGCGTGAAGATTGTAGATTTCGGCATTGCCCGGCTGGGGCATTCTCGTCACACCCGTGCCGGCCAGCTGGTGGGCAGCTTCCACTATATGTCCCCAGAACAGATCAACAACGTGGACCTGGATGGACGCAGCGACATCTTTTCGACGGGCGTGGTACTTTACCAGTTGCTCACATCGAAGCTTCCTTTCAAGGGCGCCGGAATCGCGCAGACGCTCAATCTGATCGTCGGCAGCCCCGCTCCGCCTCTGAGCCAGTTCATTCAGGGTTATCCCCCTGCCCTCGACCACATCGTGGCGCGTGCACTCGCTAAGGAGCGGAACGAACGTTACGCGTCGGCCAGCGAGTTCTCCTTCGAATTACTGGAAGTCGAAGAACAGCTCAAGAGCAGTCTTTTCGGTGAATACATCAGTCGGGCAGAGCGACGGCTGCGCGACGGTCAGTTGGACCGGGCCAAGCAGGAACTGCTCAATGTTTTGCAAATCGAACGCCAGCACGTACGCGCTAATGAGCTCATGCGCCAGGTGGTGCAGGCGATCGCCAAGAAGCAGGGCCAGCAGCGTGCTCGGAATCTCCGCGCGCAGGCGGAGCAGGCTTTCGAACAGAAGCAGTTCGGTGAAGCACTAAGCTGCCTGGAAGAAGCCATCCGGCTCGACAACACCAATACAGAGCTGCAGGCCGTTCGCGATCAGGTGATTGCAGCGCGCTCGGGCAGGGAAAAGATCCATGAAGTGTTGAGCCGCGCCGAGCGGGCGTACTCGGCCGGGGACTTGGAAGGCGCGAGCCGCGCGGTGGACGAAGCCTTTGAGCTGGACCCAGATGCTGCACGCGCCAAGTCGCTCAATGTTCAGATTGCTCATAAAGTTGCCGAACGCGAGCAGGAACGGCGGGTGCAGGAACTGCTCGCGCTTGCGCGCCGACATGTGTCCGAGCGCAAATTCGCCGAGGCGCTGGAAGCGGTGAAGAAGGCTGAGAATCTGAATCCCGGGGCTTCCGAAATCCGAGATCTCATGGCCTTGGCTGTCTCTGGCCAGGAGCAGGAGCAACGCCGACGAGCGGTGAAAAAAGCCAGGGTCGAGATTGTGGCGGCGCTCGACGCCTCAGATCCTTCTCTGGCATGTAAGCTGGCCCAAGCTGCGGTCCAGCAATTTCCTAACGAAGACGGACTCCTGCAACT
>JAFAWX010000365.1 GCA_019241535.1 Acidobacteriota bacterium | reverse complement strand
CCTCGAAAGACGAACTCCTGGCTCGCGCCGTGCAGTTGGGATTCAGCGACCCCGCGTTTCGGGTTTATACAAATGGCGATCTCGTCGGGGTTGAACTGGGCGGCGCCTTGAAGAACATTATCGCCATTGCGGCTGGCGTCTGCGACGGCCTTGATTTGGGACATAATTCTGTTGCCGCGCTCATCACCCGGGGACTGGCCGAAATCACCCGCCTGGCTGTTGCCTGTGGAGGGCGCGCAGAAACCATGGCGGGACTAGCGGGACTTGGAGACTTGGTCCTGACCTGCACCGGGGCGCTTTCACGCAATCGCAGCGTTGGGGTGGAACTGGGCCGGGGCCGTAAGCTGCCTGCGATCATTGATAGCATGCACGGGATGGTAGCGGAAGGAGTTTTTACTACCGATGCCGCGGTACACCTCGCACGTGCCCGCCAGGTGGAGATGCCGATCACCGAGCAAATGTATGCAATCCTGAACGAAGGCAGATCTCCACGCGAAGCCATCCACGAACTGATGACCCGCAGCTCTAAAAGCGAACTGCAAGTTGCCAATCTGTGGTAATCGTGCCATTTGTGCACGAAATTTTCACAGGTGCCGATACTTTGGTAACGAAACCCCTACCGCAAACTGCCGTTCTGGCTCGCACTTCAACTTAGAATTGATGTTCAGAAGGGCGCTCGTGTGATCAGGCGCGGGGAGACGCTTGTTCAAAAAATTCCTACCAAGCCGCATACCGATTCTGTACGTCATTCTCAGCGTGCTGGTACTGATCAGCGTGGTGCCCATGTTCATCTACTCGGCGCTAGTCCAGTCCATCAATGGCCAACGTCTAATCACCAATGAGCGGCTCCTTCAGAATACGGTCACGCGCTCGATAGCTGACGATATTTCCCAGCATCAGGAGTCATTTCGCCTCATGCAGGCAAACCTGGCTTCCGCTCTGCAGGTGGCCAGCGGAGGGGACTTAGCTGGTGAGAACGTCAAGGCACCGGAATTGCGGGCCCTGCTGGAAAATTTCGTTTCCTCATCGCAGCTTGTCGACTATGCCACCCTACTCAATGCAGAAGGAAAGGGCATCTCTGCGGGCCGCATCGAACCCGATGCTTTCTTCGAGCGCGAACTGGAGAGGGCTTTCGCCGCGGCCCGAGACTCTCGAGCGTATTACGGGCAACCACTGGTCGTGGGGAACGGGAGGACCTCACGGACCCTGATGGTGGTCAGCGCCCCGGTAACCTACGACAAGCGGTTCCTGGGGATGATCGCCTCCGCCTTCGATCTGGAGTTTCTTACTCGTCGCCTGCAGGAAATCGACCGCAACGGACTCACGCCTTACGTAGTGGATAGCCAGGGGCGCCTGGTAGCAGGAGCAAAACCGGGCTATGCCACCGGTCAGGACATGTCAGGCGTCGAAATCGTGCGCAATTTCGTCGAGCAGGGCGGTAAAGCACAAATGGTGGCGGCAACACTTGAATTTCGCGCTGGGAGCGGAAACAAGAGCACCGTTATGTTAGGCACTTACAGCCCGGTAAGCAATCTGAACTGGGCGGTGGTGGTCCAGAAACCCAGAGCCGATGCCTATAGTAGCGTTTACGAGATGCAGCGCACGGCACGGCTGCTGGCCATCTTTGCCGTTATAGTCAGCACCGCGGTGGGAATTGTAGCCGCCCGAAGAATCACCAACCCGGTCGAAATCTTGACCGAATCAAGCCGGGCCATTGCACGCGGAGATTTCTCCCAGCGGGTCACGCTCAACAGCCGCACGGAAATCGGCGAATTGGCCTCTACTTTCAACTTCATGTCTCAGGAACTCGAGCATTTCATCGAGGACTTGAAACGAGCCGCCGCCGAGAACCGGCAACTGTTTATGAGCTCCATCCAGATGCTGGCTGGAGCGGTGGACGAAAAAGATCCTTACACGCGCGGCCACTCTGACCGCGTGACCAGGTATTCGGTACTTATGGCCAAGGAAATGGCTCTTTCCGAAGACGCGCAAGAGATCGTTCGGGTATCCGCACAACTGCACGATGTGGGAAAAATCGGTATCGAGGACCGAATTCTGAAAAAGCCGGGCGCTCTGACGGCGGAAGAATTCGACATCATGAAAACCCACACAACCAAGGGCGCAACCATCCTTCGGCCGGTCGCCCAGCTGAAAGAAATGCTGCCCGGGATCGAACTTCATCACGAATCGCTCGACGGCCGGGGATACCCTTATGGCCTCAAGGGAGAAGACATACCGCTACTTCCGAGAATCATTGCCGTGGCGGATACCTTCGATGCACTGACCACTACCCGTCCGTACCAGCAGGAGCGGAACGCGGAAGACGCATTGTGTATCATCCGCTCGCTCTCCGGCAAGCGGCTCGACGCCTCAGCGGTCGCCGCGCTTGAGGCTGTCTATCAGCGTGGCGAGATTCAGCTTCGAAAACCCGGGGCGGTGGCTGCAGCGGCGGTTTCAGCCGGCGCCGGTGCCGACAAAAAAGCGAACGCCACGATCGAAATGGAACGCACTTAATCCTCTCTTCGTCCCTGGCTCGGCTTCCTTCGTTCGGCATCGTTATAATTAAAGCTGTCAGCTCCTGCAATGATTCAGACTCTTTTTGGCAACACGGAGAAAAAGGCCGGCCTCTTCGAGCGAATGAAAGAGGCGGTTTCGCGCACGCGGCAAAATCTGAGCGAGCGCATTGAAGAGGCCGTCGCTTTTAGCAAGGAAATCGACCGCAATACCTTGGACGATCTCGAGGCTACGCTGATCGGGGCCGATCTGGGCTCTGCCACCACCCAAGAAGTGCTCGGTAAATTGCGCGAACGGGCCGATCGCAAGCAGATCAGGGATGTGGAGGAGCTCAAACGCTTGCTCAAAGAAGAGTTGTTGACGATTCTGAAGTCGGCCAATACCCCTCCCGTGGAGAGACCGGCAGGCGTTCCCGAAGTCGTTTTGGTAGTCGGGGTGAACGGCACCGGCAAGACCACGACCATTGGCAAGCTGGCACAATCGCTTCGCTCCGACGGAAAGACCGTGCTTTTGTGCGCGGCCGACACCTTTCGTGCTGCCGCCATCGAACAGCTGGAAATCTGGGGACAGCGCACGGGCACGGAAACGGTTCGCACCAGAGCCGGGGGCGACCCGGCTGCGGTTCTGTTCGACGCCTTGCAGAAGGCGAATGCGCACCATACCGACTGCGTTATCGTGGACACCGCCGGCCGGCTACATACAAAATCCAACCTCATGGCAGAACTCGAAAAGATGCGACGCACCGCACAGAGACTGATCCCCGGAGCTCCCCACGAGGTGCTGCTGGTAATTGATGCCACCACGGGGCAAAACGGGCTGCAACAGGCAAAGCAGTTCACCGACTCGGCGGCTGTAACCGGCGTCGTGCTCACCAAACTAGACGGCACCGCGAAGGGCGGCGTCGTCATCGCTATAGCTCGCGAACTGGGTCTCCCGGTGCGGTACGTGGGCGTGGGTGAAAAGCCTGCTGACCTTTTGCCATTCGATGGCGAACAGTTCGTGGATTCGCTTTTCGCCTGAGTACGATCTTCATCTGTGGACACGCGTCTTGAAATCGATCGGCGCTATCTGCGGCGTGCCCTTGAGTTGGCCGAGAAAAGTTTTGCGCTGGCATCGCCCAATCCCAACGTGGGAGCGCTGCTGGTCGACGCAGGCGGGCACATAGTCGGCGAGGGATTTTACACCTACGCTGGAGTAAGACACGCCGAGATTCAGGCTATTGAGCAGGCGGGGGAAAAGGCCCGTAACTCAACGCTGTATATAAATTTTGAGCCCTGCTCCCATTATGGGCGTACCGGTCCATGCGCCGAAGCCGTGATCGCTGCCGGAATAAGGCGTGTGGTGGCATCCATGGCCGATCCCAATCCCCTGGTCAGGGGGCAGGGATTTGAACGGCTCCGCCAAGCTGGGGTCGACGTCACTTCGGGAGTTCTCGAAGAAGATGCCCGCCCATTGAACGACGCCTTCGCGAAGTACATCCGCCATCGTATGCCGCTCGTGACCCTTAAGGGAGCCCTGACACTCGACGGCAAGATCGCGCCTCCACCGGCAGATGTTGCCTCACATCGCGCGCGAGCCACCCCCCAGGCGGCTGGGAACTGGATCACCGGGGAGGAAGCGCGGGCTCATGTGCAGGAGCTCCGGCATGAGCACGACAGCATTCTGGTAGGTGTAGGAACTATCCTTCAAGACAATCCCTTGTTGACGGACCGGAGTGGACGGGCGCGAAGAAGGCCGCTTCTGCGCGTGGTCGTCGACTCTCATTTGCGCCTGCCCCCTGATTCCCGGGTAGTGGAAACGGCTAACGACGACGTCGTTGTTTTTTGCTCGCTAGCCGAAGACACGAAAAAGCTGAAGCTTCAAGAGCGCGGAATTCAGGTAGAGGAGGTCGCGGGCGGTGGCGATGGTCGTCCTGACCTGCGAGTCGTGGCGCAACGTTTGGCCGCGCGTGAGATCACCAGTCTGGTGATCGAAGGCGGCGCAATGGTGAACGGGGCAGCGCTGGTCTCGGCTATTGCCGATAAGGTCTTTTTCTATTACACCCCCAAAATTCTGGGCGGCAGCGATTCCATATCGTACGCGGCAGCGGGGTTTCTCCGTCTCAGCGATGCCGCACACTTGAAGTTGCTGCGGCTGCACCGCTTCGGGAAAGATTTTGCCGTGGAAGGATATCTAAGGGATCCCCATATAGACTAAGACGGCTCAAGCGAGCGCGTTCTTCGTTTTACACCTGCTATGTTCACCGGAATCATAGAAGAAGTGGGACAAGTCGCCGCCATCCGGAAAACGGATAAACAACGCCGGTTGACAGTTTCTGCCGTGCGGCTCCCCTCGCAACTTAAGCGGGGCTCAAGCATCGCCGTAAGCGGCGCCTGTCTGACGGCTACAGCCGTCCGGAAGCGTTCCTTCGACGCCGACCTGGCTCAGGAAACCTGGATGCGCACTTCGTTTTCACGTCTCAAACCCGGCGCACTGGTAAACCTCGAACTGCCCCTGAAAGCGAGCGGCAGGTTTGACGGCCACATCGTACAAGGCCATGTAGACGGCATCGGCACTCTCCTATCCCTCATGCCCATTGCAGGCGCAAATGATTACTGGCTTACCATCACCGTTCCCTCTCAATTGGCCCGTTACATCGTTCCCAAAGGCTCGCTGGCCATCGAGGGCATCAGCTTGACGGTAGCAGCCATCGATGGCATGCAAGTACGGGTTGCGATAATTCCACATACGGCCGAGGCAACCAATCTTTGTTCACTCAAACCGGGGGAGCCAGTGAATCTCGAAATCGATGTCATAGCCAAATACGTCGAAAAAATGGTGGGAGAAACCAAAACCCATGGTTCAATCAGCCTCGAGAGCCTGGTAGGCGAAGGATTTTGACGATTTGAGGAGTTAGCAACCGCTTCGTGTCTGCACGAAGGTCACCTGGTGGGTAATGAATCACATGCTAGAATCTGAACAAATTTCTGAAAATCCTATGAGCAGTCAACCGGTTTCAACGACGCACTTTACTGAGTTAAAGAACAAGATTGAGCAGCGCCAGGCAAGAGTGGCCATCATCGGACTGGGTTACGTAGGGCTTCCTTTAGCTCTCCTGTATAGCGAGCAGGGGTTCCCCGTAACCGGATTCGACATTGACCGGCGGAAGGTGGCAACGCTCAACGGCGGAGGCTCGTATATATTCCGGATTACCGAGCCTGAAATCCAGCGCGCCCGTGGCCAGGGTTTTTCCGCAACCTCCGATTATGCTCAGCTCGAGCACATGGACGCAGTCATAATCTGCGTTCCTACGCCGCTCGACGAATATCACGAACCGGACCTTAGCTACATCAGCGGCACCGCCGAATCGATTGCACCGCACTTGCGAGCCGGTCATCTAATCATTCTCGAAAGCACAACCTATCCCGGAACCACCGAAGAAGTGCTGGTGCCGATCCTTGAAAAGGGAAATACGGGCGGATTGAAAGCCTCTCGCGGCGGAGAGGACGAGAAGTCCTTCTTTGTTGCTTTTTCGCCCGAACGCGAGGATCCGGGGAATCAGTCAGTTGCCCGCCGGGATATTCCAAAGGTCGTCGGCGGCCTCGATCCTCAGGCGTCGGAGCTCGCGGGCGCGCTTTACGGTCGAATTTTTAATCGCACCGTGCGGGTGTCAACGCCGGCGGCGGCCGAGATGACTAAGCTGCTCGAGAACATCTATCGCTGCGTCAATATTGCATTGGTGAATGAGCTCAAGTTGCTCTCTCTGCGCATGGGTATTGATATTTGGGAGGTCATCGACGCCGCCTCCACTAAACCTTTCGGATTTCAGCCCTTCTATCCTGGACCGGGACTGGGCGGACACTGCATCCCCGTCGATCCCTTTTATCTTTCCTGGAAGGCCAAGGAGTGGGACTTTCATACCCGCTTCATCGAGCTGGCGGGAGAGATCAATTCCAACATGCCGTACCATGTGCTCGATTCCGTCGCGCGCGCGTTGAATCAACACCGGAAAGCGCTCAACGGTTCCAAGGTCCTGGTTCTAGGCGTAGCTTACAAGAAAGATATCGATGATCTGCGTGAATCGCCGGCATTGACTATCATCGAGCTATTGCAGAAGGAAGGCGCGCAGGTCAGCTACCACGATCCCTATTTCCCACAGGTAGGACGGGGGCGGAAATATGACCTGCAAATGAAGTGCGCGCCACTCGATAATTTCGCCCAATATGACTGTGTCGTAATCGTCACCGACCACTCCGACTACGATTACGAACGTATTGTGCGCGAATCAAAGCTCGTTGTGGATACGCGCAATGCGACTCGAGGCTTACAGAGCCCCAAAATCGTTCGCTGCTAGGGCGCTAACCCATTGTCTAAGATAAGGCATCGATTGCGGCTTCGCGATCAGGGCTGAGGTCGAGGATTTAATTCGCGCGAGAGCATCAACTTAAACGTTAGTCGGTCAGCTCCCCCGGATACCCCCACGCCGAAGCCGGTTTCAACATTCACGACTTTACTGCTGTGGTCGACAACCGCCCAGATCTCGTGAAACTGCTGGTTTGCCGGAACGAAATGCCGCAGCGGGCCGAAATCCGCATATTCCTCGCCTGCAAGCGCCCAACTCTTACTGAAGTTGTAAGCGACCCGACTGGCGGGAACAAACTGTAGATTCCCCGGACCGCCCGTATAATCAGTGTCCAAGATGGGGTTGTAAATCAAGTCCACCCGATGCAGGTGTAAACCTAGAATGGACCTAATCTCAGAGGTTATACGTCGAGACTCCCAGTAGTTGGCATTCACGCTGAACTCGAAATTTACCCCATAAAAGAGCATGTGATCGCGAGCATTAGGGCGGACGAACAGTTCGCGAATTTTGAAGCCATTGATGGTCGCGCCACGGCCGGCTGAGTAAAAACTGTACACGGGAAGATAAAGGCCCTGCTCAAACCAGGGATTCACGCCATACGACCATTCGGCGGCGCCGTTGACTGAATTGTTGGGGATTATGGCACCGGGGAATGCGGGAGTCTTCCGGCCCATTGGTGTAAAGTTATTGTGAACCATCAGACTGAATACACCGGGGTTCTCGATTTCCGCATCGTAGACCTGGATCTCATCAGTTTGAGCAAAGGTCATTGCTGCACCTAAGAGCAAGCTCGTCCAGATGAACACGATCGTGCGCATTCCGCCCATCAAGTTAAACTATGCAAATGGCTGAATTTAGTCCATCGCAGCGTCCAGGAGTCTCCTGAAGTTTTGTTGTGCCCCTCTCGACTCCTCTCGTCAATGTCTGAACCGGTTTTCGCCGCCATGGTTAACCTTGAGCTTAAACAAATGGATGGCCGGCCATCGCCCTTTCTGGCATACATACCTTTGAGCCTCCACAGGTGGATTCAAAAGTCTTAAAGTGTATGGGGCTAGGTAACCGGCATTCCTATTCGGATCCAGATATTGGGCTGTCCGCCGCTTTCGAGGAGGAGTATTGAATCGAGCCCGAAGCATCCGGCGTGAACGTTTCCGTGAGCAAAACATGGTTGTCAACTACGTCGTGATATTCGATGGTCAGATTTTTGCCATGGAAGACAAGCACCGCATGGCCGTTATATCCCACCATCGTGTCAGGATCGTTCTTATCGATCGGATGCTGCCTTGGATCGTAATACAGAATCTCTGGTTTCGGTCGATCGACAACTGTAACTCTGATCGGCATGCCACCGTGACCGATGCACCGTGGGTAGACATTCAGGCTACCCGCGATAACCCGCTTCTTGTAAACCGTCAGGCGGTGCTCATGACCGTAGAGCCAGACCAGTTCCTGACCATCGAAGAGCCCTGCCCGCGCCAGTTGCTTGGCAGGCTTGATGAAGGCATGCTCAAAAGAACTGACTGGCTGATGATGGGTAAGCAGTATTACGGGTTTCTTGGTTCCGTTACTTTGTAGAACCCGCATTGTGCGCCCCAGCCAGGCCATCATCTTGTCATCAAAGCGCGCGTCCACATTGAGAAACGGAATCCTGTTCACCAGCGGCACGGCTGCAAGCGCCGGCATTCCGCCGGAATGATACCCGGTATCGAGGCCCAGCATCTGCCAATGACCCGTGTCGAGACAGAAGTAGCCGGCGCTCTGCGGGTCTTTGACCGACTTGTCCGGTTTCAAGAGTCCGAGCGTCTTCAGGAACCTTCCGTAGTATCCCTGTCCGCCGGAATACATTTCGTGGTTGCCCATAAGCGCAAAGCTGCCGAGCGAACCCGGGGGCCATTCGACACCCCGGTATTTTGCTGTCGGCTGGCCCAGGCAGTTCTCGTTGATCTCGCTGGCTTCACCCATGTAGTAAACATCGCCGAGATGCACCGTGCAGTGGGGGTTGGAGGCTTTCATGTTCTCGGCTACCGTTTCTGCCTCAAGCGTGCCAGTGGCCCAGTCTGCTGCGATCGCAATCCTTAGCGACTTCTCTTCCTGAGGAAGGGAGACTGGAAAAATTCCGGTTCTATCGACGGAATAGGTCTCGTATGGTGCTTTGCGATGAATACAATCGCGAACGTAAGGAACAAACCACTTCCAGAACTGCAGAAAGGCGATCAGGTTAGGATACTCCGCGTGCGGAGGTACAGCCTCTGAAGCAACCTGCTGGATCTGTGATGCCAGTGCGGTCCGGCCGAGCAAGGGCACGTTACTGAGCAGCGCTACGTGGCGCGACTTGTGTCCCGTGGTTCTCGATCGCGGGGGATCGGAAAGATTGATCGACGAGTTCTGGTCAGCTCTCAAACCGGTCCCGGTGCCTCATTCTGAGCATGTCAAAGTTCAATTGTTTTACGGTATTAAAGGTAACCAGTCCTTCTCGCCTTAATAGCAGAGCCTAACATTGCGCCCAGGCAGTTCTGAATGGTTAATAGCTGCCAAACTAAGCGTACCGAAGTGTAAAAACTTACGGCTTGGGACCGCTATCGCCAACCAGATGGAATGCTTCATTACGTCTTGCGATTTGTCCAGAGCGAAGGAGTAACAAGGGATTCACATGTTTGCCCAAAGAGGGAGTTGCTCCTGTACTCTAAAGAGATGCGGCGGCAATTGGGTGCCAACCGACTTGTCTGAGATTGGTGGTTGAGAATCGCCCCACCAACTCTCAGGCGACCTTTGCCGCAACCGCACGGAAACCGGCTGCAAAGACGTTGTTTCCGATCTGTGCGACCGTCGCTTCACGATCAGCACCGACAACTTCGAAATCGGCCCACCATTCCGCAAAGGTCCGATCACCATGGGTGACCCGATGCAGTCTGACGCCGGCTACGTAGTCACGAACCGGCAAAGTGCCCTCGATAATCGCGTACGAGAATGAATAGTTCCCGTCGTCCATGCAAAGCAGACGTTCCCGGACAAAGCCTTCAATCAGTGTCAAGCGCCGCACGCATCCAACGCGGTCACTCGGGCCATCACCCTCGATGATGCTCTTGCGAATCGCCGGGTGAAAAGACGGCATGTCATTGAAGTCGCGCATGACGCTCCAAACTTTTTCCACGGGTGCGTCAATTACATCACTGACATATACGGTGTTTGCCATTGCTCGTCCCCTCAGCTAGAAATGCATTTGTTTGAAGTCCTGCGTTTGGCGCATGATGGCTTTTTCCGTTGGTAGCCGCTCCATCGAGCTTGCCCCATAAAATCCGTGACAGTGCTGTGTCCTCGTCAGCACCCAAGCCACATCTGCGGGCTCAGCAAGCGGACCACCGTGGCACAGGACGATGACATCCTCCCGCACAGACAGCACTGCTTCCGCAATCGCATCGATGCGCGAGATACATCCTTCGAGTGTGAGTGCGGTTCCCGCACCGATCGCCCCACCGGTGGTCAGGCCCATGTGCGCGACGACAATATCAGCGCCGGCTTGTGCCATTGCTTCGGCTTGCTGGGGATCAAAGACGTAGGGGGTGGTGAACAGATTCTTCTCATGCGCAAGCCGGATCAGGTCTACTTCCTGAGCATAACTCATCCCCGTCTCTTCCAAGTTCTGCCGGAAGACTCCGTCGATCAGACCCACGGTCGGAAAATTCTGTATACCCGAAAAACCTGCGGCGGCAACCTCATTTAACAAGACGTCGAAAACGCAAAAAGGATCCGTCCCGTTGACGCCGGCGAGCACGGGCGTGTTATGGATGACGGGCAGTATTTCTTTCGCCATTTCCATCACAACGTCGTTGGCATTGCCATATGCCAACAAGCCGGATAGCGAACCCCGACCTGCCATGCGATACCGGCCAGAGTTGTAGATCACGATCAGGTCGATGCCGCCGGCCTCCTCGCATTTTGCGGAAAGGCCTGTTCCCGCACCGCCTCCGATGATGGGTTGGTGGTTGCGAACCATATTCTGAAATTTCGATCGTAACTGCTCACGCGAAAAACGCGGCATCGGTTGTCCTTAAAACTGGAGCTTTCACTGGCGAACCATCCCTAAGAACTCTTTCACTCCAGCTTGCGCGAAGCTCGGATCATTAATGTGCAGTGGGAATCGCACCAACTTCCGGCGGTCCGTCTCTTTGAATTCGTTCGCCATTGTTTCAAACAATGCGGCATCTGCATCTGGGTCCCAGAAAGCTTGACCCGGTGCGTCGAGCGCAGAAACTCCACCCAGTGGCAGCAGAAAGCGCACGTCACCTTCACACTGGTTGAGCCGGTGGGCGATCCAGCGACCTTGTTGAACGTTCTCCTCAACTGTGGTTCGCATCAGCGTGACCTGCGGATTATGTGGATACAGTTTGCGGGCGCGATAGTGCAGCGGCACAGTCTCCATCGCGCCGAAATTTACCATGTCGAGTGCGCCACAGGAACCCACGTATGGAGCCTGGCTGCGCTGCACAGCACCGAAGCGGTCATCGGTGCAGGCCAGAATACCCCCGAAGAGGTAATCGCAGACTTCGGTGGTGGTGATGTCGATGACCCCGGCGATGAGGCCATCGTCCAAAAGTTTCTCCATGGATTGCCCGCCCGTGCCGGTGGCATGAAATACCAGACAATCGAAGCGAGGGCTGAGCAGCCGTACCATGTGTTGAACGCAAGGGGTAGTCACGCCGAACATGGTGAGCCCCAGGGCTGGGCGCTCGTGCCTTTCCACGGGCAACCCGTGCAGTATCATGCCCGCAAGGGCGTGCGCCGCATTTCCCAGGACACGACGTGAAATACGGTTCAGACCGGCCACGTCAGTAACGGAATACATCATTGTTATATCGCCGGCACCGACGTACGAAGCCACATTGCCGGACGCCATGGTTGAGACCATTAACTTCGGAAGTCCGATCGGCATGGCGCGCATGGCACGTGTAATCATCGCTGTGCCGCCGGAACCGCCGATTCCTAGCATGCCTCCGAGGTCTGGTCGCGATTTGACAAAACGTTCAAAAGCGTATGCCATTGCCGCGACCGCATCGCCTCGCTCGCCACAGAAGACTGCGCTTGCTCCTTTTGGATGATGTGCAGCGATCTCAGCTGCCGATGTCAGAAGTCGGGGGGACGATGTTGGTCGCGCCAGGTAAGAAGTGGAGGGGGGTGCTTTGGTAGAGAGATCAAGCAGATTGACCGGAACTCCGGCGGCCTCGAGCAGATCGCAAACGTACAAAGCCTCATCGAGCTTCGTGTCCAGAGTGGCCGCCACCCAAGCCCACTTTTGCGAAATCATCCCGTCCGCTCCGCCGTGAACGCTATAAAGCCGTGAGTAAGCCAAATATTATCTATTAACCCGCATGCGCCGTCGCCAATCCATTGACGAAGCGGCATTGCTTGCCGCTGGTTCACGCGGCCAGAACATCGTTCAGAAGACTCAGACTGTCGGTGAGCTTCGAGACCGGGAGCTCATCATCAAAGTTCTTTGTGGCGACACAGAAGCGTCCCACACGCTGATAAAGTCATATCTGAGACCGCTATAATTTTGTCCGTTCGAGGGGTTCCGAATACAGCCGACGCTGACGATATCGTGCAGGATGGCAAGGAGGGATAGCTCAACATCAGGTGACTGCTTTCCTTGACCCTGTGTCGGCCACTGGAAAACCGCATCAAACTGGCTTTGAGAGCTGGATCAGCGCTGGTTGCGAGTTGAACCAGGAACGGGTCGAACTCCAGGCGGTTGTTACCTTGGTCGCTCCGACGAGCGAGAGTAACGCCGTCAAGTGGGGTTGGATTCTCGCGACGGAATTTCGCCGCGGGCAGATCTCCTCTACGCGTCGAGCAGGGACTTGGCGGCGCACGTCCGTTCCGCGATCATCTGCTCGCATGCGGGTTGTCTGTCGGGGATCGATCAAAAGTAAGAATCCAGCCACCGCAGAGCTGGACTGCCTCGTCCGGTGTAATACCACCTGCTATGACCAATAAGTGGTAGTTAAAATTACACCGCGACGGCAACCAGGGAGAGAGATGACCGCAGCGGTGACCCAAGGTCGAGGATCTCGACGGGGCGCCAGCCGGAAAAAACTTATATGGCGGTTTTTAAATCGGTTGATGGTCTCTCAGATACCCGCGTACCATGCGTAGCCGCTATCCGGGCTAGCACCGCCCAAACCCTTGCCAAACGGTTTGAGATTGTCTGTCAGCGTCAAGTGATCGATGTATTTCACGTTCTTATAACCAAGCTGCCGTGGAACTCGTAGCCGCAACGGTCCTCCGAACGGCACAGGAAGTTCGTTCCCATTCATGCGGTGAGCGAGGACGGTTTGCGGGTGCAAGGCGTCCGTCATATCAATGCTCTCCCACCAGTCAGGTTGTATCGAGCGGTACACTACATAACGAGCCTGCGACAGCGCCCCAACCCGATCCAGGATATAAGAGAGTGGTACCCCCGCCCATTCTGCGATATAACTCCATCCTTCTTCGCAGGCAATCATCGTGATCTGTGTACTCGTGGGAAAAGTTCTGATCTGCGCCAGCGAGAACGTGGCCGGGCGAGCTGCCATCCCGTCTACAGTCACCTTCCAGTCGACAAAACCGCCTGCCTGGAGTCGTTTGAATTCGTTACCCAGGGGATCGACTTCATTGGCGAATGGATTGTTAGAAATCTCACTACGGGAGAACTCACGAGCCATGGAATGTCGGTTCAAAAGCCGCTGCGCCGCGTAGGTTAGTGTCTCTCCAGGTCCGTAGATGCCGGCTGCGTCCGGAGGAATAAGCCCCTGACGTTGCATGACTTTGGCAGCTACCACAAAACCAGATGCACCGGCTGCGGCAGCAACTCCCGTGAAGATAAATTTGCGTCGAGAGATATTAGTCATAACTTCGCTCGAGTCGAAACGTTAACACCGCCGCTGATCATTGCGCGCATGCGGTTTCGGAATCCCGCAACAAAAACCATCAGCACATGAATAAACAGAAACAGCACGAGCAATAAGGTCACTAGGAAGTGGATGCTGCGGGCCGTCTGCTGTCCCCCCAAAAGCCGAACCGCCAACGGGACCGCCGACGTGAATCCCATCGACATCGCTAACCCCGTCCAGATCATTAAGGGGAAGAGCACGAAGATTACCAGCAGATACGTCAGGCGCTGCAGCACGTTGTACGACCATGCCTCTTTCTCGTCTGGTCGTTCAAAACGCAAATGTCGAACCATTGAATCCCAAAGTCCCTTGACAGACAAATCGGAACCCGTGGGCAACAGATTGCGGCGGAAGTGCCCGGCGAATAAGCCGAACAAGAGGTAGGTCAAACCGGTCGCGACCGCGAGCCATGCCGCCTGAAAATGGAGATAGCGGCTCCAGCCGTTCTGATCATGGAGCACGTACCCGTAACCGGTAGGGACCATGCGCCGAGACGATGGCAGGTGAAGATTAAGCCACGGGCGCACGTTTATGTTGCCGGTTTCACCCCAGTAAAACCGTGGATGCGAAAGTACGATCTCTCCTCCGCTGATCAGGAGAGAAAAAAACGCGACCGTGGTAATCCAGTGACTCACGCGTACGAGCGCGGTATGGCGCTTCCCCTCGGTAACGACCGGCGTCGCAGAGGCAGGCTTCGCCAAAAGAGGGGATTGACCCGCAGCACCGAGATCAGTAAGGGACGGAATCACGTTCATAACCTGAGACTCATTCCCGACGCTCTGGATTCTACAGCAACACACACTTAGCGGCGTCGGAAAATATCGATGCTCCAAAACCAGTCTTGCATTTTTCTTTAAACCTCAGCTTTGTCGCACGTCACCTGGCTTCAGGTCTAACCGCTCGCCCTATCCATTTCTTCCAAATTCCCTCATCAGCCAGCATCTTGATGAACACACCGCCGACTACTGAGCGCGCTTGAAAATAATCGTGTTTACCGGAGTCAGTTTCGTAGAAGTCCGTCAAGGGCACACGATCGGGAGTCTCATTCGATAACTTGTAAACCGGAGAAATAAGGGACTGGAAGTCAGCCTGGTTATCTGATACCGTCGCCGTCCACAGCAACCAATCGAGTTTCGTATATTTGGCTCTCGAATCCAGTGGAACACCGTAAACATTCTGCTTCGTCTTATAGAAAGCAATCTCTTTCTCGCTTACACTTGCCGGAAACAACTTCAGGTTTAACAACTTGTCCCAGACAAGGTTATACTTCTGACTCCAAGTGTTCGCCTGGTCGAATGCTAGTCGGTAATGGTTCCCGTCCGCAGCTAAACGTTGCCACTCTTGAACGTATTGCTCGGCCACCCGGCGATACGCCGCGGCTTCCTCGTTTTTGCCAAGCTGCTCGCAAAGGTTCGCGTAGGCGCCAAGCGCCAAGATAGCTTTCACGGAAAGATTCGCATTGTGTGCCAGAGGCCCGGTGAAATCGTCCGTTACAATCTGTTTTTCCGGATTTAAGCCTTTCTCCTGCAGATACTTCGCCCACTTGGAGAAAAGCGACCAGTACTTGGCTGCATAATCCGCATTCCCGTCCGCTTTGGCGATAGCCGCGGCCATGAGAATCATGTTGGCGCTTTCTTCGACCGGCATGTGCCCCTCGAGCGAATTCAAATCGACGTCCGGAGGGTAATCATGGCCATTGGCATGCGGGTAAATGCCTAGGTCGTGCGGAGCCCAGCGGAATGGCCAGTGATACGTTCCCGCGTATGCCAGCTCCGGTGTCATAGAAGCTTTCAACAAAGTCGTATTAAACAGGAGCAGAATCGGCGCTGCCGGATAAATCACGTCCACGGTGGATATGCAGCCACAACTTGAGTTCTCCTTCGGGAAAGAAAGCGGGGTGCCGTCGTAGTCCATTGCGAGACCCTGTGCGGCAAAGGACTGCCGGTAAGCCAAAGCCGACAATAACGCATATTCTTCTCCACCGACGTGGGCCAAATCTGCCATCAGCTCGTCGTCGAATTGCCGACACTTTGCCGTAATCATCTCGTAATCGCGTAAGGATTGTTCCAGCAATCCCGCAATCGTGCCCACTTTTCGTCGCCAGTACGGTCGAAGCCACCGATTCAGATATTGCACTGAGAAACCCTCGTCATACAGCAAGACCACGTATCGGCTTACGGGAGTAGAACCAATTGTCCCGAGATCAAAACGGAACGCCAGAGTAGGGCCGTCCCAATCCCCGGCCGGCTCGGGCGTGTCTAGATCAATCCCCGACAGCGATCCAGTTTTCGCGAAAGCGTCTCTTGCTGCTCGCCAGGAGGTAATCGCCTGTTCAGTGTCTGTGCCCGGACGCGTAACAACGTACAGATAACCCCAATCGATCCTTATTTGATCGCCCTCTTTTTGTAAGATCGGCTGCTGTTTGCTGCCAATACGCAAGGCCTTTATGCCCCCGAACTGTAGGCGAGAAGCTACGACCTCTTGAGCAGTGGTATCAACTGTAAGCTGGCCCGAAGCGTCGAAATAAAGCGCTACCTTGTGCGGCTTTCCGTCCTTGGACTCGACCGTCCATGTGAGGTAGGTTTCCGGACGCGAAATGACGTCCAAATCAGACGCCAGCACCGGGCTCATGAAGGTCAGCAGGATTCCAACGCCTCCAGCCTCGAATTCGTAAATCGTCCGGGTCGGCAGTACCTGGAGCTTACGTTGCTCCACGGCGGGAATGCCTTCCGGTTCGTTACCAATCATGCGGTAAGGTTTATCGTCGATGCGAACCAGGCCGCTGAGCGATTGCGGTGTTCCGGTCCAGTGGCGGGTAACGTCGTCGGTGAGCCGGTCGGCCATCGACCATACGCTGAAATATGGACTATTGGCAATCAAGGGCACCGCAGGTGGACGAAAGTCCTTCGCCGCCGCATTTGTCAGTCCAACTAGAGCCAATATCAACAATTTCCATTCTTGGCGAAAATGCATTTTTATATTCCTAGAATTCTCTGATCGACCAAAAGCAGTGTGGAAACATCCTTTTTGACGATGACTCGGTGTTCTGTGCCATGCAGGTATTCCGATAGTCCGCGATTTGGCCATCGCTGCCTATCATTGCTTGCCTTTCGCGGAAAGCAACTCCCGAAACCGCAGTTTTATTGAGCGCTTGCTCCCGGTGTGTAACAGCATCGGGCACAAGCACTTGCAAATGCCTCGAATGGCTGACTCGTGCAAACCTAAACTTAGACTAACGATTGGTAGGGGAGCGACTGGTTCACGGCAAATAACGCCAGCTCGAGACGGGTAGATACGCCCAGTTTGTCAAATATATTGCTCAGGTGGTGCTTTACCGTGTCTTCGCTGATTTTGAAGTACTCTGCAATCTCCTTGTTGGCATAACCCGCTACTACGGCAGAGACAATTTGCAACTCGCGCTTCGTCAACCCGTAGGCTTGGCGGGCACGAGGACCGGAAGAGTCCATCAGGCTCCGCAGATAATCAACGAGATCGGAAACACTTTCCCTGCCTACCCAGAACTCTCCGTTCATCACCGCGCGAATGCTGCGCAAAAGAATCTGGGTGGCGGAATCCTTCATGACCACACCGCGCGCCCCCAGTTGCAGAGCCTCAACGATTTGGCTCTTCTCAGCCGCAGCAGTTAGCAAAATGACCCGAACCGGCATCGAACCGGAGCTCATCTCCCGCAGTGCTTCGAGGCCATGGCGACGGGGCATGGCCAGATCGAGAAGCAGGACCTCCGGTTTCAGTTTGCGCACCAGGGTCACCGCTTCGACTCCATCGCTGGCTTCGGCTACGACCGCGAAATCGTGCTCGGATTCAAGCAGGCGTCTTAAACCATCACGGAAAAT
>JAFAWX010000258.1 GCA_019241535.1 Acidobacteriota bacterium | reverse complement strand
GTTCGGCTGCTCCGACCAGACGTCGACAATCTGAACAGCTTCGGGAATGCTGAATCGCTCCCCAGGCAGTCTGGGATTAGTCGTGATTCGCAAAAATGCTGCCACGGTTTGCCACGGTAGACCTATCGCATCGGTTCCTGAAAATGTCTTTTCGACCCAGGCGCGTGCGTTTGCGTGCTGCGACGAGGTACTGTCGTAAGCATGGAGAAGAATATTCGGGCCCAGCACGATCATTTGTGCGTGGGGCCTTCCAGAACGTCTAATAACTGAGCAACGTTGTCATAACTGAGACCATGCGGCAGACCCATATTCCGGGGGGTGACGACGAAACGCTTCGTCGGCTGATTGTTTCCGACCATGACGCCGACGCGCAAGAAATGATTTACCACCTGCTTGAACGAGGCCCCTGATCGGCGACTCTGTTTCCGTACAAGATTCGCTACATCATCGTCGAGCGTTAGAGTAGTTCGCACATCAAGATGTTAGCTATTTAGACGTCAAGATATAAAGCTCAGCGCTATGCGCAAGAGTCCATAACATTGGTTACCAGGACAAGCGAACCAAAGATACCGCCTGGCGAGGTAACGTAAATTCGAAAGCGGCAGTTCCTTCTTTGATCGGCAGCCATTGCGGTGAATCGAGTAACTGCAATTGCCCTGCCTGCTCCAGCCTGCGGTACTGGTCCGGAGACGGCGACTGTGGTGAACCCATTTCATTCCATGCCGCAAACGCATTGCTGTGACTCCCGTCGATGCGGTAGTGTTCCAGAATGCCCGCCATGGCGCCGACTGGCAGACCGCTGATTACCAGCTTCACTGCCGTGGCCGCAGCGGAGAGATCGTCGTCATGGTAGTTCCACATGAGGACCTCGGTTTCACGCTCCCTCCTGGCGGCGATCGCGTTTCGGTCCGCTGGGCCGCGCACGCCCTGACCCATTACCTCTTCATCACTTAGCGCGCCCGAGCTTGTTGAACTGATGCGGGTGTCACCGAGCAAACCGAACATGCGGAAGATGTTTAACACCGCTTTGTCGATACCATTTGTGGCCAGCTCCCGGTAGCCGGCAAAATAGGGCTGTCCTTCGAATTCAAAAGACCAGGTTACGGCTCCTGCAAAATTGATGTGCTCACGGTTAACCAATGCCAAAGTCCGGTAGAGGACCTCGGCGGTGTAACAGGCGAACAATGGTCCATTGCGATATGAATTCTGCGGGTTGGTCCTGGCCGAGCACGCGGCACAGCCCTCTGGATCCGACTCCCCTAAAACGATCGCCGTATTGCGCCATTCTGGAAACGACGCGACGATGCGAAAACCCTGGTCTATAGAGTCAAGCTGACGAGTAATGCCCATGCGCACATGATCTCCCTGCCAGGCCGGCGCACCCTTGGGATGAAAGCTGACGAAGTCAAGATGTGATCCCGGCTTGCCGGTTACATAAT
Source organism: Acidobacteriota bacterium (assembly GCA_019241535.1). Lineage (GTDB taxonomy): Bacteria > Acidobacteriota > Terriglobia > Terriglobales > Acidobacteriaceae > Gp1-AA145. Next base: position 9,287 of record JAFAWX010000258.1, on the reverse strand, counting down.
TCTTCTGGTGAGCGCAGTGGTCAAGAAACATTCGTAGAAATTGGGCGGCCTTGGGCGAGGCCGGCCCAGTGCTGTCGGGCCCACCTATGCGGGCTTCGGGAAAGGCTCGCAGGACGGCGTCGACGGTATAGTCGTACAGCTTGAAATATTCCTCCGCCGTACCCTGCCAATATCCGATATCGGGCTCGTTCCACACTTCCCAAAGCCAGGTCTTCACCTCCGGATCGCCGTACCGGCCACGCAGGTGCTCGGCAAATCGAAACACCAGCTCTGACCATTTCCCGTAATCCTTGGGAGGATACGCCCAACCCGTGAATATTGAACCCTGCGGAAAATTGTGACGGTATGGCTCAGCATGCGTCGACAGAGCTTGGGGCATAAATCCGATTTCGACGAGCGGTCGAATTCCATCCTCATGAAAGCTGTCGAAGATACGATCGACTAGGGTCCAGTCATAGATAGGTTTGCTGCTCGAATCCTCGCGGTAGGCGTTCGTTGATCCCCACTTCAGCGACGCGGAGCCGTCGCCGCTGGTCAGCAGGTTGTGTACCCGAACATAGACCGGCGCCCGACTGAGCTTGGCCAGTTCCCGCAGCAATTTCTTTCCATTCGCGGCATAGGTATAGTTTGGCTCGTCATATCCGAAGTAGTTCCAGACGGGAAGCAATTGTCCTTGTTGCTGGTCGGCCTGTACGCGGACGGTCACCGTTTCGAGACCTTCCTCGGCCCGCAAAAGCGGGATCAATGCCAGGGCGACTAGAACGGGCAGATATTTTGCGCAGGTCATTGTCCTCACTTCGACGGCGAAAGGAACGTCGCCAACTGTTTCGGCTTCGAACCCAATGCCTAGCTCGGCATCGCGGACTAGGATAGGCGCCGCAAACGTTTTCTGCAATCTTGACGACTCGCTTTCGCTCGCCAATCCAGGACAAGCTCTGCTCTTGATTTTTGGACGAAGGTCTTTTTCCAGCAGCAAATTCAAATTCGTTCGGTTTGTTAACCGCTTGACATGGCCCTCGCCAGCGCGCTATCGTGCATCGGGTAAACGTTTGCTGGGAGGGATCGACTGTTTCGTGATCGCAAGCGAGAACAGCCGCCGGGAAGACGTTCTGGAACCTGATGGTTCGCTGGTATTAAACTTCTCTGACGTTTAGGCTTCGCACAACTCCGGAATTGAGATTTGACCCCCAGCTCAGGACCCTTTCCGTAGCGAAAAGGAGGTGAGTCGTGACTCCCCGCATATCGCGCCGTGAGTTTCTTTCCGCCGTCGCCATATCGAGCACAGCTTCTGTACTACCCCGAGGCGCTTATTCAGCTGCAATCGAAGATGCCGGCGCCATCCCCGACATTTCCTCCCACGCCCCGTCGCTGTCTTGGCAAGATCAAGGTGTACTCAACTTGGCAAACTCTCCTTATGCCAAGTTGCACAGCGTGCCGGTTCGTGCGGTAACCATCGAGGAAGGGTTTTGGTCGAAACGGCGAAAGACCAACGTCGAGCGCAGCATTCCCAGCATGCGCCTGCAGCTCGAGCAGCACGGCCGTATGGAAAACTTTCGACGCCTGGTCGGGAAAAGCTCCGCCGAACAGCAGGGTCCGGTGTTTTCCGATTCCGACATCTACAAATGGAGCGAGTCGGTCGGATGGGCACTGCAGTCAGAGTCGTTTCCCGAATTGCGCGGTTTCGCCGATTCCATGATTCGCGAAGTTGTGGCCGTGCAAGAGCCTAGTGGATACCTGAACACCTATTATCAGGGCGAACGGGCGCGCGAGCGGATGCTGCAGCATAGCCAGGAGGTGGGCCACGAATTGTATTGCCTGGGACATATGCTGCAGGCAGGCGTTGCCTACTATCGCGCTACCGGTGACAGCACATTGCTCGATGCCGGTATGAGATTCGTAGACAAGTTTGTGCTTCCAAATTATGGGCCCGGCCCCAATCAGACTCCGATCATTTCTGGCCACCCTGAAATAGAGATGGCCCTGATTGAGCTTCATCGCACCACTGGCAAACACCAGTACGTTGAGCTGGCAGGCTACATTCTCGAAGGAGACTCTCGCTGGAAGATCGACCCGAAGCGCATTATCTACATGTTTTGTGGAATTCCCTTCACCACGCGTACCAAGCTCGAGGGTCATGCAGTGCGGGCCATGTACGCCTGCTGCGGAGCGGCAGACTATTATCTGGAGACCGGTGACGCCGCTTACTGGAAGTCTCTGAATGTTCTCTGGGATGATCTAATCCGACGGCAAATGTATATCACCGGCGGAGTCGGCGCCCGCAGCCAATGGGAGGCATTTGGAGACTCGTATGAGCTGCCCAACGCCCAAGCCTATGGCGAGAGCTGCGCCGCTATCGGTAACATGATGTGGAACTGGCGCATGCTTGCTGCGAGCGGCGAAGCAAAATTTACCGATGTCATAGAACGTGCTTTGTACAACGGAATCAACTCCGGCATGTCGCTCAACGGAACCACGTATTGTTACCGCAACCCGCTCGCGTTCGATCCCGCTTCCGGGGATACGATTCGCAATCCCTGGTATGACGTTACCTGTTGTCCGCCCAACCTGGAGCGCACTTTCGCCTCCCTGCCCGGATATTTTTATAGCACCAGCAAAGATGGCCTGTACGTACATCTTTACGACAACTCACGTCTGGAGTGGCACCTTGAGGATGGCACGCCGCTCTCCCTACGCCAGCAGACGAAGTATCCCTGGGATGGAGACGTAGCGTTGACGTTGACCCCGAAAAAGCCATCGGCTTTCACACTCCACGTCAGAATTCCCGGGTGGGCGCGGAACGCCGCGATCAAGGTCAACGGGAATCCTCAAACGGGCGTAGAAGCGGGAGAGTACTTTGGCATTCGCCGCGACTGGAAACCCGGAGATACTGTGCTCCTTAACTTCCCGATGGAAACGGAGATTATTGCTTCCAATCCGCGCGTTGTGGAAGATCGTGGCCGGGTTGCCGTGAGACGTGGTCCGATCATTTATTGCATGGAGGAATTGGATCAATCGCCAGGCGTAGCTCTCGCCGACGCCTCTTTGACCATGAGTGAGCGGCTGGGGAAAGAATTTGAAAGCGAGTACAAATCCGACTTTCTGGACGGTGTCGTAGTTCTCCATCATCGCGGAGGGGTCTTCGAAACCTCCTCCGCGGAGGAAGCTCTCTATTCACCGGCAACTCTCACTGCACCGAAACTTCGGCCCGAGGACTTCACCATGATTCCTTATTATGTGTGGGCGAATCGACAGCCGAGCGCAATGCAGGTTTGGACGCCCTACGTTCGTGCCTGAGCCATGGAGCGGCGGTGGAATCATAAAAATAGACTTTAGGTGCGGAGCTCCCGGCAGACAAATCTGCTCTCGGATGGATTCCTCGTTCTCGAATAGTTGATCGTGCGCTTCTCTGCGTTGAAATACCGCGGCCGTAAGCTGGTGAAATGATTGCCGCAGGTCTTGATGAAATGCTTCCCTGGTTGGCACGCGGTCATGGACGCGCCAGGTTGCAACAGGAGTTCGCAGACATTGAATGAATCTCCGTCTTATCCAACTCGAGAAATTAGGCGTCCGCCACGTAGCGCTGGTGAGCGGATCGCGATTGCAAATTCTCCCCGGAGTTGAGTCTATTTATGCGCTGGTCACACGCGCGCTCGAAGCGGGCGTAAAGCTTTCACAGGCTGTCGAACAACACCCGACCGAGGACCTGCTGGACTATGACCCCATTTACGAGGGCAGCTCGGACTGGCGCATTCTTCCAGCCATCGATCACCCCGCCGAGCCGGCCCGGTGCTTGGTCTCAGGTACTGGCCTGACGCATTTGGGTAGTGCTCGTGACCGGCAGGAAATGCATCGTCATCCCAGCCTGGAAGAAGACTTCGAAGACCTCACGGACAGCATGAAAATGTTTCGCCTCGGGCTTCACGGGGGCCGCCCCGCAGCGGGCGCGATCGGCACTCCTCCGGAGTGGTTCTACAAAGGCAGCGGCACGATCCTGCGCGCACATGGTCAGGACCTCGAAATCCCGGCTTACGCCGAAGACGGTGGCGAAGAGGCGGAAGTTGCAGGAATCTACCTGATTGGGCCGGGAGGCAGACCGCGGCGCATCGGAATGGCTGTCGGAAATGAATTTTCCGACCATTGTTTCGAGCAATCGAACTACCTTAATCTGGCGAGCTCCAAATTGCGTACGTGTTCTATCGGTCCCGAACTGGTCGTCGATCCTGAATTTAAGTCTGTGCCCGGCGAAGTGACCATCACGCGCAACGGGCGGGTGCTCTGGTCGAAACAGCTTCGCACGGGCGAGGCCGAAATGTGCCACAACCTGCAGAATATCGAGCATCACCATTTCAAGTTTGAAGCACATCGCAGGCCAGGAGACGTTCACGTTCATTTTTACGGTGCCGATTGCCTAAGCTTCGGAGAAGGAATTCGCCTTGCGGACGGTGACCTGGTGGAGATCAGGTTCAAAGGCTTCGGACGTGCTTTGCGAAATGCAGTGCGCATACAGAAGACTGCTCCCGCACTGATCAGTGCCGTTCCCTGAGGATCAAGCCGTTGACACAGAGTTCGGACCTGTCGCCAGGCTCCAATTAGAGAGTTGAGGAATGCATGGTAACTGAGCCGTGGCACAGCCGGACCACTAAAAGCTGATTGATCGGTCGCGTATTTATTTTCTCGATAAACTAATTCTTTTCAGGAGGTGCTCCGTGGATCGCAGAGATTTTCTTAAAAAAACTGCGGCCGCAACGGTTGCGAAATCCTTAAATTCCCAATTTTCGGACGCCGCCGACGGCTCCATTTCCTACCGGACGCTTGGCCGGAGCCAAGAAAAAGTCTCAATCATTGGCATCGGCGGCTATCACCTGGGCCGGCCTTCCGAGCAGGAGGCCATCCGCATCGTGCACACCGCTCTCGACCAGGGTGTCAACTTTCTCGACAACTGCTGGGATTACAACGGGGGCGTCAGCGAGGAACGTATGGGTAAGGCACTGGGCGACGGGTACCGCGAGAAGGCATTTCTGATGACCAAAATCGACGGTCAAACCAAGACAGCTGCAACAAAGCAGATCGAAGAGTCTCTGCGTCGATTGCAGACCGACCACATCGACTTATTACAGTTCCACGAGGTAATCCGCGAGACTGACCCCGCGCGCATCTTTGGCCCGGGCGGAGGCATGGAAGCAGCTATGGAGGCGAGAAAGCAGGGGAAGATTCGATATATCGGTTTCACCGGCCACAAGAGTCCCGCAATTCACAACAAGATGCTCGAAACCGGCCTGGCACACAACTTTACTTTCGACGCCGTGCAGATGCCGCTTAACGTCATGGACGCCCATTTCGACAGCTTCGAAAAGAAGACGCTTCCGCTGCTCGTGAAGCACGGTATCGGAGTTCTGGGAATGAAGTCGATGGGAGATGCCATCATTCTGAACAGCAAAACCGTCACTGCCATCGAATGCCTGCACTATGCCATGAACCTGCCCACTAGTGTTGTCATTACCGGCTGCGACTCGATTCCAATGCTCGAGCAGGCGCTTGAGGCCGCCCGTACGTTTAAACCCATGAGTAAGGAACAGGTTAGCGCTTTATTGGCAAAGACCGCACCCGCAGCAGCAAAAGGGGAATACGAGCAATATAAAACCACTCACAATTTCGATGGAACCTATCACAATCCGCAATGGCTGGGCTGAGTACCTGCGCGGGCGATGTGGAAAAGGTTGCGATTTCTTGAGCAGCGGTCGTACTGACGGCGATAGTACGTCGATACGCCGCTGAGGGCCTTATCCGCGCGAGGCCAGCCTTTCAGCCGACCTCCTCACGACGGCAGCTGGCGGGATTAAAATTGTAAGGTGCTGCCGACGATTCCATGAAATCGTGCGGGCTGGCCCGTAGAGCTTCATTACCTTCTTAACGCGTTTATTATTATCCCTTCCGCGGCCGCAGTCACGGAAGCCACTTGTTGTCATGCAGCAGACGGAAGCAGGAAAACCGGTCGAAAGAGAGCGGGGGTCAGAGTGCAGGATCAGCGAAGCGCCTTCACCCAAAGTTTATAAAAACGGACTTTGTCGTTTTCTATTGGTACTGCTTTGCTCTCTTTCCCTTGACCCGCTTGCCTCAAGGGCCGCCAATGATTCAGACCACCTTCAGCGGTCGGCTGCACTAGTGAGTACCGGCGATCTCACGGGTGCGGAAAAAGAAGCGAGGCTGGCCCTCCACGATCCATCGACTGCGTCGCTAGCGTGGGCCACGCTGGGAGTCATCCGGGTGCAGCAAAAGCAGTACCCGCAGGCGGTCGAGTTCTTGAACACGGCCCTGCGGCTTAAACCTGATCTCGCCAGCGCCCGGGTCGCTCTAGGCCGAGTTTACGGGTTGATGGGAAAGAAAACCTTCGCCCGTGCGGCCTTCACCAGAGTGCTCCGCGAGGACCCGGGCAACAGCGAAGCCCGCATGGCTCTCGCAAGTCTCGATTCTAGCAATGGTAGTTTCGGCAGTTCTCTGCGCCTACTCGAGCCCATTCGCCCGGCACTATTGGACTCTGCCGATGGAATTTTGCTTCTTGCCAGAGACTATGCCGGACTTAAACAGATGGATTCTCTTCGCGCACTCGTCGACAATTGGGGTCGTTTGCCGGAGGCATCGGCGGACTTGAGCGCAGCATTCGCCGAATTACTGCTGAAGTCGGGCATGAATCAGGAGGCCCTGAGGGTACTTGAGACAGCGAAAAGTCGCGGTCAAGTTTCCTACGATCTTGCTTTAACACTTGGCAACGTCTATTTCTCGACTGGCAATCTGAACGATGCTTTTGCAAGTTACGAGGCTGCTCTCAGCCTGCAGCCGAGTTGCACCGACTGTCTACGACAACTCGCCAAAATCGCCATCCAGCAAAAGGATCCAGAAAAAGCCATCGCCTATTTGATGAGGGCCGAACGCCAGCAGCCCGACAATTCCGAGATAGTTTTTGAATTCGGGAAAGCCTGTCTTGAACTTGACTTGATCGACGATGCCATGTCCGCGCTTCAAAAAGCGGTGCGCATGCAGCCAAATAACGATTCCTACTCGTATGTGCTCGCATCGGCCAATGTGGCCAAGAAGCAGTATGCGGCGGCCGGCAAGATCTTTCAGGCGTTGCTTAAAAAACAGCCCGACGACTCTGTCCTGAATTATGCCATGGGTTCCTTATTGTTTCTTGAAGCCAGCTTTGATGATGCAGCCAGGTATCTTCGCCGCAGCATTGAACTCAAACCGGACCAGACGGCCGCCTACTATTACTTGGGCATGATCGCCGAAAAGAAAGGCCAAAGCCAACAGGCGATGGCCACCTTTCAGGACGTGCTGCGGCGTGACCCGGACTACGGGGACGCCTGGGAGGCGCTGGGCACCATACTGCTAAACCAGCGGAAATATTCTGAGGCCGAGCAGGCACTCGAGAAAGCCGTGACTCTCAATCCCAATTCAGTCACAGCCCATTATCGGCTGGGAATGCTGCTGGGCCGTACCGGCAGGCAGGACGACGCCAACAAACAGTTTGAAATTCTCCAGCAGCTCAATGCCGAGGAAGAGAGGAAGTTAGGCATGCATCTCCGTATTGACAACCCGCACTGACCAGGGCATTGAATGCCGTTAATGAGCTTTTTTCTCGAGTTCCGACATGAAGTCTTCCGCGTATTTCTGCATCGGTGTTCCCCGAGCGAGCTCCGACGCCTTCTGAAGAGCCTGGATGGCTTCCGGGGTGCGTCCTTCGCTGGCCTCAGCTTCCGCGAGGCGATAGTAATACTGGAAGGTTGGCTTCTTGGTTGACGAAATGGCGGTCTGGTACTCGGTTATTGCTTTATCGAAGTCGTTCCGCTGCATTTCTGCCATACCCAGCGCGAAATGCGCATCCGCCGCCAGTGAACTTCTTCGCTCCGCGAACTGTGAATCGCTTTCATCAGGACGCCGTTCGAGCTTATCGAGCAGTGTAAGTGCCCGCCTTGCATCCGATTCCGCCTCAGACAATCTTGTGGCCGCCTCAGCGGGATTCTTCTTCAGCGACTCGGGCTGGGGCAGAACCATGGCCAATATGATCAGCGAAAAGGTGTTGTCCGGATCGGCTTTCAGGCTCTTTCGACAAGATTCTTGAGCTTTATCGTAGTCACCCTTCACCTGATAGGCTCTTGCCGCCTCAGTGTCGACATAGGAAATAAGGGCGCTGTTTGGAAACTTCTTCTCGTATGCATCGACCAACTGCAGCCGGCGGTCGGGTGCGGCTTCGTTCTGTATATCCTGCAATGCGAGAGCCTCTGCGGCTGAGGCCTGTATGTCGGCGCCGCTCGGGCTGGTCAAAAGCGCGCGCATACGTGCTTTACCCGTCGGGGTGGCTTCCCAGATCGTGCCTAGCAGTTCGTCGTCTGCTCCTGCCTTGCGCAGCTTGTTTGAAACCTTTTCGTCCATCTCGAAGTTGACGCCGCGCTGAGAGACAGCCGACGATACTGCCTGTCGATCGTTCTTGTTTCTCTTAATGAGTCGCACGACATCGTCGAGAGTGAGCGGCGAAGCAGCAGACTGATTCGACTGCGGATGCGGAGGACCCGCAATCAGCTGGACGGATAAGGTAGCCAACAATCCTACAAAGATTGCGAGTCTCGCCATGAAAGTCCAACCAATCAAAACCAGCTGGCCGAAATCCCTGGGCAAAATAAAACCCGCCAGACGACTCGCGCAAGCATCGAGCTCTGCAAAACAAGGGCGGCGGGGCTCCTCGACAGTTCCCCACCGCAATCGACGAACATTGAGTTTAGGATCTTAGAATTCCACTCTAAATCCGAACTGGACACTTCGCGGAGTATCACACTGTCCGGACACCTGCCCAAAGTTCGGGTCGCTCCAATTGGTGTCGGGATTACACCACAGGTGGCGATTAAATACGTTGCCGATATTGGTTTCGAAAAGCGCTCCCACCCTCTCGGTGAACGGGATCCTCTTGTGGATGGAAAAGTCCTCATTGAAGTAGTGTGGACTGCGTACCGTCGGGTCGTTTTGCGGCTCGTTTCCGAATGTAAGCGGCCCCGGATCGGACCAGGCGCTCTTGAGCAGGTACGGCTCGCCCGGCCTGACGCCGGAAGTAATGCCGTAGGCCCGCGCACCCGGTACCCGGTTTGGCCGCTTCTCCTGGCTGAAAATAAAGCCGCAGAAGTCGCAGGCCATGGTGATACTCAGAGGACGGCCTCGGTCGTAGCGTTGGGCGGCCGACACCATCCAGCCGCCAATAATTTTGTCAAGCGCACCGCTGGCGCCGAATCGCTTCCCCT
>JAFAWX010000147.1 GCA_019241535.1 Acidobacteriota bacterium | reverse complement strand
CAGAGAATCCAGTCACAGTCGCAATTACTGGAAGGCACAGCCGGGTTCTATCCCCTGTCTCTGAACCTCGCGATGCATGGCATGCCGGAGCAGATCAACGGCGCTCATGCGACCGGGAATTTGTTTGCGGTGCTCGGTGTTGACCTTGCTGCCGGCCGCGTGTTCCGGCCTCAGGAAGATGAAGAGGGCGGAGCAAACGTCGCCATAGTTACTGATTCATTCTGGCGCCGCCACTTTGGTGCGAGACCTGAAGCGATAGGCCAATCGATCCCCCTCGATGGACACAGCGTAATCGTGATCGGAATTCTCCCGCCGAGCTTCAGATTTCCCTTTTTGCAACCGGAGCCGGATGTATGGTTGCCTCGCGTGTTTGAACATTTCTTGATGGGACCGGTGCGAGTGCGGACCGGAGCGTCCTATGTATCCACGATTGCCCGAATGAAACCCGGAGTCTCTATCAGCCAGGTTGCGTCAGAGTTGGGAGCCATTAATGCAGCATACAAACGCGACTTCCCCGGGTTTGCCGATGCGATAAAGTTCGAACTTGCGTCAGACCCTCTTAAGGAATCGCTCGTCGGACCGGTACGGACACCATTGCTTGTGCTTCTCGCCGCCGTGGGATTCGTGCTGCTGATCGGCTGCGCGAACGTTGCCAGCCTAGTGCTGGCGCGTGCAACCTCGCGTCGCCGCGAAATTGCGATTCGCAGAGCAATCGGAGCATCACACGTTCGGCTGATTCGGCAACTGCTCACCGAGAGCGTCTTGCTATCGCTGATGGGTGGAGCGGTTGGCATCCTGCTCGCATTCGTTGCGACGCGCCTATTGGCAGTGTTGCCGCAGGGACTAGTTCCTCACACCAATCCCATCGTTCTGAATATGTCAGTGCTCGCGTTTACCGCAGTCCTATGCCTGATCACCGGCTTGGCATTTGGACTGTTGCCTTCAATGCTGAGCTCGCGACAGAACTTGAATGAAACACTGTACGAAGCCCGAGGCAGCTCTACGCAAACCCGGAGTGGTGGACGCTCGCAAACGCTGTTGGTGTTAGCAGAAGTTGCCGTAGCAACCCTGCTGGTCATCGGCGCTGGTGTGTTGATCAGGAGTTTCGCTAAGCTAACCGGAGTAAATCCCGGCTTTGACGCCCAAAATCTAACCACGTTCTCTCTGAAATTGTCTGAAACGCGCTATGCGCAGCCCGCCCAGAGGGCTGCGTTCTTTCGAGACCTAATGGGTGAGATGCAGGCGATTCCCGGAGTGCAATCGGCGGCAGCGGTACGATATCTACCTCTGGCTCCGGGAGGTCTCTTTATCTATTTTTGCCCGGAAGGAGCTGTCTGCCAGGGACTCGGAAAAGATCCATTCATCTCAACACAACAAATCACTCCAGACTACTTCAAAACCATGCGCATTCCGCTGCTGCGCGGACGTTTCTTCGACGAGCATGATGTTGATGGAAGCAAATCTGTCGTCATCATCAACGAGACCGCTGCGAGACTTCATTTTGCCGGACGCGATCCGATAGGCATGCACATCACCGGGACGCGAGAAAAGATCCCATTGGAAATTGTGGGGATTGTCGCCGACGTGAGGTCAGGGGGATTGACCTCAGCGACATTGGCAGAGATGTATCAACCGCTCGAGCAAAGTCCAAGCGCCACGATGACAATACTAGTACGATGCCATGGTGATCCTGCCGCAGTGCTGACCGCAACGCGCCACAAGATCGCCGAACTCGATCCCGATCTGCCGATGGCGGCCGTGGCAAGTATGAGAGAAGTCATTGCGGCATCTGGGCGAGTGAGCCAGTCGCGCCTGATAGCTCAGCTGACCGGAAGCTTCGCGGCACTTGCGCTCCTGCTGACTGCAATCGGAATCTACGGAGTTGTCACCTATTCGGTTGGGCAACGGACGCGGGAGATGGGAGTGCGGATGGCGCTCGGTGCAAGCCGCGGAGACGTGCGGAACCTGGTGCTTAGTCGCGGCATGCGGGCTGTGCTTGGCGGCATCGCCCTGGGATTTGTCGCTGCCATTGCGCTCACTCGCTTGATTAGGACATTGCTCTTCGGCACCAGCGCGACCGATCCGCTCATCTTCGCTGCGGTGTTGCTTCTGCTGATCGCGATAGCCGTACTCGCATGCTATGTCCCCGCACGCCGCGCGGCGGAACTCGATCCGCTTGTGGCGCTGCGTTACGAGTAGCCGACCCCGGAGTTACGCGTCAAGTGAAGAAAAAGAAGACCCTTTGGGGAGCTTCGGGCACCGCGGACTGATCCTTTGGAAGTAACCGGAAAGCGGCTTGCGAATCCCCTCAGTTGGCACAATGAACCTCGGTTTTGTGCACGCTGCGGTACGAGAAGAGAAGGCCGGGTATTTCCATCGGCGCGATCCGCGAGCGGCCGTATTCGCTTTATAGATCGATTGTTTCGCCAAACGCTAACCAAGGCGACACGACAGTCGGCTTCTGATGCGAACCAAGAAGTGTGCAATTCTCAAGTGCCTTGTTGATGTTCAGGAGCGTTTCTATCTTCGGCCCTCGGAGTTCGTAGAGGCGCGGTCCGGGAGTGTTAGCTTTGCACCGGAAGTTCAGCAAGAAGTCGACGGCAGATTGGGTAACCGATCCAGCTTCTCGGGATTGCTCACGATGTAAATATTTCGAATACGTCCTTCCACCACACTTATGGTAATCACCCCATAGGGGCGCCCCTCAAGGTATCCGACGATCCCCGGCTTGCCATTAATCTGCATGACCTGGCGGATAAGTTTCGAGGGCAAGAATTTCTTACGCACACCCAGCAGAAAACGCACCACATTATCGGCACCGTACACGGGATTGGGCACAGCGTTTGCCCTACCACCGCCATCCGCGTATAGAACGATGTCATCGGAGATTATCGCGAGCAACGCAGCCATGTCGCCGCTCGAACTGGCCTCGAGAAAGCGATGGAGCAGTTGCTCGTGTTGCTGCGGAGAGGCATCAAAACGTGGCCTGTCGTGTTTCAGGTGCTGGCGCGCACGTCGGAGAATCTGGCGGCAATTGGGGGAAGTCTGCTCGACGATTCGTGCAATTTCCGTGTAGTCATAATCAAAAACTTCTCGGAGCAGAAAAACGGCGCGCTCCAAAGGCGTTAACCTCTCCAGTAGAACCAGAAATGCCATGGAAAGAGAATCGTCCATTGTTGGATCGGGAAAGGAAGCGGCTGCTTCCGCTGTCAAAATCGGTTCGGGCAGCCACTGACCAAAATATTCCTCACGCTTCACTCGCGCCGACTGGAGGTGATTGAGGCACAAGCGGCTGACGATCGTTACCAGGAATGCTTCCGGAGATCGAATTTCCTTGACAGAACTTTGCTGCCAACGAATGAAAGCCTCCTGAAGAATGTCTTCTGCATCGGCTACGCTGCCCAGCATGCGATAGGCGATTGAAAACAGGCGCGGACGTTGCGCATGGAAAATTTCCAGCCGATCTGTCCCTGATGTATCCGCTGAAACCGATGCTGATGTGCCAATTTCGTAAACCCTGTTGTCCGTACGATTCCCCGGGTTCATGCTGTTTTGCATGTTGATTATTCATGTGATGCATTCTCAGACACGAAGTTTCGGGTTTCCGCAGAATTGGTTGCGTGCTGCGCCGCCGCTTCCAGGCGTATGGCAATGGTTGACAGTCCTAACAGCACTGCCTCTGGCGCCAACAAGTGAGCGCTTGCAGTCGAATGATCTACTAGAGTCCCGAATATTCTCACCCCCATCACGACTGCATCCACTGTCAACACCATGTAAAGTCCCGCCAGCCGCCATCGAGTGGAAAGCAGAGAGGCAAACGCGAGAATTGCCATCGAGAGCGGAAACGCGGCGAAGCCCACCCGTGCTATGGTAATTCCCCCGGGCGAGGTGAAGCTGATTCCTACCGCCGCCGCCGCGGCAATAGGGTTCGAAAGATATTTGACACTGATCAGGCTGAAAATCACCAGCATCATAATTAATGGCGCGCGCCTCAGCACAACCACAATGCGCGACCGAGCTCCGTATCTTGTTACCAGTGGATAAGCGGGAATAGAACTACTCATTTGATTGTTTTCCTCTCCATTGTGATTCGAGATGTGAATCTGATCTCCGAAGCACTCATTGCACCTTACGAAGCCTGCCACGCACGTCGTTGCAAGGTGTTCCGAACGTGCGATGGCGATGCCCCCCTCGTTTGTGCCGCAGTCTCCGGAAGACTCCACAAAATTCCCGGATGGCGCAGCCATGTCCCAACCCACAACAACGCCAGCACAAACGCCGGCTGAACGACGGCTTCACCGTGCCCCATGTGCGCGGCGATGGCGCCCCCCATGTAAGCAGAAGCCATCAGAAGACCTGCCGCCCGCAACGGCCTAACGAGAAAAAGCACAGCACTCACAATCTCAAGGGCCGCAATGATCGTTAGTCTGTTGCCACTAAAACCGATAGCAGCAAGCTGGCTGGCGACTTTCGGCAAATGTGCAAACTTGGCGATGGAGCTTCCGATAAGCAAGATGCCGCTAAAATAAACCAGCGTGTTGCCGAGGCGAGAACGTGACCTATTAATGCGTTCAACATTCAATGACATTTCAATCCTCCTGATTGCGGTCTGCTGCTTTGTTTAGTTTCACTTTCTCCCGATGCCATGAACGAATTGTCTGTGCTACCAGTTCCGGGTTGTCACACATCGGAAAATGATTCCCCTTGGGAACAATCACCTGAGTGGCGTCAGGGAAAAGTGTTTTCCACTTAGACTGGAACTTCAGCGGGTCGTTGTACTCCCCAAAAATCGTGAGCAGCGGCACACCCCGTAAAGGACCGGCGAACGCGTGGCTTAGTTCCAAATAAAGATTCTCGTTTTTCCGCGCATCACGCATGTAGTAGTGAAACGACCGCAAGCCTTCTTTACCTATGCCCGCACGAAATGCCTTGACGGTGGCGGCATCCATCGAACGGGCCACCCCGAACGTACGCGCCGTAACACGAGGCAGGAATTGTGTCCAGGCGTCGAATTCACGTATCAAGCCGCTCCCCATCAACGCCAGCATTCCACGAAAAACTGCTCCCGTGGGTTGCCACGCGAAAGTATTCACGGCCACAATCGCGCGAAGCCGTTCTGGCGCAGACGCCATCGCAGCAAGTCCCGCTGGTCCTCCGAGGTCGTGAACCACAATGGTCGCGTCCTCGAGTTCAAACGACTCAATAACGGCAGCCACGGCGCGTGATGCATGGTTCAGTGTGATTGACTCGTGCGCCCGGCGAGCACTCTGGCCCGTCCCGGGGGAATCCAGGCAAATGCAGCGGAACTCGCCGGCCAGACGCGTGATAACATCTCGCCAAATAAGCGACCAGAAACCCGTATGCACGAACAGTAGCGTCGGCCCCTGCCCGACCTCAGTGACCGCCACCATCGACCCATCCACTTCCAGGCCACGGGTTTGAAATGGCCACACCTTCTCGGGCAGCCACGTTGGCCGCGGAAGGGGTGCCAACGTCGACAGAAAAGCTTTCGCGCGTTTATGCCCAAACCTCGAAGGAAATCCCGAGACACCCGAATTCAACCCCGGAGAGGAATGCTCAATTGTGACCATCCGTCAAAACCTCGTCGGTCAGAATATCGCTTCAAACACTAGGACCGGCGAGAAGGCGGTTTTGTGACAGGTCAGCTCGGAATTAACAGATCACTGAACCGGAGCTTCTAAATTGGCGTTCGAGTTTTCATTAATCGATTGTCCAGAGCTTGTACTCGTGCCGGCTCGATTCCGGGTAGCGGGTATCAACGATTTGTCAGAGCGGGAAGGTGCGATCAATCCTCTGGTGCAGGGTTTCCTCGCCAAATGCGGCGATGAATTACCCAGGTTTGTGGTGGCGGGAGCCGATCATTCACGAATTCATATATGGGTCTGGCCGGTGAGTCCTTTCTGAAAGGCCGGGAAGAGAGGGAACGATGTCGGTCGGCGCTGAGCCCCCACTGTACCTCATAATCTGCGCACCTGGTGGTGCAACATTGGACTAAATTTCGAGGAAAGGATCGGCCATGCCATCGAATATCAGGTCGGCACCTCTGCCATCGACGGAGGACAGCCTCGGGAAGCTCTTGCTTAGATTGTCAATTAACATAACTTCTGCGGCGCCGAGGCGGACTTCTCGTCCGAAGAACTCGACGGGCTCGCTGGGGAACGTCGCCGCTGCCATGCGCATCCGTTTATCTGGCGAAAATACCCTAACTTTGCGCTTTAGGTGGAAGTGGATTTGGCGCTAAACAGTGATCCTGGATCAAGCGGGCCGGGGCCGGTGCGGGTAACACCAGATCACGTATTTGCTTGAACTCAATGATAAGTCTTCAGGCAGGCTGTTTAAGCGTACTCTTGTAATCCGCCACAAACTGTTGAATTCCCTTTGTCGTCAGATCGTGGCGAATGTCGAAATGTTCCCATTCCCGATTCAAATCAAGCGGCTTGTAGGCAATGGGTTTTAACCGGGCGGCATCCTGATAGATGAAATCCTTACCTGGAAGCGGGAACGAAGCACCCGCCCATTCTTCCCAAACCTTAGCCGGTGCCGTCACCAACTCTGCATCCAAAGCAAACGAGCCAAGCAAGTGCTGGAGATGCCGGATGCTCGCCGCAAGCACGTGAACGTGTCCATCTCCTGCTTCATACATTCTCTTGATATTTTCGACCAGATCTATGCCGTTCTCGCCGCGATCATCGAGCCGACCCACAAAAGGTGAAACATACACCGTCGCTTTCGATCCTTTTGTTGCTACATATACTGCAGCCGCCTGCTCCTGTGAAAAACACAGAGTCATATTGACGCGCAGTCCTTCACGGACGGACATCTGAGCTGCTCGCAGCCCTTCGTGCGTACATGGATACTTGATGTATGCATTTGGAATCCAGGAAAACATCTCTCGGCCCTGACTCAGCATATCCTCGCCAGTGGTATCCAGATCGGCGAAGACCTCAATCGATACCCCCGCGCTTCCCACCAGGGGTGAAATTGCCCGCACGATCTTTTCATATTCCTGCAGTTCTTCCTGGGAACTAAACTTTCGTCCGGAGGAAATTATTGTTCGAACCTCCGGGTTCTTGGCGACCAGTGTCGGATTGGTCGTCTGGCCGTCCACATAACCGACGAGGTTTTTGACCCTAAGTGTTTCTTGAGGATCGCCGCCGTCAACCAGCACTTGAGCTTTCGATTTCCTTGTGGCCGAATTCATGCTGTTTACCTCTCTATACCTACTTAGACGCACACAACATTCCAAAAGACACTTCTTTATTGTGGCATTCGAGCTGACCGCGCCTTCACTACAGAATAGCTTTACCAACAGACCTGGGAACGCTAATTTAACTTCGATAAATTCGAATTCCCAGGCGGAATCGCTTCGAACCAGGCAACTATGGGCGGGAGCACTAAACTGTCTCGCTTAGCGCCTGTGTTTTGCGATTCCTCATTCAGTTATCGTAGTGAGGGGAGATGTCACAACCACGGGAGAACGCATGAACGTCGCTGTCAGGTTGATCGCAAAAAGTGCCACTGCGATGAGTTCGATCAGCGCAGAAACGGGCAGAATGGTCCATGCCCACGCCTCGGAATCCTGATAGGCAAGGATTTCCGATACGACGCGCAGCGTGCATCCGGTCATCAGCAGGACCATGCGGGAGAAATTGAATCCACCGCTTCGCGGCTGCTGATTTTGATGAGATTCATACACCAAGAAATGTGTCGGGCAGGAGCATGAATATAAGCCCCGGATGATATACGTCATCAGCGGCGCGACAGAGTTGCTCACGCGCGATGGCGCGATTCATGATTGAGTTCGTTTTGTCATCCCACCCAACAGATGGCGGATTGCCGAAGGTGGACATATTCAGTCTCCTTCACTGCTCGGTCTGAGGTGGGGGACTCCAGAAAGGGTACAGCAATCCTGCGAGTCGATTGATCACTAGAGCCTGAGCAACGAGCAGGAACACCGCAACTTCAATAATGACTAGTTCACGCGGTTTCGAAATGATGCCAAGGGAAACGATCAATGTAGTGGCGCCGGCTGGGGGATGGCTAACATCTAGAAGAACCCATGAATGCGCCTGTAACCGAGAGGGAAAGAGCCGCTGCCAGGATTCTTGGCCAGAAAATTCCCGGATGGACTTCGAATGGCAGTGCGCCGGCACCCGTGGCAGCGAATGCCGCATAACAGCATATGAGACCAATAGCATGACCCAAAACAGTATTTCCGCGGGCTCGATGTCCTGCCCAGAGGGGTAAAGAAGAGGAGATAGGCCGTGGGTCCGAGCGAGGGGAAAACAAATGGGTTCCGGCTCACGAGTGCCAGGAGCGCAAGCACCCCGATCGTGATGAAGCCATTCACAAAGACGTAAACAGAGCGCACCAGTCGCGGCGGGAAATGGAGTAGCAGCCAATCGAGCCGGAGCTTTCGGAAAAACGAAAAAATGTGGTCAGCGCCGGCATGTCCCTGCGGCAAAAAAATCCCTATTCCGCATCAAATATTGGGCAGCAGGTCGAAGTATTCATCGTCTTCATTCTTGCCGCCTTCTCCTTTGCCAAGCAATTTTTCCGATTCAATGAATTCGATGCGTTCGATCCATTTGACCATCTTGTAGCCAAGTTGATTCTCTACTCGCAGTCGCAGGGGCGCTCCATAGACCTCTGGAAGGCGCTGCCCGTTCATCCGCGACGCCAGCAGACATTGCGGCTTTTGGACGTTCTCTAGGCTTTGTGTGTCGTAATAAAATCCGCCATAGAGAGCTTCACCAAAGGAAAAGAAGGCCACGACCTTCGCTTCCGCTTTTGGCTTGACGAGCTCGACGAGCCTCTGCATAGGAATGCCGCGCCACTTCGCGACGCCGCTCCATCCCTGGATGCAGTGATGCATGGTGATGTATTCAACCTCACCTAGGCGCTCCAGATCGGCCAGCGAAAACTCCAATGGTGTCTCAACGAGACCCCCAATCTTCAGGCGGAAACTCTCAAATCCATCTTCTGCCAAACGCTTCCAATCGTCACGAACCGGCATTTTCCCATTGGGCCAGAAATATGGAGAAATCTCCTTTTCCGTGTACTTTTGTTGAGGTTGCAACCGGTTCAGGGTAAGAAGCTGCATTGGATAGGTCACCGACTTGAGGGCATGCTGCACCCCGCGCGGATGGCGCCAAGAAATGTAGTGCGCCACAATCCACGAGAGTGCGACTACGCCGATTCCCAGGAACCCGAGGTACATCCCGATTGGTCTCAGATCGTCCGTACCCATAAGAACGTGGTTCATGTTGCGCGCGAATCCCGTCATCACGATCAGCGCTACGTGCACGATCAAAAATGCAAGGAAGCTGAACATAGTGAGGAAATGGATCGAACGGGCAGATTGACGACCGCCGAATATGCGCGCGTACCACGGAAAGCGGTTGACCACCGCCGGTGACATCGCGATGCCAGTAGCAATAGCAAGAGGGCCGAATACAAACACCACGGTGAAATAGGCAATGTGTTGCAATGCGTTGTAGCCATAAAACCCGTTCGGTTCCGGCGGCAAGTGAAACGTCGCATAATGAACGAACGTGTTCCATGCTTGTAAAAGCAGGAGCGGCGAGGTTGGTACAATACGTCGCCACTGCTCGGTGTCGAAGAGCATGACAATGAAGACGATGCCGGTAACCACGAAGCCGTGCACGTTGATGAAGTGCCACACGCGCGCGATGCCGATGGTGTGCCGGTAGCCTGGGGTGCCAACCAGCGGTGAGATGTATCGCGCATCATCCTTCGCAGTCCAGATGCGGTCGCATGGCACCTTCAATGGCGTAAACCGAATCCATTCGCTGCCCGGCGTGCAGCCATCATTGAAATAGAGACGAGGGTGGTCCATCAGGATCGAGAGACCGCTTCGAATCAGCATCATCACAAAAAGAAAGTTGAAAAAGTGGCAATAGCGCACCCATATAGGAAAGCCGTGTGGCCCCGCAAAATTGGTCGGGTATATCGGCGGAACAGGTGGAACCCGAGGCATTCCGGCTACTGCAAACTCAATCCAAGCAGCCACGACCAGTGACAGGATCACGATTCCGGCACCGATCAGAATGGATGGTCGAATCCAAATGCGAAAACGACGATCAGGCGGATAATGAACAGCTTTGTGCGCAGCGTCGAAACGAACCATCCCTCCCTCCAAAAACTGCCATTGCGTCTAATAGTCAGGCGCCTTCGTGTTCGCCTGAGCGTTCCAATTCCATCGGACGAGGGAGAAAATCTTATTCTCGATATGTAAACGATGTTGAAGGTCCGCTTCGAATTCCCGGGGAGCTTCGTACAGTCTTTTGCAACTTCGTTCAATAAGACGGCCATGCAATCCAGGTGCTCTCGTCCGATGTGTTTGGCATTTTTTCCGCAGACGAATCAATATAGGCTAACTCTCAGGGACGGATAAGTTCTACTTCTTAATAAGCAGTCGCCGGTGCCGCCAGTATCAGCTCACTTTCATTGTAAGCATGAAAACTGACCGAGACTTGTGACCGGGACAGGGTGTAACCCATGTCTCCGCGCCGGACCGTAGCTGAGTTTTGGGCCAAATTGGTGCCACAAAGTAAAGGGTTTGCACGGGAGTTTGCCTCAACTCCATAGGTTTTAGGCGAGCTGGTGAATCTTACAGGTCCGAAACTGGCACAGGAAAATTTTGGGCCACCATCAATTGATTTTCTGCCCTACAATCGACTGATCTCGCTGCGTCGACGAGCTGATTAGTCCAAGTGTGCTCGAGCAAAATGTTTTCCCAGAACCGGACTTCTGGCCCGCTTTGGTCCGCCGTTCAACTTGCGCATTGCCCGTCATGCGGCCGGCGGCGGCGGGCCTATGTAACTTCTTTGCAGAAGACGAATCCATGAGGCGTCGGCCAGGGATCGGTAAGTATGTGAAAGTCGATGTCGCGATGACGGAGATCCGCCATAAAAATCGCCATAATGCGGTCGAGCGTGAGATTCTCGGTGCTGCTCCTTCTATCCCGAACCTCCGCCTTCCATGGTGGGCCGCGCGAATCCTGAGTCGCGTCTTCGCCTTTCGGGTCTCGGTGCTTTTCAGATCACCCTGTCAAGGGAATCACTCGCCCTACTTGGGACCGGCGAATTGTACTAATCCAACATTTTCCGCCGTCGCCCCCCACCGAAATTAACGGTTGTCGCACGTGTCAATGCGATTGTGACAACGAATTAAAATTTCCACGGGGACTCCCTTTCGAGTCGGAAATCTCAGCAAAGCGTTTGGAGCCGCAAGCTTTCATTAGGATAAATGCGCGTGGCGCGACCAGCAGGCTCGGCTGGAGCAAATGGTTGAGTTCCGTAAGCATACCGGTACAATGAACGCGTGAATTCGCACAAGCACCGAGTCGCCGATTTCCTGCGGCCCAAAACTCTTGCGATGTTGTTGCTCGGGTTTTCTTCAGGCCTTCCCTTTCTCCTGGTCGGCAATACGTTCGGCTACTGGCTACGCGATGAACACACCTCGCTGACGGCGATCGGGTTTCTTTCCTGGGTGGGCATTGCCTATTCGCTGAAGTTTCTATGGGCGCCCGTGATGGACCGCGTCGATTTGCCATTGTTCAAGCGCCTTGGACATCGGCGCGGATGGATGATGTTCTCGCAAATTCTCGTCGGGCTGGCGCTGTGCGCGATGGGAGGAGCGGGCACGAAAGCAGGGCTCGGCAGGCTCGGCGCTCTGGCGCTCGTCGTCGCGTTTGCCTCATCGACACAGGACATTGTGGTTGACGCCTGGCGAATTGAATCGGCAGACGACGGAGAGGAACAAGGCCTCCTCGCTTCTGCCTATCAGTTCAGCTACCGCCTCGCACTCCTGGCTACTGATTCCGTGATCCTTATCGTGGCAGCGACCGTGGGCTGGCGCCTATCGTACGGTATTTACGGCGCATGTATGGCGATTGGAATCATCGCGACCTGGTTTGCAAAGGAACCGGAGCGCGCGGATGCACTGATGGATAAGAAAGAGCGCGAGGCGCCGCTGTGGACGCCGCGCGGTTTCTTTGACGCCGTTGTCGGACCGTTCATAGCCTTTTTCCGAGCACACGGCTGGCTTGCCCTTGTTATGTTGGCGGCAATCAGCTTGTATCGGTTGCCGGACTACATCATGGGTCCGATGGCCAATCCCTACTACCACGACATCGGTCTTTCGAAGGAAACAGTCGGGGCGGTGCGCGGCTCAATCGGACTCATCGCCACGTTCGCAGGCATCGCAGTGGGGGGATTCTGTTCTCTGAAGCTTGGCTACATGCGTGCTCTCATCATAGGCGGCATTGTGCAGGCTGCTGCGATTGCCACGTACGCGACCCTCGCATTCGCGGGCACGACTATTCGGCTCTTCGCGCTGGTCATGGCAGGTGATAACTTCAGCATCAGCTTTGCAGGCGTTGCGCTTGTAGCATACATGTCGAGTCTCACCAACATTGGATACACGGCCACGCAGTATGCGCTCTTGAGTTCAACCTATGCTTGGCTGGGAAAGATTCTGAAGGGATTTTCGGGCGCTGAGGTCGAAACTCTGAGCAACACGCACGGCCTTATTCATGGCTATGGTATTTTCTTTATCGGTTGCGGGCTAACCGGCGTGCCTGCCGTCGTTCTTTTTGCGGTATTAGGTTACTGGCATAGCCGGAAGCAACCTCTCGCAGCCGCTGCTTCGCAAGGTCTTCATTCCTAACTGATCCTATAAAAGGGGATGTCAAGAAAAAAATTCTACCCTTGCCCTCCGCGGAAACAAAGAGGTGGTCGTTTGCATCCAGCTCCTTGTTAGCGGTTTGAGGTTGGTTTCGGCCGCATTGACAGCGAGACCCGCTCAGTTCATGGTTCCAAGTCGAAGGTTTCATGACGCGATGGTACTCGACGCGTTCGGTTCCGGAAGCTGCGCAAGCATTAGATAGCGCTGGCTAAAGTGCCAACCATGATCCTATGTGAGACTCGAGGCCTAGAGCTTTTCTTGGTCGTACGAGGGGGCATAGGATTGAAACGGAGACTCGGTGCTGAACTACCAGGCACACAAAGCGCCTAATCAGTTACTAGATACTCTCCCTCGAACCCGAGAGTCGCAAGAACCGATCCGCTATCCCCGGTCGCGAAACCCTGGAAATCGCCTGGGGTTCTCTGGACGATCAAGCTGCTTGCGCTTGTTTTAGATGTTCTGCGTCGAAACGTCCTCCCTTCTTCCAAAGTGTCAAGGTAATGGCCGCGATCTTGCGTGCGAGCGTCAGACGAGCCATCTCTGGCTTCATCCCCTTGGCCAGCAAACCCGCGTAGAAATCGCCGAACGGTCCACCACAACGAGTGGCGCTCGTAGCCGTACTTTTGAAGATCTCCTTCATTTCATGATTATGATTTTGATTCAAACCACGAACTTGCTGCGGCTTCTTGGAACGTTGTAGCCGTCCGTCCAGATAACAATGTTGCGCTGTCGTGCGTCTCCACCCCCAGACCACTATAGGTCCACAGTTGCCGCTTACTTCGAAAGCGATGCGGCGTCTGCATCAGGGCCAGCAGCAGGGCAGCCCGAATCGGGCCGATGCAGGGAATCTGGCGTAAGACTTTCACGGCCTTATGCTTTCGGCTCTCGGCCAAAAACTCACCTCGTACCTGGCGCCGCAAAACCTGGAGTCCATCCAGATCTTGGTAAACAGCTCTGCACGGCGGCGCACGCCGGCGTGCGTAATCTTGTTGAGCCATTGCTCCCGATCACGCGGGGCATAGATCCGTCGTCGCGGTATCGATTTCCATATACCGTCCGATCCGATGGCGGATACTCCATGGATCCTACTTTTGCAAAGGATTTATGTTCCTCCAACTGAGACTACGGGCGGATAACCGCACAGTTCGGGAACCATCTTTCCCCTTTTACTGCTGCCATTCGCCCAGATTGAATTTGAACTCGAAATTGTCAATTCGGATGGTTGCAGGGTTCGCGGAAATCGCTGAAAGGAAGGAATTTCGTGGTTGCGGGGGGTGGAGGATTTGAACCCACCAACCTTTGGGTATGAGGATCGGAATTCCAGCAACTTGCAAGACGCGGGTGGCGCTCGAAGTCATTGTAAGTAACGGAAAGGAACGGTTATTGGACAGGTAAAGGACAGGCGCATTTCGTTCAACCGCTTGTACGTGACATCGGCCCCTCACATTCCGTTTCTGTTGACGATCTCACTGCCACAAGTACTTGAAGGTTGCTGGCACGACAGGCGGCTCTGCCGTGACATGACTCTAACAAACAGTAACGCGGACGCATTGGATGGAGTCCTAGGAGCAGCACAAACACCTTTATTATTGTGTCCTCGAGGATGGGTCCCCGGACTTGCCGTCCCGGTTTGCCAACAGAATGTTTTCACTAAACTGGCTCTCGATTTAGCGCCAAATGACAGAGGATCGACCGACCGTCCGTCGACAAAGGTCCAACTGCAGTCAGCAAATCTGGGACGCCGGCGCCACACAATGACAGGGGGCCAAACACGAGTTCAGGATTGCTGCCGGACCGGACGTTCTTTAGAAAATTCGTGCGCAAATCGTCTGAACTGGCGAGAAACTCCGACCATGACGAGAAACGAATGGCCTGCTTCGTCAAAACCTTCGGACCCAGATTAGCGGGGCAAGGCTGCAAACTGAATTGCGTTGGACATCAGACACTATTAACATCAACTCTCCGATGTCCAGTTCTCGGTGGTCAAGTGGGGAACTCGTCGGAATTCACGAGTGTTGTTCGTTACCAGAGTCAATCCGAGGCTGCGAGCATGCGCCGCAATGAACAGATCGTTGGCGCCGATCATCGTGCCCTTCTTTTGCAAGTCGGCGCGAATCTTCGCGTAATCGAGAGCTGCCTGCTCGGGGAAATCTAGCACTCCGACATAGGCAAGAAACGCGCCGAGTGCAGCTTCATCCAGTGGTCTTCGCGGGGACATCTCAACCCCGAACAAAAGCTCCGCCTTCGTGATCACCGAAAATACAGACATCGCTCACGAGAGTTTTCCTGAGCCGTCGCAAGACGGAATCGTTCGAGCGCTTCATGATGTATGAGCTGGTGCCGGTATCAAGCATGTAGCGCGGCATCAGGATTCGCGCTCCTGCACCGGAAGGTCTTCCAGACCTTCCATGAAGTTTTCAGAGGCCACAGGGGCTTCGGCCAGGTAAGACGACCAATCCAGCGGTCGCGACGACAGCACCACATCGCTGCCCACTTTCCGGATGTAGATTTCCCGAGTCTTGAACTGGAACTCCTTGGGCAAGCGCACCGCTTGGCTCCGGTTATTCATAAAGATCTTGGCTTTCCGTTGCATGACTCTCTCCTAGACCAAGCCTGGTGGCATATACATCAAGTATCTGCCAGTTGCGGTCTTGGGCGCAAAGCCGCCCGCAAAAGGGCGAGGGCGCGCGATATAGAAGGGGAATGCCCCATGCCCGAGTCCCTCGTCGACCTCGAACAGCAGCGCCAGGCCATCCTGCAGCGCCTCCTGGAATTGCCTGATTTCCGCAGTGGCTCGATTACCGCCACTTACGGTACGTGCGGCAAGTCGAGCTGTCATTGCCATCAGCTCAACCAGCCGCAGCATGGCCCGAATTTTCGCCTCACCCGCAAGCTGAGAGGAAAGACGGTAACCGAGACCTTTGCCAGTCCCGCCGAACTGCAGAAGGCGCGGCGGGAGGTGGCCGCCCGCCGCAGAGGCGGGCGGCTGGGGGGAAGCCAGGACCGGTAAGAAGCTGAGCATGACCAGCAGGGCGGATATTCGCAAGAAGTTCCGCTCCAGACTAAGTGAGTAAGTTGGATCAACCCGCCAGTTCGTAGATACCCGGTTCCGTGATGGAATCGAGAATGAGATTTCAGGGCAGTCTCTCTTTTCAGCTCCGTATGCTCCGCTTTGGCTTCCCTCAGTGTGAGCCAAGGGAGGTTTACCTAGAAGATCCACTTTCATCCCTTCGCGGGTGGGCAGGCGCCCATGACCATTTTGTTAGACACTCCTAGAATGACTGCCAGCGCCGGTCTTCGCTGCAGAATTGGCGGGTGCCGTTCCCTCCTCGCCGGCAATCTCCAGCCCCCCTTTGCGGAGACCATCGATCAGCTGCTCGACGAGCTCCGGTCTCCACCACTTCTTGAGTTCCTCGCGCACCACCACGGCGAAGTCCGGCTTCAGCGTAAGCAGTTCCCGCACGGCGCTGCGCGCCGCCTCCACCTCGCCGAGCTGCCCGTAGACCGCCGCGAACGCGACGTTCGTACGCCAGAAGCCGGGCATGTTGACCTTGAGGGCGACCTCCAGCGCACCGCGGTAATCGCCCTTGCGGTAAGCATCGAAGAAGGAGGGGAACCAGTACCATCCCGGATGATGGGGATTGAGGCCCCTGGCCTGCTCCGCCAGCGCACAGCCGCGCTCCCAGTCGCCTGCATAGGCGATTAGGAAGCCCAGGTAGGCGATAGTGAATCCGTCCATGGGATTCAGAGCGATGGCCCGTTCCGCTGCGCTCCGGAAAGCCTTGAGCTCCCGCCGGAAGAACAGGGTTGCCGCCAGTGCGTGATGCGCGAGGTGATTGGACGGCGCGCCCTCGACCGCACGCCGCGCAGCCGCGAACGCACGTCCGAGCGGATCAGGCCGGAGGTTGAATCCGTGCGTGTACTCTTCTTTGTATAGCAGCGATAGCATCGCCCAGCCATCGGCATAACCAGGCGCCTGTTGGACGGCCCGTTCCAGGCCGGCCATTGCCGCGGCGTGCTCTTCAGCGTTGACGCGCTGGAAGTGCGCGAAGCTGCGCAGCACGGCCTCGTACGGGCTCAGCTGGGCGGGGTTCTTGTCCCGGAGCGGTTCGCTCATGCTGTGCGGCAAAATGCCATGGGTGTCAGCAATCGTCGAGACGATCCTTGGCACCACCTCGTCCTGCAACTCGAAAACTGCTTCCGGGCGGAAGGGGCGATCGTAAGCCTCCGCCCACAGATCTGTGCCGGAGCTCGCGTCGACGAGTTGCGCCGCGATGCGCAGCCTGCTCCCCGCTTGGCGAAGAGTCCCCTCCATTACATAGCGGGCGCCGAGCTCCTTGGCGACGGATCGGACATCCACTGCCTGGTGGGCATATCGCAATGTGGAGCTCTGCGCGATGACCCTGAGATACGAGAATCGCAACAACCCGGTCACGATGTCCTCGGATAACCCCTCGGCCAACGCCACGAGCTCGGTGTTGGCGCCGCTGTACTTGAATGGAAGCACGGCGACCCAGAATCCCTGCTCGGCGCGGGAAGCGCCCGTGTCAGCCTCCACGACGGGATGCGAGGCCGGTGCCGTCGCCGTCGTCCGGATCGACGGCGCTTCGGCGGTAACGCCGCACAATGCGCTGCGGATGTCTCGCGCCGATGGGAAACGGTCTCGGGCGTTCTTCTCCAGGCAGCGCTGGATCAGTTGGCACAGCCTTTCCGGAAGGTCGGCCCGGAGCTCGCTTAGCGGCCGCGGCGTGTCGCGCAGGATCGCGGAGGCCAGTTCGGCCGACGAAGCACCCTCGAAGGGGCGCCGGCCGCTTGCCATCTCATAAAGGATGATGCCGAGCGAGAAGATATCGGTCCGGTGATCCAGGGCCCGACCCGCGATCTGCTCGGGCGACATGTAGGCTGGCGTCCCCATCACGACGCCCAGGGCAGTCTGCCCAGCCAACGTCTGCGTGGCCTCGCCGGGATCGGCCGAATGCATCTCCTTCACCAGGCCGAAATCCAGCACCTTAACTCGGCTTTCGCTCGTGACCATGACATTGGCGGGCTTCAAGTCGCGATGCACGATGCCTTTCTCATGCGCCGCGGCCAGCGCCTCGGCCAGCCCACCGGCAATCTCGACGATTCGCTGGACCGACAGCCCGCCTTTGGGAATGTGGTGGTCGAGTGACTGCCCCTCGACTAGTTCCATCGTCAGGAAGTGGACGCCATCCGCCTCCTCCACCGAAAAGAGCGTGACGATGTGCGGGTGGTTGAGGGCGGCTACGGAGCGAGCTTCGCGCTGGAAGCGCGCGAGGCGCTCGGGCTCGTGGGCCATCTCGGCAGGTAACACCTTGAGAGCCACCTCGCGACCGAGCTTCGTATCGGTGGCGCGATAGACCTCGCCCATGCCGCCCGCGCCGATGGGGGCGGTGATGCGGTAGTGGGAGAGAGTACGGCCGATCAGATCGGGCCTCCTGGGAGCCGGGATGTTGCCAGACTGCGGCTTTGTTTCTGGACGAACACCGGGCCGATTCTACACCCGGGGGTGATAACTGGAATGCGGAGTTGAAGGACGATAATGGCGCTCGACTCTGCCACAAAATTCGGGGCCATATGTCCTCCTCACCACTGTCATCAGTAAGCGACCAGGCAGGATTTTGCCAGCTACAGCAGCTTCGCGTACTCCGCCTTGACTTCTATCAGGATGGGGATGTCAGGGTCGGCGTCTTTCCACAACGTCAAAAAATCCCGGTAGGCGGTTTTCGCTTTGGTAGCGTCACCCGAGAGCGCGTAGGCGGGGGCCGGGCCCAGCCGGGCCAGCGCGCCCACCGGATGCGTTTGCACGATTCCAGGGTGGTCAATCACCTTTTGAAACTCTGTAGCCGCGGCATTGCCGTTACGTAGCATTAGGTAAGCCTGCCCGCGCTCATAAATCGGGACGAACCCTAGTGCGCCCAGCTCGTGAGGACTCATCGAACTCAGCAGCTCAACTGCCTCTGCCGGATTCTTGCGGCTCAAGGCGACAACGGCACGAGTCGTAGGCAGGTAGTAGAGATGCACCCACGTATCCAGCGGAAGGCTGTTGTTCATTTCCTCCGCCAGCTTCTCGGCGTGCTCGGCATCACCTGCCAAGGCCAGAGCCAACGCCGCCTGTGCTTTGACCTCCCGGTTGGCGGCCAGCCTTAGTCCGGCGTTGGCATCGGCCCGCGCGCGTTGCATATACGCGGGTGGCTCCCAAAATCCTTGTAAGGAACGATTGGGAAGCATTATTGGACAGTTAACGGACAGGCGAGTTTTCGGGAAGCAGCTTCGGGAATAAATCGTGTTGGCGACGTTGAAGGCTGTACTCATATTGAGTACAATTGTTCTCGAAATGAGTACAACGTCTGGTTTGTCGGATCTGCTATTTGGCCGAACGCGAGGGGCCATTTTGGCCCTGCTGTATGGTCGTGCGGATCAGTCTTTCTACACTAGGCAAATCGCACGCGAAGTCGATGCGAGTGTTGGTGCGGTTCAGCGGGAGCTTGAAAAGCTCTCGAAAGTTGGGTTGGTTGTTCGCAAATCGGTGGGCAGTCAGGTTTTCTACCAGGCTAACCGGAACACCTCTATTTTTCCAGAGATGCGGGCACTAGTAAATAAGACCATTGGCGTTTTTGGCGTTCTCCGTTCATCCCTGCGCCCTCTTTCAAAGCGAATTGTTGCGGCATTCGTGTACGGATCGGTGGCGCGCGACGAGGAGACAGCGCAGAGCGATATCGACCTCATGGTCGTCGGGAAGGCCACGCTTGACCAAGTACTATCGCAGCTCTCGATAATCGAGAAAGGTATCGGCCGCCCAATCAACCCGACCGTATATTCCGTCGAGGAATTCAAGTCCAAGCTCGAAACTGGGAATCATTTCTTGACCTCGGTACTCGAAGGCCAAAAGGTATTCCTGCTGGGAGACGAGGATGAGCTTAGAAAAGTGGGTGGAGTACGGTTGGCTAAGGCGAGAGCCGACCAGCACCAGTGAGATCAAGAATCTTCTCGGTATTGTGGAACGAAGTCTCGCGGATTCAAAAGTCGCGGCCGTATCGACCGATCTTCGATTTGTTGCTGCTCTCAATGCGGCACTCTGTACCGCAACAACAGCGCTCCGCGCAACGGGGCATCGTACAGTCACCCAAGCTGGTCATCACGTTAAGACAATCGAGTCGCTGGAACTAACCATAAAAGCCTCTCCGAAGCTCATTCAGAGATTCAAGACCTTCAACAACAAACGGAACAAATCCGTTTACGACGTTGCGGGTGCGGTATCGGACCAGGAATTGGATGCAATGGTCAACCTCGCAAATGAATTGAAGAATAGTATCCTTGCATGGCTGCAAGAATCTCATCCAGAACTTCTTAAGGCTTAATGGCCGCAATCCATGATTCCGCCAGGGTTCACTGCCGTGTCGTCGCAATCTCTTGAGACGCTAGTGTTCAGGCTCTCCAATGGCGAAACCTCCACTATGCACTCACCGGCACTGCCTGCGCCTCATCACTCGGGACTGCTGTCGGTTTGACCCTGAACCAGATTGAATAGAGTGCAGGCAGGAAGATAAGGGTCAGCACCGTACCCACGGCCGTCCCTCCAATCAGTGTGTATGCCATCGATCCCCAGAAGACCGAAAAGGTCAGGGGGATGAAAGCCAGCACGGCTGCAAGAGCCGTAAGAATTACCGGACGCGACCGCTGTACAGTCGCCTCGACGACAGCGTGATAACTGTCGAGTCCTTCCTCCTGATTTGTCTTAATTTGACCGATGAGGATCAGCGTATTGCGCATCAGGATGCCAGCTAACGCGATCAGTCCGAGGATCGCATTGAATCCAAATGGTTGATGAAAGAGGAGCAACGTTGGAACGACGCCAGCGATTCCGAGGGGCGCCGTAAGAACCACCATGAACATCGCAGAGAATGATCGCACCTGGAAGATGATCACCGTGAGCATCAGCACGATCATCGCGGGAAACACGACTGAAAGTGCCCGGTTGGCTTTTCCAGACTCTTCTATATTGCCGCCGGTTTCGATCCTGTAGCCCTCGGGCAGTTTGGCGATAATCGGCCGAATCGCCTTTTCAATCTCCGCAGATACCTGGGGAGGCTGAAGAGACTCGTCGATGTCACTCTCTACCGTGATGGTCGTCACGCGATCACGTCGTTTGAGGATCGGCTCTTCCGGACGAATTTCGACATGCCCGACCTGGCTCAGTGGGACAGCCTTGCCCCAGTGATTCATCAGAGTCATGTCGTTCAACTTGCTGGGATCGAGGCGATCTGTTCCGGCACTTCGAGCGATTACCTCCGCCGTTCGGATATCTTCACGGACCTGCGTCACTGGCGCACCAGTAAGAAGAAATTGGATCTGCTCGGCAGCCTCGTGGGAGGAAAGACCAATCAATTGGAGCCGAGCCTGGTCGAGGACAAAATGCACGGTCGGCGTGCGTTCACCCCAGTCCTGGTTTACCTGTCGAGTGTGGGGATTTTTCAGCATTGCAGCCTGTACCTCTGCCGCAATCGCGCGATCTTTTCCCAGGTCGGGGCCTGTGACGCGAAACTCTACGGGCCACGGTGTATATGGTCCAAAAACTAGCTGCGACGCGCGCACACGTGCTTCAGGCGCGAGGCCCTGCTCAACCCGTTCACGCAGCCTGAGCTTCAAACGGTCGCGAGCCTCCTCATTGGCGGTTAGAACAATGATCTTGGCAAAATTGGGGTTCGGAAGTTCTGGATTGTACGAAAAGAAAAAGCGCGGAGCGCCCGCCCCAATGTAAGCCGTAACAATCTTTGCTTCGGGCTGCAGCCGCAGCCACTCCTCGACTTTTTTCGAACTCGCGTTAGTGGTTTCTATGCTGGTGCCTTGTGGCAGCGTCACCTCTACCAAGAGTTCAGGCCTATCGGATTGAGGAAAGAACTGCTTTTTGACAAGCCCCATGCCTGCAACGGCAACGAGGAACAGACCCAGAACAATGCACGCAACCAAAACCTTGCGGCGTACTGCCCAAGCGATTAGTCGCCGGAGCTTCTCGTAGCCGGGTGTTGCATAGATGGCTGCATGGCCGCCAGACAGCGCTTTAATCTGGGGCAACATCTCAACGCCAAGATAAGGAGTGAAGGTTACGGCAACAACCCACGATGTGAGCAGCGCAAAACCGACTACCCAGAATATGTTTCCCGCATACTCGCCAGCTGTCGATCGAGCGAAACCCACTGGCATGAGACCAATAACGGTGACAAGCGTGCCTGCAAGCATGGGAGCAGCAGTATGACTCCACGCGTACCCCGCGGCTTTTATGCGGTTCCAGCCTTCCTCCATTTTGACCACCATGATCTCGATGGAGATGATCGCGTCGTCAACCAGCAGGCCAAGGCCGAGGATCAGCGCGCCGAGTGTGATGCGATCGAATACTCTGCCGGTCAGAAGCATAATCACGAACACGGCCGCCAACGTCAGCGGAACGGCCGCTGCGACAACGATTCCAACGCGCCAACCGAGGCTGAGGATGCTGACGATCATCACGACGGCAAGAGCAACGAAGAACTTCAGCATGAACTCATTCACTGCTTCGCGGATGTTTACCGCCTGGTCCGTCACTTTGCTGAAGCTGATGCCTGCGGGGAGGCTGGCGGAGATCTTCTGCTGTTCGGCAACAAGGGCTTTGCCAAGGTCCAGACCGTTCCAGCCCTCTTTCATCACGATGCTGAGAAGCAAAGCCGGCTGGCCATTATGACGAACAAGAAAGGTTGCGGGATCTTCGTATCCGCGCTTCACGTCGGCGATATCGGAGAGCTTTACGGTTCGCCCGCCTGACACGACGTTCGTATCCCGAATCTTCTGAAGATCATCGAGCGCGCCGTCCAGGCGGATGTAGACCTGTTGAGCATTCGTATCGATAGATCCAGATGGGGTTACCGCATTCTCGCGAATGAGGGCATCGAAGACATCTCGTGCGCTCACTCCCAGCGTAGCCAGTCGTTCGTACGAGAACTCGACAAAAATACGCTCTGGCTGTTCTCCAACGATGTCAACCTTCTTCACGCCAGGCACGTGAAGCATCCGCTGTCGAAGAGTTTCTGCTTCACGCGCAACTTGGCGAGGAGGAAGATCCGGAGCCTCGACCGAGTAGAGTGCGTACGTCACATCCGAGTACTCATCATTGATGAAGGGACCGAATACCCCCTGAGGCAATTTGGGTGCTTCATCGCCTAGCTTTTTGCGAGCCTGGTAAAACTCCTCCGGGACGTCTTCTGGCCGAGTGGTGTCCTTGAGACTCACCTTCATCAGCGCGAGTCCGGGCCGGGTAAAGGTCTCTACGCGATCGTAGTCACGTAATTCCTGCAGGCGCTTCTCCAGCGGCTCGGCAACAAGGTCCTGCATCTCCTGCGCGGTCGCTCCGGGCCATACCGCTGCAACGGTAAACACCTTGATGGTGAAGGTAGGGTCTTCTGCGCGTCCCAGTTTCAGGAAGGCAAAGCTGCCAGCGGCGACGATCGCAATGAGCAAGAACAGGGTGATTGCCTTTTCGCGGACTGCGAGGGCCGACAGGTTCAGGAACTGCTCCGTCGCAGAATCACCTGAGGTGGCGGATCCCTGGAGCGAGTTGTCGTTTTTGTCTGACATGTGATGCTGCCTCATTGAACTTCTGCCTTGTTCTCTACGCGCACGCGTTGGCCGTCGCGAAGGAGATGAACTCCAAGCGCTACGACCTGTTGTCCTGGGTGCAGGTCCCCGCCGATGGTTGCTAGTTCTTCACCCAGTTGGCGTACTTGTACGGGTTGAAATGAGACTGTGGATGTAGAAGGGTTCACTAACCAGACACCAGGCCCTTTCCCTCGATCGACAACCGATGCGACCGGTACTTGCAACATGTCAGTCGCTACGTCGCCGGAGAGATGGACTGTAACGGTTGCTCCTAACGGAGCATTCGCGGCAGCGCCTTCGAGAACGTAACGTGCTTCAAAGGTTCGGGTCTGCGGGTCAGCAGCGCCGGAAAGCTGTCGCAATCGAACCGGAACTGTCACGGGGCTGCCGTAAAGCGTTGCGTATGCCGTCGATCCAAGCTTCGGCCTCAAGGTCTCGGGCAGGTTCACTGCGGCCTCTCGTTGGCCGGAATGGGCCAGCTCCACAACCGTTTCGCCTGCCATTACCACTTGTCCTGGCTCGGCCAAGGTCTCGACGACAATGCCATCTGCGTCGGCAAGAAGTTGTGAGTAGCCGCCCTCATCTCTCGCAACCTGCTCCTGAGCGGTGGCAGCAGCCAACTCAGCTTGTGCCGCATCCGATGCGGCTTTGATCTGATCGTAGATTGAAGCCGAAACCGCGCCGCTCTTGACCAAACCGCGATATCGGGCCTCATCGGCTGCAGCTTGAACGGCCTTTGCCTTTGCTGCAGTGACGGTTTCTGCTCGCGCGGTTATGGCGTGGACATAGTCCGTTTGATCAATCGTCATGAGCGGTTGTCCCGCGCGGACAAACTGCCCGGTATCTACCAGGCGGCTCGTGATCTTTCCGGGAACTCGGAAACCAAGATTGCTCTGAACACGTGCTGAGACCACGCCAGTGAATGCGGGATCTGCTCCGGACGACGAACCTACTTCCACTACCCGAACCAGTTCTGGCTGTGTTCTTGGGTCTAACTCCTGGTTCTGACCGCAACCAGTCAAGCTGACTGCAAAGGCAGTAACGACCAGCACCAGGGCGGAATAACTGAAGTTGATGTTTTTCATATGGCGTTCCTTCTTTATCTTTTGGATTTCGATCACGGGAGCCAGCCGCCCCCGAGAGCGCGATAAGAACCAACTGCGGCACGTGCCGCGCTCTCCCGAGTCACAGCCAAGTCGTCTTTCGCCGCGAGCAACTGGCGATCCGCGTCGAGCACGTCCGTGAGTGCGATGACCCCCGCCGCATAAGACTGTTGCGATAGATCACGCACGCGCTGCAACTCAGCGATTTCACGAACGACTTCGTCGCGGCGATTCTCCGATTGGAGAAGCAAACTGAAGGCATCTTCGACATCTTCGGCCGCGTGAAGTACGGAACTTCGATACTGCAGCAAGGCTTCGGCATTGGCGCCTCGTGCTTGTTTCACCTCTGCAGCGACACGGCCGAAGTCGAAGAGTCTCCAACGCAGTCCTACTAGACTGATGGGCTGAAATCCTTGTTGCTCGAAGAGATGGGCGGGCGCGATTGCTTGAGACCCAATGATGCCTGAAAGTGAGAGCTTCGGATAGTATTCGGCGAGAGCCTGACCGATGCGAGCGTTCGAGGCAGCTACCATGCGGTCGGCAGCGATGATATCGGGCCTTCTGCGTAATAGCTCCGTAGGCGTCCCATAGCCGGAGATTTCCGGTACTTCAGGAATGTCGGTCACGGACGCCAGCTCTGCTGCGTAGGTTCCCGGCTGGGCGCCCATGAGCACGTCCAACCGATTCAGCTGTCTCTCCAGAGAGACCGTGATCAGCGGAATTGTCGCCTTCGCTTGCGAAAGCAAGGCTTGGGTCTGAGCAAGTTCTCGGTCAGAAGCGATGCCCGCATCCTTGCGCTGCTGCACCAGTTCGACGAGATGCTCGTCAGTGGCGACCTGGTCTTTGGCGAAGATTAAGCTCGCCTGCGCGCCGCGTATCTGCATATAGGCATCAGCGGCTTCTGCGGGAACCGTGATGCGAGTTCCCGTCTGTGAAGCTTCGGCCGCCTGCGCCTCCGCGGTAGCAGCCTGAGCTCCTTTCTTCAAACCGCCGAACAGATCCGTTTCCCAGCTCGCAATGAACCCGAGATCGTAGTAGTTCTGAGTGCGGCTATAGCCGGGCAGGTGCGAGGCGAGGCGCCCTGTCATACTTTCAGTCGATTGGTACAACGTGGTCGTCGAAGCGTAAAGGTTTGCTGATGGTAGGCGCTGCGCTCCTGCCCCGCGCGCAGCGGCACGTGCCTGCTCCACCCGTGTCATGGCAGCGGCGAGGTCGAGATTCTGATCCAGCGCCCGCTTCACGATCCGCGTCAGCTCAGGATCATGGAAACCCGTCCACCACTGATCGAGGGGCGGTGCCGGAAGAGAGCTGGTACGAGCTTCGATGGAGGGCGCGTTGTGAAAAGGCTGCAGATTCACTGTCGGGCGACGATATTTTGGCCCCACGGCACAACCCGTTAGGGTTGCGGCTAATGCGAGCGCAAAGGCTATTTTCAGAGTGAACATCCGCGCCGCGGGTGAGCCTTTGTAAGATGACATTAAGCGATTCATTCGTGTGCTCCATTTCTGCGCAATCTGCGGGCGACCTGTTTCAAGATCACATTCGTAAACACACCACAGCCTCGGCATCTGACCCCCTGCTTCATCAGTTCCAGAAGCAGGGTTTCCCCCTGTGGGCCGATCGTCGTTATGTTCTTCAGGTCGAGGACGAGTTCACGCCCGTCGAGTCCCGAGCCGGCCTTTTCGCACGCGGCTTTCAGCTCATCGGACCACGGCGCGACGAGCCTACCCTCCAC
>JAFAWX010000364.1 GCA_019241535.1 Acidobacteriota bacterium | reverse complement strand
ATTGCTTCACGACAACGGTAGTTCGTGAGAGGGTAATTGTTTGATCCGCTGTTATTCGCGAATTGAGGATAATCCGACACAGGAGAGAAGTGAGATTCACGAAATCGCGTCTCCTTCCGAGAATGATCTTACGTCGCGGAACTTTTTAACAGGCGCGTTCAAAGACTGGTCTCTCCCGTCCTCATTAGACCTATGGCTGCTCTTGTCGATCGCCGGGCCGGGGTCCACAACGACCAACAGTGGGAGTGTCGCCTGCCGTCACGCCTGAGTTGCGGCCGGCTCTTCATAAGCGACCACTTGCTGCCGCGATTCGCCCAGGCCATCAATTCCCAGTTCAACCAGATCCCCGGCCCGCAAGTACACCGGAGGATTCATTCCCAGACCAACGCCTGCAGGGGTTCCGGTGCTGATTACGTCCCCGGGGAGCAGCGTCATGAACTGGCTCACATAAGAAACGAGCGTGGCCACATCGAAAATCATGTTGCTCGTCGAGCTGTTCTGCCGCATGGTTCCATTGACGGTCAGCCACATGCGCAAATTGCCAACGTTGGGGATCTCGTCTGGGGTGCCGAGAAAGGGGCCGAGGGGAGCGAATGTGTCCGCACTCTTTCCCTTCACCCACTGTCCGCCGCGCTCCAACTGAAAGTGGCGCTCGGAGTAGTCATTGTGTAAGGCGTAGCCGGCGACGTATTCCAGCGCCGTGTGTTTTGGAACATACAAAGCTCGTTTCCCCATAATCACAGCGAGTTCGACCTCCCAGTCCACCTTAGAAGAGTTCTTGGGCATGACCAGAGCGTCATTCGGTCCCACCAGCGAAGAGGTAGCCTTTAAGAAAAGCACCGGCTCTTTGGGCGGCTCAGCCTTAGTTTCGGCCGCATGATCACGATAATTCAGTCCTATGCACACGATCTTGCTGGGCCGGCAGACACAGGCGCCTAGGCGAGCGGAGGAATCGACGCGGGGCGCCCCCGCGCCATTTTTCTGGAGCCAAGACTCCAGCGCCAAGACGCCGTCATTGCCGAAGAAGTTTTCGTCATAGTCGGAGCCGAACGCAGAGACGTCAATGCGGCTGCCGTCTTTCGAAAGTACACCGGGTTTTTCCTTCCCCGGCTCGCCAAAGCGGATGAGTTTCATGGGGCTTTCTCCTTAATAGTTCGCCTAATAAAAGCGCAGCGCGGGAGCCCGATGGAAATAGAGGTCGTCCAGCGCGGCGCAAAAATTTGTTGGACAATTATCATATAATAACTACAATTGTGCCGGTCAAGGCTCAGTCTGTATCGCCTTTCCTGAAGGAAGAGGGTACATGCGAATGCAGTTTATCGCGTCTGTGACGCTCGGCCTCGCGCTTCTGCTTACGGCACTTCGGGCATTAGCACAGGATCCTGGAGTCATCGATCTCTATTTTCGCGATTGGCATGGGGTTGCACCTCGCACGATTCGTGGCTCGCTACAAATGCAAGACATTTTTATTCGAGGCAATCCGCAGGCGCCCGCGCACAGAGGCGAGGTCCTGCGGTTCATCAATTCCTACGCCTATTCCACGCTTCCGCCAGGTTCTGCCACAGAGCGCACTCGGCTCGACGGCCAACAGGAAGTCTATTTTGTTGCATCCGGTCATGGCAAAGTCACGGCTGCGGGTCGCAGCGAAGATCTCTCTCCCAACATTGCGATCCTGGTGCCCGCGCGACTTGAATTCACAATCGCTAACACAAGCGACCAGCCGCTGACCATGTATCTGATCAACGAACCCATTCCCGACGGGTTTCGCCCCAGTTCGACCATTCTTGTGCGCGACGAAAACAAGCTGCCGATTACTTCCAGCGACGGACACTGGGCCCACATTGTCAAAACTCTGTTCACCACCCAGGACGGCCTTGGCACTTTGGAAAGCGTCCTAACGGTCGCGATCGATCCCTTAACGATGGGTCGGCCGCACGTCGTGGATCATGACGACATTGAAGAAGTATGGCAGGCGCTCGACGGCACCAGTATCGCGTTTGTAGGAAATCAGCTACGTAAGCAGACACCCGGAATGGCCTTTTACCATATTCCCGATAATAAAACGCCGCACACCAACATCAATCAGAACGAGGATGCGCAAGTCCGGTTTCTCTATTTCGCTCGTTATCATCCGCACGAAACGCGCAAGTGAGGCGAGAGCAGACTGGCAAGGAGCCATTGCAAATGCTGCGCAGTTTTCTTCTGGGTGGCCTCGGGTTGTTGGGCGGGCTGAGTTTTGCCGTCGCGCAAACGTCTGCGCCGCAGAACAGCGGAGCGCAAAATGCCATCAATGGAATCAACTCGTATCAGGGTCCGGGGCAGGTCAGGTATTCGCCGGACCGGGACCGGAACCAGAGGCGAATTGATCTGTTCCTCAGCGACTGGCAGGGGTCGATGCCACGCTCCGAACATGGCAGCCTGGTCCTGCGCGACATTCTCACCCGCGGCGACAACTTTGCCCCTCGGGAAAAAGGCGCCGTGCTGCATTATGCGAATTTTCTGGCCTACGGCCGGCTTGCGCCCGGTTCCTCGACCGTAGCGTCGAGCCTGCAAAAACAGCAAGAGGTGTATTACATGCTCGGTGGTGAAGGCGAAATAAGCGCGGGCGGGGCTACGGCGGCCCTGCGCAGAGACGTTGCCGTGTTCATGCCCGCCGGACTTCAGTTTGTGATGAGATCGACCGGTGATCAGGCTCTCACGAT
Organism: Acidobacteriota bacterium; assembly: GCA_019241535.1. GTDB lineage: Bacteria > Acidobacteriota > Terriglobia > Terriglobales > Acidobacteriaceae > Gp1-AA145. The sequence goes on along the minus strand of JAFAWX010000364.1, from coordinate 4,879 downwards.
GTACGTAATCAATGAGCCGGTCCCGCCGAATTTACATCCCAGGACAGAAATGGTTGTAAAGGATGAAGCCAGTGCGCACCAAAGAACACCCTCCGGAGGCGATCCTTATATTGTGGGGGGCGCGTCGGGGCACTGGGCCCATATCGTAAAAGAACTGTTTTCGCCCGCAGACGGACTGGCCACGGAGCAGAGCGTTATCACGGTGACCATCAATCCCCTCACGCTGGGCGAACCGCATCCGCATCGGCCGGGACAGGAAGAAGTCTGGGCTGCCATCGACGGCGACAGCCTAGCGTTCCTCGGCACCGAACTGCGGATTCAGCATCCGGGCATGGCCTATATGCTGCCGCCGGATGCGAGCACGATCCACTCCAACATCAATTTTGGTGACAAACCGGTTAAATTTCTGTACTTCGCGCGCTTTCCGGAAGGAGACAATTGGAGGCACGGAGCCACGCCGGCGCGCCAATGAGAAGTGGGATGCCAACCCGGCATTAATTGGCGCTTACCTGCCGAAACAATGAATTATGCTGCAGCAATTCGCAGCGAACCTGCTGCCGAAGGTGAGCAGGCGATGCACTCTGGCCGAGAAAGCCGCCGCAACTTTTTGCGACACCTGGCGCTCAGTCCGGCGACGGCGCGCTCGTCCTCGCAAGCCGCTGGCGGGGAGTATTCCTGCCCGAAGCATCCCGAGCGGGTGTCTTCCAAAATCATGCAAACCACGCCGTCGATTGGCATGGTCTCGAGGGGTTGGCAGCCGACCTCTCCCATTCGCGCGGTTCATAAAGGAGCGCTTTCTTCACTGATGACAACTCGAAACCAGAGCTTGAACAAACGAGCTGGGATTGTGGAATTCATCCTTTGCATCTCACTTTTATTATTCGCACGGTTTTTGTGGGCTTCGCCTCCCCCCGATGAGTACCTCGTATATTTCGGAACTTACAGCGGATTCACCTACATGAACGAAGGGCTACCAGCAGGAGGCAGTCACAGCAAGGGAATCTACGTGAGCCGGTTCCGGCCCGCGACGGGTGAAGTGAGCCCGCCGGAACTGGCGGCAGAAATTGTGAATCCTTCGTTCCTCGCGGTCCATCCGAATCATCGTTTTGTTTACGCAGTCACGGAAGACCCACTCTCGCTCGGGCCCAACTTCGATCACGCTTCTTACGTAAGCGCTTTCGCCATTAATCCGGCCACGGGCAAGCTGCGTTTGCTGAACATCATGCCCACCGGTGGCACGAGCACCTGCTACGTTTCAATCGATAAGACCGGGAGCTATCTGATGTTTGCCAATTTTGGCAGCAGCAGCGTCACCGTTTCCCGAATCAGGGACGACGGCTTCGTCGGAGAGCAAACCGCTTTCATGAAACACGTGGGCAGTGGCAAAGATCCGGCTTTTCAGTCCAAGTCTCACCCACACTCGATTGATGTTTCTCCGGACAACCGGTTTGCCATCGTCTCCGACCTTGGTGTGGACAAGGTTTTTGTATATAAATTTGACGCTGCCACTGGACAGCTCTCGCCTGACCAACCGCCCTTTGTGGAGGCCGAGGCCGGCGGCGGTCCGCGGCATTTTACGTTCGACTCTCAGGGCAAGTTTGGGTACTCGCTTCACGAAATGAGCGGCTTCATCACGGTACTTGCCTGGAATGCCCGCAATGGCAGCTTTACAAAAATCCAGGATGCCAAATCGCTACAGCCATATTTCGAAGGGGCCAACGACAGCGCGGAAATCGTCGTTCACCCCAACGGCAAATTTTTGTACGAGTCCAACCGGCGGTTTCGCGGCCCTGACTTATGGGGACCGGATTCGATCGGGGTTTATGCGATTGACGCGGCAAGAGGCACCTTGACCGAAGTCGAACAGGTCGCGCCTGGCGGCACCATGCCTCGTAATTTCGCCATCGATCCCACCGGCGCTTACCTTTTTTCTGCCAACGAATTCAGCGGAAACGTAGTGCTGTTCAAAGTCGACGGCGCGAGTGGCCGTCTAACGCCCACCACAACCCAGTTGAAGATCGATGTTCCCGTGTGTGTTGTGTTTGTGCCGCCGCATAGGGACACACTGACAGGGATACAAAAAGAATAACAATGATGCGACTGTTTATAGCTTCGCCATCAACAATCCTGACTAGATCTATTCGACGGAGGCTCAATCCTCTCCTCATGATTGCGGCCCTGCTCCTGATCAGCCAGGCGGCATCAACCCAGAGCAATCAGTATTTGGTATATTTCGGCACTTATACGGGATTCAAGTATGTGCATCACAGCCGTACCTATGGCGTCGGAGAGAGCCACAGCAAGGGAATTTACTTCGCGCGATTCAATGCAGCGACCGGTGACCTGAGTGCTGTACAAGTTGCTGCCGAGGTCGTCAACCCGTCCTTCCTCACCATCTCACCGAACCACAAATTTCTCTACGCGGTCAGTGAAGACCCTCTGTCGGTAGGGCCGCCCCTCGACCACTCTTCGTATGTGAGCGCGTTTGCGATCGAAGCCTCCACGGGGAATCTGCGCTTTCTGAATTCGGCGCCAGCGAGCGGAACAAGCACCTGCTATATCTCCATCGATCACACTGGCCGATATGTTTTCCTGGCCAATTTCGGCAGTGGCAGCATCTCGGTAATACGGACACGAGATGATGGTTCGCTCGGCGAGCTCACCGGCTTCATCCAGAATGTCGGCAGCAGTGTCGACCGATCTATTCAAACCGATCCGCATCCCCACTGGATCGGTGTCTCGCCGGACAACCGCCATGTCATCGTTTCCGATCTCGGCCTTGATCGGGTGCAGATTTACAATTTCGATGCCGCCACGGGGATGTTGTCACCACCGAGCCCTCCGTTTGCAACCGTTTATCCGGGCGGGGGTCCGCGGCATTTCGCTTTCGATCCATCGGGAAGATTCGGATATCAACTCAGCGAGATGAGTGGAATCGTGGACGTGTTTCGCTGGGACGCCGCGAAAGGGACGCTCACGACTGTGCAGCGGGTACACACGGTGCCCCACGACTTCTTTGGAGGAAACCACAGCGCGGAACTTGAAATTCATCCCAACGGAAAATTTCTTTACGAGTCGAACCGTCGGACGCAGGGCGAGACGGTCAGGGGGCCTGACACCATTGGCGTCTTCTCGATTGATCCAAGCAATGGAACGCTGGCTCGAATCGAAGAAGTGCCTTCGGGTGGAACTATGCCGCGAAATTTTGCTTTAGATCCTCATGGTGCCTATCTCCTCTCCGCAAACCAGCTTTCGAACAACGTGGTGGTCTTCAAAGTTGATGACCGCACTGGCCGACTGTCGAAAACGGGCATAGAGACCACTGTCGACACACCGGTTTGCATCAAGTTTGTACCGGTCGCGCCTTAGCGAGCGCTGGAAGATCAAAAGAAAAGCGTTGCTGCCTAATTGTCATATGATATAACTGTTCGAGTCAGCGGTCATGAGAACCCACATTTCCTTGCTCCTGCTTGCTAGTCTCTTCGCCCTGCCTCTGGGAGCACAGAACGCCTCCTTTCATGGCGCACCTCGGTCGGCGAGGGATATTAAAGATCCGTATGCCGGAGATGCCCAGGCGGTGAGCGCTGGTCGGGAGATCTACGCTCGTTCCTGCGCCGCTTGTCATGGCAACGCGGGCGCAGGGACGGGGAACATTCCCCCGCTGGCACACGGGCCGACCCAGCAGGCGACCGGCGGCGAGTTGTTCTGGTACATCACGCAAGGGGACATCAAGAACGGCATGCCGTCATGGGCACAGCTGCCCGAGCAGCAGCGCTGGCAGCTCATCACCTACTTGAAATCTCCAACCGTCGGAATTGGATCCCCGGTCAAGCCGGAAGCTCCGGCGGCGCCCGCAGCCAAGATCACCTCAAACGCGATGCCCCCGAAGCCGCCGTTCACGGATTTCCGTTTTGAAAAGCCAGGTAACGTCCGTCGCATCACCGTGCAGGACCTCCCCGAGCCCTATGCAACCGACTCCGCGACAGCCCCCCCAAAAATTGTGCCGCGCCCCTCGGACGCGTGGCCAGTGGCGCCGTCCGGATTCAAGGTCGAATTGTTCGCCACGGGTCTGACCAATCCGCGACTCATGCGGCGCGCACCCAACGGTGACATATTTCTAGCGGAAACGGCGGCCGGTGACATAAAGATCTTACGCGGAATCACCGCCGACGGAAGGCCCGAGAAGGTGAGCGTGTTCGCCACAGGATTGAACATTCCGTTCGGGATCGCCTTTTACCCTCTAGGGGCAGATCCGCAGTGGGTTTACGTCGCCAACATGGATTCTGTGGTGCGCTTCCCTTATCACAATGGCGACCTCGTCAGCAGCGCGCCGCCGCAGCACCTTATTAACCTGCCCAGCGGCGGACACCACCGATCCCGCGACATCCAGTTCTCTCCTAACGGCAAGAAGATGTTCGTTTCGGTGGGATCCGAACAGAATGTCAGCGACGCTCCGGCGGAGAAGAACCGCGCCGATATCCTGGAGTTCAACCCCGACGGTTCCGGCCTGCAGGTCTATGCGTCGGGCATTCGCAACGCCGTCGGCATTGCCATCAATCCCACGACCGGCGTGTTGTGGTGTTCGGTCAACGAGCGGGACGGGCTCGGCAATGATCTTGTTCCCGACTACATCACCCATGTACAGGAGGGCGGTTTTTATGGCTGGCCATGGTGGTACATGGGTGGGCACCAGGACCCGCGCTTCGCGGGACAACATCCGGAACTGAGAGACAAAGTCATCACCCCAGACGTGATTCTGCAGCCGCATGACGCGTCCCTAGAGATGACTTTTTACGATGGAAAGCAATTCCCGGAAGAGTATTCGGGTGACATCTTTGCGTCCGAACATGGCTCCTGGAATCGGTCTCCTCGCGCCGGA
>JAFAWX010000336.1 GCA_019241535.1 Acidobacteriota bacterium | reverse complement strand
GCTCAGTGATGCCACCCAGCAAATATCGTTGTTGTTTGTCGCCCCCTAACGGCCAATTTTGTGGGGACTATCGCCCAGAGATCTGCAGGAAGGATGAAATCACGGTCCTCCCTACCTGTATATCTATCTAGCTGAATGCTTCCGGACAGCAACGAGCGAAACTTGCTCGAGGCCTGGGAAGTGGTCTTGTTTGTCGGCTTTCCGTTCGATGGGGGCGATTTGTTGGATGGTGGTTGCTGCCGGCATTACAGGACCGAAGTATTCAGCGTAGATCGGATTAAACACCGGCTGGTCCGACACCCGGTCCAAATAAATATTGGTCGAGACGACGTCGTCGAAATTCATCTCAGCTTCTTCCAGATTGTCGAGCAGATTACGCATAGTTTGTCGAAGCTGGTGCTGGGTGGTAGTGGCGTAGATGCCGCCATGAGGGCCGGGAATGAAGCCGTCCTTGGCGGAGCAGTACAGCGTATCTGCAGCGAAAACGCAAGGACTGGCGGTGGGACTCGGCGGCATATTTTTAGGGCGAACTGCTTTACGTTGAGCCAGATTGCGTACGGCTACACCGGTGAACTCGATGTGCGCGCCTTGCGGTAAGCTCGTCACCTCTATGGTCGCGCGCGCAGGTGTGTTGCCGAACTCAAATCGCCGGGCATACTGCTGGTTCATGGTTCGATTAGGAATCTCGGAACTCAGGTAAGGGTTCACGAATACCAGGTTCGCCATTGCCAAGCCCGCCGCCTTTAGAACTGTCTCCAGCCCGTCAAGCGCGAGGTCGACTTGGGCGGCAGAATCATGCGGAATGTTGCCAGTGGCAGGATCGCTTCCGATCACACCCGAAACGAATAAACGATCATGCGTGAGAATACCGGCAGAAGCCGCGTCGTGTGGCTTGTAGTTCGCGGGAGTAATTGCACGCACGTCGGTCAAGTCGCGTACTGCCACTGCGTTGATCTCGACCGCCGGCTCAGGAAGAGAGGCGACGCCGAGCACGGCGCGAGCCGGCCGAGTCTTAGGGAAGTATTCGCCGAAGATACGATCCAGCTCGTCGTACTTGCTGATGTCCTCAAGGTAAATTTGCATGTATACAATATGCTCGCCGGTTAACCTGGTAGCTTCGAGAATGGCCTCCAGGTTGTCGAGAGCCTGGCGCACTTGTCCGGCGAATGTATCCGGCGTACTGCCATCACGGCGTTGAGGACCTTGCCCCGACAGATAAATGTAGTCCCCCGCGTCGACCGCCGGGGACGAGTAGCGGGACGCGTTAGAAGACGCCGGTGAAGGGATGACAGCACGAATTTGACCCCGGGCATCCAGCGCCAACAGGATCAGAGCCACAGTCGATAAAATTTGAATTTGGCGGCCCGCTTTCAAACGAACGGATTCCTTGTTTGCCGGTCAGGCTGCGACAGATTTCTTCTGAGCCTTCCGCAAGACCGAACGCAACCGCTGACCGACGATGATTTCCTCTCCGGGTTTGATAGTCATTGAGACCAGTTCAATGTGGTCGGGCAGTTTACGCTCTTTCGCCGTGGGATTCGGATTTCCTTCCCGGACCGCGGTGACCAGGCTTGGATTATCCGCCCCAAGTACTTCAATCACTGGGTCTCCTGCACGCAACTCGTTCACGCAATCCGAGACCCTGTACCCCCACGCCTGCGTATCCCAGTACACCCTCAGCGATGGGTAGCGATTGCCATCTTCGGGAGTGTAGATATCGGTCTTGATCCCCGGGACTGTATCAACGAGTTTGCGAATACGATCGACGCGACCGTTCCATTCCTCATCAAGCTTCTGCAGGTCGAGTTTCAACCAGGTCTCAAGTGCGGTAAGGCAGCCTATAATTTCTTCCTTGCCAACTTTCATCGGCCGGCACACGGCACCTTCTCGAGGATTCGAATTCATCAGCGCAGCTTCGATCAGATCCTTACGTCCGAGCAGCAGGCCGCTGCATTGCGGACCGCACAGTCCTTTTCCGCCTGAGAAACAGTAGAGGTCAATACCCATTGTGGCATAGAGCTTGACATTATCGACGGGAGGAATACCGGCCGCGTCATCGAGCAGCATGGGTATTTTATGCCCCTTTGCAATGCTCAATTCTTGTTGCAGTTTTTCCCCCAGATCGGTGGTGTAGATCATCGCAGTGTTCTCGTTGATTGCATTGGTGAGTTCTTCGGGGGAATAAGCGAGAACCAACTTGCCCCCGGCGAGTCGAATGGCACTGTCAAAAGCGCTGCGCCCTCCGACCATAATGACTTCGTGCTTTAGGCCGGTGGTATCCGGGAGCTGCCATATATTCTTGTCATCGCTGCCGGCGATGCATGCAGCAGTTGCCGCGGACATAGCGCCGGCAGCACCTGAGGTAACGATGCCGGATTCAGCGCCCGTCAGCTCCGACAAGCGGCGCCCCACGGCACGCTGCAAATCGAACATGTTTACAAAGTGGGGCGCGGCTTCCAGTTGCGCTCGCCGAACTTCGGGAAATTCGAGCGATCCGCTCAGATAGGTCCAAGTACCTCGGCAATTGATGACCGTCTTCATGCCGAGCCGCGTGTAGATGTTGCGTCGTGGGTCTTTGCCGATTGCGCCGGCCGCCTGCGCATAGAGGTCACGAGCTGCAATTTGGGCCAACAGGGGTGCTGCCGCCGCTAGCTTCACGAACGATCGTCGACTGGAATTCTGAATATACATATGAAAACTCCTCAGTAGTTCTCACGTGCAACACAGTCGTTTTTGGGCACACGAGCGGAGGCGGCTGTCACTCTAGTCTTGATCTTTCGGTAGCGGAATCCGCGAACGCACCGCGAGGATGTGCGCCTTGGCTCCCAGCTTATTTTCGTTGTAGAACCCAACAGTACAGTTGGGACGAAAATAATATGCGTCTCCTGCCTGGGCTGGATGCCGGCCTTCGACGCCGTTTATTCCGCCACCGGCTGCCATTTCGCCCTGTCCGTCGAGGAGAAGATAGATTTCTTCTGCAGTCTCATGATGGTGGGGAAAATTCGTGCCTCCGGGCGCGAAGTCCATCCAGAAGAGGCTGACTACGACATAGGCCTGGTCAATGGCATCGCGTGTTGCAGTGCGGGGGCCTGCCAGCAGCTTGTAGAGAACCGATGTTGGGTGACCTTCGACCGTCTCTTCCTTTAACCCATCCATATTTACAATCTTTGGCTCAGGCGGCCGCGGGCTGATTGAGACTGATGGCGGGATTTTAAAGCTCATAAGTGCTATCCGCACTGGTAGCGCAGAATTGCTTTCAATTGAGTGCTTCACGCCAGGGGCGACATAGGTAAAATCGTTCGCACGTAACCGGGCACTCTGGTCGCCATACTGCAGCACGCCTTCGCCTTCGAGAACGAAATAGAGTTCTTCCTGACGTGGATATTGCACCCTCTGACAGTTTCCGCGGGGTGAGAGCGTAGCCTCGCCGAATCGGGCAACGCTTATCATCGATTGATTGTCGCTGTCGCCCTCGCCAAATATAGGTTTGTAATGGCAAGTGGCAGTGGTTAGATCAATTTCTGTGTCGCCAAGCTTGGGAACGTAGCGATGCAGCCACGTGGGATCGATTTTCCTATCGTCCGCCCGTAGCCAGGTGGCAGCTACGAACGCTGAAAGCATTGCAAAAACCGACAGCACGCGGATCTTAGGTTCTTTCACCATGCGAATTTGCTCGTATATCACAGAATATGCTTGACGCCAATCGAAATGTTACGTTTTATTATTGTTTGTTTTCGTTATTTTTCGTTTTGCATAGCGATCCCGGAAAGGATGTCTGTGTGCGTGCAGGACTCGTACGCTTTCAAGATCCCTTATGCGAATGAATTTCCCAACATCTGACGGCATTCCATTCGGTGGCTTGATTTTGCTGCTGGGAGCTGTCGGGTTAGGGCGCGGACTAGCCCAAGTCCAAATGCAACCGGGGACACGGACGGCTGAGGACTGCCGCGTTGAGGCGATGGATTACAAGGGCTGGCATGCCCAGCAGCTGTCAAATCAATGGCTGCAAATGATTTTCGTTCCGCAAAACGGCGGCCGGCTCATGCAGGTTAGCTTCGCTGGACACCCATATATGTTCGTTAATCCCCAACTGGCAGGAAAGTACTTTCCGCCAACGAACGGCAAGTGGTTCAACTACGGCGGGGACAAGCTTTGGCTTTTACCTGAGGGGAACAGAGACGAGCAACACTGGGCAGGCGACTCCGACCTTTTGGATGATGGGCCGTTCACTTTTCGAAGCCTTGAGGAAGGAAAGCATTGCGAAGTGGAGCTTACTGGTCCGGCCGATCCACAAACGGGCATACAGTTTTTGCGCACTATTCACCTCGATGCCGATTCGCCGCGCATCCAGTTTCACGCGACAATGAAGAACATATCGGGCCACATGGTGAACTGGTCAATGCAATCGGTTTCCCAATACAACACCTCCGATCCCGCTTCCGAGCGCGGCTTTAACCACAATTTCTGGACGTTTGCACCCACAAACCCCACTAGCAGCTATCTCAACCGCTATCACGTTCGCTACGGTCCGGCACAGAACTCTGCAGTCGGAGTGAGAGATGACGGCCTCTTCACTGTTCACTACGTGCACATGGCTGCTGAGTTGTGGCTCGATTCAACCGAAGGCTGGCTGGCGGTGGTGGATGGTAAGAGTCATTATGCGATGGTTGAACGCTACAGGTATGACGGGTTGAAGCCGTATCCGGGCAAGGCTTCCGTTATTTTCTGGACAAACGGTTCTGACATGCAGCTGAGTCGTGACGGAATACCCTCGATGAGCGCTGACCCGGATGCCGCTCCGTATTACCTCGAAGCCGAGCTCAACAGCCCAATGTGCGCATTGCGTCCTGGCGACAGCTGCAGTTTTGAGACGGAATGGTTCCCGACACGGGCAGGAGATGAGTTCCACGGTGTAACCGACGCCGGCATCTTGATAAAGCCACTGCGGGCTATTCAGGAAAATGGCAAGGTCAAGCTTTCAGGTTCGTTCGGGGTTTTCTTTCCCGGGCACCTGGTTGCGCGCTTCTATGATGAGCATGGTTCCTTCATCGGAACCGTACCGGTCGTTGAAGTGAAACCGACGGAAGCGGTCTCATTGGATATAGAAGTTGTCGCGCCGGGTAAGGCGTCGCGAGTTTCGCTTCATCTGCAGGACGAAAACGCAGTGGATCGCGGTTCTTTGCATGAGTTACAAATTGCGGGAGAAGACAGCCGCTGAGATGATGTGGGTGCGCTGCGTATTCGTTCTGATTTTGCTGAATATCCTCTGCGTGGTCACGCGTATTTCGGCACAGCAGAGTGAGGCTCCGGTTACGGCTGCAATAAATCTTCAGCAGCAGGATTTACTTGCCAGCCCGGTTGGTGTCAACTGGACGTCATACAACGGCGACTACAGCGGCCGGCGATACAGCAGCTTGAGTCAAATTAAGGTCGGGAACGTCGCACAACTGCGCGCGGCATGGGTTTTCCACCCCGGCAACGCGCGAAATCTTGAAGTCACGCCCCTCGTCATCCGTGGAGTTATGTTCGTCACTGCTGCGAATCATGTATTTGCTCTGGATGCGCGCAGCGGGCGAACTTTATGGCACTACACGCGGCCAGTGAGTTCCGGATTACTCGACGATGCTGCTGCGCACAAGAACCGTGGCCTTGGAGTTTGGCACGATTCCGTTTACTTCGAGACAGATGATGCACACCTGCTCTGCCTCGACGCTCGCTCGGGTGGCTTGCGATGGATCGTTCAATTTGCGGAAAAGGAGAAGCAGTATGGCGCAACCAGCGCTCCCCTCGTCGTGAAGGACTCGGTAATTGTGGGCGAATCCGGCGGCGATTCCGGGGTGCGCGGATTCCTAGCCGCCTATGATGCTGCAACCGGAGGGTTGAAGTGGCGCTTCTGGACGATTCCGGGCCCGGGAGAATTTGGCTCATCGAGTTGGCCCGGCGATTCGTATCTGCACGGGGGCGGCACGACATGGTTAACCGGCACGTATGATCCGGAGCTTAACACTCTGTTTTGGACTACCAGCAACGCGGCGCCCGATTACGTTGGAGATTCACGCCCTGGCGACGATCTCTACACTGCATGTGTGCTGGCGATCGATCCTGATACGGGAAAATTGAAGTGGTATTTCCAGTTCACCCCGCATGATTTATACGACTACGACGCAACTGAAACTCCGGTGCTGCTGGATGCGGAAGACAACGGAGCTTTGCGTCATTTATTGGTTCAGGCGGACCGCAACGGATTTTTCTATGTTCTCGACCGCGCCAACGGCAAATTTGTGCACGCGACGCCGTTCGTGTCGAAATTGAATTGGGCGAAAGGAATCGATCCATCTGGTCGCCCGGTCCTTACGAATCGCATCCCGACAGCCGACGGGACATACATATGCCCCGGTATTACAGGCGCCACGAATTGGTTCTCGCCGTCTTACAATCCTGGCACGAAGCTGTTTTATGTGATGGCGCTTGAGAACTGCGACCAATACTTCGCCATCCCGAGACGATTCACGCATGGTGAGACCTACTACAATACGGGCACAAAACGCCCGCCTGGCGAGCATGGGCAAAAGATCTTGTTGGCCCTTTCTGTAACTGACGGCAAACCAGTGTGGCGCTATCCTCAGGCCGGCCAGGGCGACTCGTGGGGCGGGACCCTGACGACTGCGGGTGGACTGGTGTTCTTCGGCGACGATTCGGAGTCCTTTGAAGCGGTGGATGCAGCGACCGGGCGGACGCTGTGGCATTTCAATACCGGCCAAAGATTCTTGGCTTCACCAATGACGTACGCGGTGGATGGCCTCCAATATGTCGCCATCGCAGCCGAGAGTGACATTTTTTCATTTGCGCTGCCACACTGACGATGGCTCTGATGGACTTCTGTGGCGAAAATCTCTAGAGGCGTGGTTCACGCGGCCAGCGATTGCACGAAGTTCTGCTTGGCCCAGAATAAAAGCGGCAGATTAAACAACCGACTTATGCTGCAAACGAGGAAAAACTGGCCGCGAGCCATTCTGTCGCCAGGGAATGAGCTGAGTCAATTCGGTATTCACCATTTCGACCGAATCGCAGCTTGCCGGAGCGGAGCTACAGCCGCCCGCTGCCTCGCCTTCGGACGCTGAGAGCTGCGCAGCGTTTCAAGAATCGAAGAAACGCAGTAATGGAATTCTTCATCCCCAAGCAGAATTGAGGAATGGACTACGCCAGAGAACCCTGATGGAAGCGTGGGCGAATGGCTTACGCCTTCATTTGTTCCCCAGGCGATAATGTCGGGCGACCATAAGCATGAGTATTCACAGATTCGCGTTCCCGTGCTTGCATTCGTCGGATCTCCCAAACTTCGTCATGGCAATTCGGTAACGCCCAGCTTTGAAGAGGTTACGCGGAGCCACGCGCGAAGGGCGACGAAGTCCCGCGTTTGCAGGTACCTTTGTTGCCGGCGATGCAGAAGCATTAGGGAGCGATCCGGTCAGTCACCGTGTCATTGTGGTAAGAGGATTGATTGCGTACTGAAAGCCAGCCTCCATCGGGCTTCAGCGTGTCCGCTGCGTCACTCTTCTCGCCCTTGGCGAAGTCTTCCCAAGAGTTGTAACGAGTGAGCGTCAGAAACTGCCAAGGGCCGCCTTCAACATGTTGAAGCAGCAGATTGCCAGCGCTGCCACTGCCAGGCTGACCGAGTGATTTTTCCAGTTCGTCCCGATGACCGGGAGCGGCGCGAAATACTGACACGACATAGACTGATCCTGCGCTCCTTGCCGCATCGTCCAATCCCATTGCTTTGGCGAACTCGGGCCACGGCGGGCCATTCACAAAGCTGTCGGTATGCCACGCGTTGAGATCGCGGGCAGTACCGGGAGCCGGGTTTCCAGCAGCATTCACCGTGGTTTTGGTCCCGAGATGCTCTATAGCGACATAGTCCCAGTCCTCACCGATCTGATGGCGCAATACGATAAAGTGCCCGGACATGGGGGAGTTGGGATCCGGCTGTTTAAGGAAAGCGCCTTCCTCTGCACCCTTTCCGAGAGTGGATTTCGCGAAGTGAACGTGATAAAGGTCCGTGCGCGCCGAAGCTTGAGCTGGCGCCTTCTGCACGGCGGACACGGAAACGAAGACAAATGTGACGAAAAACAGCGCGCAAGTTTTCACAATCTCCTCCAAAATGTTGTGATACGGATTCGAGTGGCCCTTGAGACGGCGGCCGATTATAACAGGCGCCGCTGCCTATCTCTAGCGCTCAAAGGAGGGGCAGGAGGCCTACGTGACGGCATTTTCAGGGCTCGCCTGCTGCCATGCCGGGAACGACGGCTTACTGGTCATGACCTACGGGACGGCAGCTCCATCACCTTGCTGTCTGTAATTTGAAGCCGCTCCCAATACCCCGCCCCGGCACGGGTGCGATCGCCAAACTTCAGTCAAATGAACTCCGCGAGAGCTTAAGCGGGGTTAAGCTGTGATCGGCCCAGATGAGCTGGCGAAGCCGAGATCACCGACTGAACAGAAGTTATCTGACTGTTCGGTCAGCTGTTGTTTGCGCCTCGGCTTGCGAGTGGTTGTTTATCCGAGCGCCAACTCTTTTGCTCTGTGCGCTGCCTTAACCACAGCCTTAATCAGAGTCACGCGCAGTTTGCCCTCTTCAAGTTCGAGGATTCCGTCTATAGTGCAGCCCGCAGGCGTCGTCACTGCATCTTTGAGCAGAGCAGGGTGATCGCCGGTTTCAAGAACGACCGTCGCTGCTCCGAGTGTGGTTTGGGCCGCGAGCAAAGTCGCTACGTCGCGGGGCAGGCCTACTTTGACTCCGGCTTCCGCCAGCGATTCTAAAATGATGTAAATGTACGCCGGGCCGCTGGCGGACAGGCCGGTAACAGCATCCATGTGTTTTTCATCCACCACGACGGTCCTGCCCACCACGTTAAACAGGGCTGCGGCAGCCTGTACATGCTCAGCCTGAGCGTATTTCCCCTGGCAGAGTGCCGTCATGCCCTGTCCCAGAACACACGGGGTGTTAGGCATGGCGCGGATTACCGGGATGCTGGTCCCCAGAGCATCCTCAATCTGGCTGGTATGCACCGAGGCAGCGACCGAGATCACAAGCTGGGTTGATGAAGTTCCGGGCCGGATTTCCTCCATCAATTCCTGCACAACCTGCGGCTTTACGCAAACCAGGATCACATCGGCGCCATCGACGGCTGCGAGGTTGTCCGTAGTCACGGCCACTCCCATCTTGTGGGAAAGCTCTCTCGCGCGCGCCTGATGAGCGACCGTGGCGCGCACTCGCTCAGGCAGGAGCTGATGCTTTTCGATCAGCGCCTTGAGAAGGATTCCTCCCATCTTGCCGGCCCCGAGGACGGCAATGCGGCTCCTGGAAAAATCGCTGTCCATTTTCTCTTCGTCGCCTGTCGGGGCTAAAGTTTCACCCATGTGGGGTGTCGAAATCGAAGATATCACAGGAGGGAGAAGCTCGGCCGGAAGCAGCACGCGCTATTCACTCCCACTCGATCGTGCCAGGGGGCTTTGAGGTAATGTCGTACACAACGCGGTTAACCCCACGCACTTCATTAACGATGCGATTCGACACCGTCTTAAGAACCTCGTGCGGAAGCGCGACCCAATCTGCGGTCATCCCGTCTTCGGAGTGGACGGCACGAATGGCGCACGTGCAGGCATAAGTTCTCTGGTCCCCCATAACTCCGACAGACATCACCGGTAGGAGTACAGAAAAGGATTGCCAGATTTTCCTGTATAGTCCGGCGCGCTTGATCTCTTCGACGACGATGTCGTCGCACTCGCGCAGGATCGCGAGCCGCTCCCGTGTAACCTCTCCCACAATCCGAACCGCCAGGCCGGGACCGGGGAAAGGCTGGCGTTGCAGGATTTCTTCCGGCATCTGCAGATCACGCCCGATGTTGCGAACCTCGTCTTTAAAAAGCTCCTTGAGCGGCTCTATCAGTTTCAGCTTCATTTTCTCCGGGAGACCGCCGACGTTGTGATGCGACTTGATTACCTGCGAAGGTCCGCGTATGGACACTGACTCGATCACGTCGGGGTACAGCGTTCCCTGCACGAGCCACTGGACCTCACCTTCGTCTTTCTCGACCCGCTGGGCAACCTCATCGAACACAGCAATAAATTCCCCTCCGATAATCTTTCGCTTCTTCTCCGGGTCGGTTACCCCGGCAAGTTTTCCCAGAAACCGCTCCGTAGCATCCACCGCGACCAGATGCAACCCCAGCTGGTCCCGCAGCTTCTTCTGGACTTTCTCGAACTCATTCTTGCGCAGAAGACCGTTGTTCACGAACACGGATGTGAGGCGAGGCTTGCCATGGTTCCGCAGGGCTCGGTCGACCAGGGTGGCCGCAACCGCCGAATCCACTCCTCCCGAGAGCGCGCAAATGGCTCGCCCGCCACCCACTTGTTCTCGGATGCCGGCTATTGTCGCATTCACGAAGTGCTGCGGAGTCCAGGTAGGACTGGCTTTGCAGATTCTCAGGACGAAATTCCGCAGAATTTCTGTTCCCAGCCTGGTGTGCCGCACCTCGGGATGGAACTGTACGGCATAGAGCTTAGTAGCGGCATCCTCTATTGCCGCGAGCGCAGTGGGAGATTTCGCGGTCAAGCGGAATCCAGGCGGAAGCTCCAAGGCCTCGTCACCATGAGACATCCATACTTCGAGGCGTGGCGGAAGTCCGGAGAAAAGTTCGGAATGATCAAGCAGCTCGATCTCGGCATGTCCGTACTCCCGGTGCTGTGCGGGCCTGACTTTGCCGCCCAGAACGTGAGTCATGAATTGCAGGCCGTAGCAGATCCCGAGCACGGGCAGCCCCAGTTTGAAGATGGCAGGGTCGGCCGCGGGAACGTCCTGGTCGTAAACCGACGCCGGACCCCCGGAGAGAATGATGCCTACGGGCGAAAGTTTTCGGATGTCTTCAATCGGCGTGTTGCAAGGAAGTATGGCGGAGAAGACGTTCTGCTCGCGGACGCGACGGGCGATCAGCTGGGAATACTGTGCCCCAAAATCCAGAACGACAATTGATTCGGATTCCACGAATGAGTCTCGCAGATCACCTCGGCCGTGTAAAGAACAAAGAAATCCGCCCTATCTCAACTCTCGTCGTCCCTCACTTTGCGGCAGGCCTCATCGCTGCCCATGGCCTGTTATGCAGAGAATAGTATCCGTGTCGTATGGTGAGGCGTCAGCTTGCGCGTCAACGTAGGCTAATGCGACTCGCGCGAGAGATTTTTCACCCCCTATGCCATCCGCCTATACTTGTACAGTCTGATTCCTTCCAGGTAAGGAGATCCCCATGAGCGCGATGCGAGCAACACCAATTCCTCAACAAACTCCCTCACCACAAACTTACCGAGCGAAAGCGTTCGCCGCCCAGAGTCCGACGTCGCCCGTGGGGCCGATAACGATTCCCCGCCGCACTCCCCAGCCCAAAGACGTCCAGATCGAAATTCTCTACTGTGGGGTTTGCCACACCGACCTGCACTTCGTGCGCAACGAGTTCGCGAATGTCCTGCCTACTACTTATCCCTGCGTACCTGGCCACGAGATCGTCGGCCGCGTGGCCAAGGCCGGCAACCTAGTTTCAAAGTTCAAGGAAGGCGATCTGGCTGCGGTCGGCTGCATGGTTGATTCGGACCGCACCTGCGACGCCTGCCGCGAAGGGGAAGAGCAGTTCTGCACCAGCCAGCCGATCTTCACCTATAACGCACCCGACAAGCATCTCGGAGGCGTGACCTACGGTGGCTATTCACAAACCATCGTGGTGGACGAAGATTTTGTTCTACGCGTGCCAAAAAACTTAAACCTCGCGGCAACGGCCCCACTTTTATGTGCGGGCATCACCACCTATTCACCGCTGCGACGCGCCAATGTGCAAGCCGGCCAGAAGGTTGGCGTGGTTGGTCTTGGCGGACTCGGCCACATGGGCGTGAAACTCGCCGCCGCGTTCGGTGCGAATGTCATTGTGTTTACGACCAGTGCCAGCAAGACTGCTGATGCAGTTCGCTTGGGCGCCCACGAGGCTGTCAATTCAAGAAACGACGCCGACATGCAAAAATACGCCAACACATTGGACTTTATCCTCGACACCGTTCCCGCGCAGCACAACATCAGCCCGTATATAAATCTACTGAAACGGGATGGAACCCTGATGTTCGTGGGCGCTCCATCGGAGCCTTTGCCACTCGAGGTCGCCGGCTTGCTCTTCGGTCGAAGAAAGGTTGCAGGCTCGATCATCGGCGGCATTCGCGAGACCCAAGAAATGCTCGATTTCTGCGGTGAGCACAACGTAACGGCTGACATCGAGATGATTGGGTTCGAGCAGATCAACCAGGCCTATGAACGCTTGCTGAAAAACGACGTCAAATATCGTTTCGTGATTGACCTGGCATCGCTCAAGTAAAGGGCGGGATGGTTACACTCGGAGCCGAATGGCTGGATCGCAAGGCCTGCGTCTTTGGGGTCTGCAGGCGGCAGTCATCCTTGAGCGATGAGAGGAACATCGCTCAAGATGACTTCACCGCGATCGATTGGTGCCTGGCCACTGTTATCAACCGGCCAACCGCCGGCGCGTCCTCTGAGATCCTGTTTTTCTTCTGGCCGGCTGATGAAAACATAGGCGGCCATGCGCGCCGCGTACAGGACATTCGTTACCAGGAAATACAGCCCGACGACAGCGAGTTCAAGCACGACAATCTGTCCCGGCTGCAGGGCACCCAGCATGCCAAAGATCAGAACCCCCAGAAACCAGGCGGTAGCTAAAGCCCCGATATGGAAGAGGACAAAGATTGCCGTCGTGGCAAACACCGGGCCGGCTTTGTCTTGGCAGAGCCGCAGGGTGGAAACGATCGCAGCCAGCGCATCGCCGCCTTGGCCGAGGAGCACCAGAGCGGCGGTTGAGAGCAGCCAGTTCAGACCCCACCATGCCAGCCACACAAGGAATAGAAGCACCACAAGCAGCCGGCTGGCGTCAGCGATTGCAAGATGAGTACTAATCCGGAACGAGCCGGCAATCAACAAAGCGCCGAGCGTACCAATGAACGCGGCCAGCGTAATGGCTGAGCGCGCGACATTCAGCGCAATCAAAGAAACCGATGCTGCCCGACGGGAACCCTGTCGGTCTATTCCGAATTCGTCGTATAGCGCATTGACGGTTGCCGCGCGTCCACACGAGGCTAACAAAATCCATGCTAGGGTGAGTGCAAGCCCAACCAGCACTGCAGCTTCGGTGAGGTTATACAGGCTGCCGCGAAATATTCGGGCGATCGCACGAGAAACCAGCAGGGGATCACCAGAGGCCAGCAGGAGACGATCGAGGGCGCTTACGGGCAGGCCGTCGAGATAGTTAAGGATCAAAAAAAAGCTGAGGAACCAAGTCGCCGCAACCAGAGACCAGCGCCAGGCGATTTCGGCAAGAGGAATGGCTGGCTGCCGAGAAATCAGGCGGAAGCCTTCCGACGTCGGAGCAAATGGATTCATTTTTAGAGGCAGTAAGGTGAGCGAGGATCAGCCCACGACAATACTGACCAGCTTGCCGGTATAGATTTTTCTTACCACCTGCCTGCCGGCAATAAAGTGGCGGACTTTTTCCTCGTCGAGGGCCCGCCGCAAGACTTCTTCTTCCCCGGTTTCTGCCGCCACTATGATTTTGCCGCGCAGCTTCCCGTTCACCTGCACAGGGATCTCGCGTTCCTCTTCTCGGGCAAGCTCCGGGTTGTAGCGGGGCCAGGCGGCCTTGAGCAGGTCTTGGCTCTCGCCAAGCATTTCCCAGAGCTCGTGCGCAAGATATGGGGCGAAGGGTGCGAGCAGGAGAACCAGTTTTTTCTCGACTTCGGCCAGCAACGGCAGGGGAATGCCTTTTTCTTCCGCGGCATTTAATGCATTCACCAGCTCCATAATGGCTGCAACGGAAGTATTGAAATGCCAGCGGCCCTGAAAATCGCTGCTAACGCGTTTAATCGTCTGGTGCAGCTTGCGCTCTAGGGCGCGCGCCTCGGGCGACAACTCCAACGGAAGCGGTTTCGTCCAGTCCGAATCGTCAGGCCGCGTATTGCGCACAAAGAATCTGTAAACTTTGCCAAGAAAACGATAGACGCCGGCGACCCCTTCGTCCTGCCAGTCGAGTTCCCGATCCGGGGAAGTAGCAAAAAGCGTGTACATGCGCGTGCTGTCCCCACCATACTCGGCCACCATCTCGTCGGGAGTGACAACATTGCCCAGGCTTTTGGACATCTTTGCCCCGCCCTTAATGATCATTCCCTGGGTGAACAACCGCTCGACAGGTTCGTCGTTTTTTACCAGGCCCAAATCGCGCATGAACTTGGTCCAGAAGCGGGAATAGATGAGGTGCAGAATGGCGTGCTCGACCCCGCCGATGTACTGGTCGATGGGAAACCAGTATGCCACCACCTCGGAGCTGAAGGGAGCCTTGTCGTTATGCGCATCCGTGTAACGATAGAAGTACCAGGATGAATCGACAAACGTGTCCATGGTGTCGTTGTCGCGGCGCGCCGGCCCTCCGCATCGGGGGCAGGTGGTATTCAGGAATTCGGGTACCCGCGCAAGCGGAGAGCCGCCATTGAGGCTGATGTCGACGTCGTCGGGCAGAATAACCGGCAGCTCATTATCTGGCACTGGGACTAGCCCGTCTTTTTCGCAATAAACTATGGGGATTGGCGTCCCCCAATAACGCTGGCGGGAGATACCCCAGTCCCTGAGCCTATACGTCACCGTTGCCTTGCCGAAGCCATGCTCTTCGGCAAAAGTGGACATACTCCGGATTGCCTCCGGACACGCGAGGCCGCTGAACTCGCCCGAGTCCACGAGCTTCCCTCCTATGCCTGTGAATGGAAGCTCCGATGTTGCGCCGGAGGGTTCAGAGCCGCTGCCGTCCTCCGAAGTAGGGACAATGACTCTCTTGATCTCAAGCCCGTATTTTCTGGCAAACTCGTAATCCCGCTCGTCATGCCCGGGCACGCTCATAATGGCGCCGGTACCGTATTCCATGACGATGTAGTTTGCCACCCAGACCGGAATGGCCTGGCCATTGAAGGGATTCACGGCAAAATGTCCGGTCGGGACGCCCTGCTTCTCGATTGCCCCGATGTCGCCTCTTTCGCTCGCCTGCCGTTGCTCTGCGCGAAGCCGGGCCACTTGGTCTCCTACCTTCGGGTCAGCGACCGCCAGTTTCTCGGTAATCGGATGTGCGGGAGCTAGTTGCACCGATGTGGCCCCGAAGATTGTGTCCACACGGGTGGTAAAGACGGTGATCGGCTCTCCTGCCGCATGGTCTAGCCGGAAGTCAACAAGCGTGCCTTCACTGCGCCCAATCCAATTGCGCTGCATGGTACGCACCTTTTCCGGCCAGCCCGGGAGGGCGTCCAGGCCCTTCAGCAACTCATCGGCATATTGGGTGATTCGCAGGAACCATTGTTCGAGCTCGCGTTGTTCGACTGGGGTATCCTCGTGACGCCAGCAGCAGCCGGCGACGACTTGCTCGTTTGCCAGCACTGTGGCGCACTTGGGACACCAATTGACCTTGCTCTTTTTGCGATAGGCGAGTCCCCGCTCAAACAGCCGGAGAAAGAACCACTGATTCCAGCGGTAAAAGTCCGGCATGCAGGTGGTCACTTCCCGCGTCCAATCGTAGGCGAAGCCCAGGCGCTTCATCTGGGCTTTCATGTTGGCGATATTGGCAAGGGTCCAATCCCGAGGCGGAGTGCGATTTGAAATGGCAGCGTTCTCCGCAGGCAAGCCGAACGAATCCCATCCCATTGGGTGGAGGACGTTGTAACCGTTCATCCACGTATACCGTGCGAGCGCGTCGCCAATGGCGTAGTTGCGCACGTGCCCCATGTGCAAGGCGCCAGAGGGATAGGGCAACATTTCTAGAACGTAATATTTGGGCTTGGTGGAATCGCTTTCAGCGGCATAAAGACCCGGTGTCTGCTGCCAGCGCGCGGCCCACTTCTCTTCGATTTCATGAGCTTTGTAGCGCTCGTCGCGGACAACAGTGGGTTGATCGGGGGGCATAGTTCGTTTGCAATGATTTTACAAGAAGGCCTAACGCCGCGGCTTCTGTCTGCCCCTGACCAGCTTCTTCAGGGTGCTCACATTCCTGCGATCATCCCCGGGTGCGTCAATTGGAGTCTCGGCAATGAACGCGGCGCTCATCAGACGGGGATCGTTCAACAGCCGTTCGAATGCCTTAAGGCCAATCATCCCCTTGCCAATGTGCTGGTGCCGGTCCAGTCTCGATCCCCGAGCTGCTTTGGCATCGTTGCAATGCCACACCCGCACATTTCCGAGGCCAATCGAGACATCCAGGGTTCCGAGGGTGTGCCGAAAACCCCGCTCGGAAACAATGTCATAGCCCGACACGTGGGTATGGCAGGTATCGATGCAGGCGGCAACCGGCACATGGGGTTTGAGATGGTGAATAAGCTCGGCAACCTGCTCAAAGGTTGCGCCCAGAGAGTGCTCGGCACCGGCCGTGTTTTCGATCAAGATCGTCAGGCCTCCACCGGAAAGATCCAGCCCACGACCGGCCGCGGCAATTGCCGCCGCGGTCTGCATCAATCCTCGTTCTCTATCCGCGCCCCGAAACGATCCCGGGTGCAGCACCAGATATTCCGCACAGAGCGCAAGTGCTCGCTCAATTTCCCCGCGAAAGGCCTCGACTGATTTCTTCAGGAAAAGGTCTGTGGTGCTGGCCAGATTGATCAGATAATTCGTGTGAATGATCAAGGGCTTTAAATCGTATTTCTCGCGCAGCCGTTTCATCTCCTCGCATTGCGGGCGCCCCAGCTGGTAAGGGGCCCACTGGCGAGGGCTGGACGAGAAGATTTGAAACGTGTTGCAGCCGAGCCTATAAGCCCGCTCAGCGGCATTTTCCACACCTCCGGCAACCGATGTATGAATCCCGATGCGTCGCAGGGTGAGCGGCGGCCGTTGCTTGGGAGGCGGCAATTTGAGGATGTCCTGTTCGCGAGCAAGAGAGCGGGGCACAACAAATTATAGGCAGAGAACGCGATCCTCGCCCGCGCCGGACTGGCTCACCACCGGCTGAAGTGGGCGCGCCGGTTGCGGCTCCAGCAAGCTTCCTCGGCTTGCGCGCATATCGGATACAGCTTGCCCCACCCGGTTGCAAACACAATCTGCTCGGCGGGAACACCCCTCTCGATCAGCGCATCACGAGTGACCGAGGCCCGCCTCTGAGAAAGGGCGAGATTGTAGACGATGCTGCCGCGGTCATCGGCATCGCCGGCAATAATGACGTACACCTTGGGGTTCGCCTTCAGCCAATCCGCGCCAGCTTTGAGAAGCTGCTGGTCGTCGGCAGTCAGATCGTACCGGTCGAAGGCAAACAGCACGTCTTTGAGATTCTGCTCTATTTCTGGCTGTTGGGACGGGCTGGAATACACACTCCTGACCTGAGCTGATACTGACGCGGTGAGCAGTAGAGAGAATGCGAGCAGCGAGAACGGGCGCATGACATCTCCTTTTTTTGAATGGGTGGTGAACTTCAGATGCCTTGCTGAATTTGCAAGTTTACTCCCCGAATGCGATAAACTTGACGGTTCCGAGGTGAACACATGCTGGTGGTCATGCAGGCGCACGCGACGCCCGAGAACATTCGCGCGGTTTGCGGCAAGATTGAAAGCCTTGGATATCGGGCCCACGCGATTCCTGGCGCCGAGCGCACAGCCATTGGAATTACCGGCAATCAAGGCGAAGTTGAAGCCGCGACGCTTGAGGAAATGGCCGGGGTACAGGAAGTCATTCGCGTAACCAAACCTTACAAACTGGTCAGCCGCGACATAAAAGAAGAGAACACGGTTATCGCTTTTGGCGGCACGGATGCGAGCTTCGGCGGCCCTGGACTGGCAATCATTGCCGGGCCCTGTGCCATTGAAAGCGGCGAGCAGGCGTTTACCATTGCCGAGCGAGTGCAGCGAGCGGGAGCGCAGTTTTTTCGCGGTGGAGCATATAAACCGCGTACCTCCCCCTATTCGTTTCAGGGTTTAGGCGAAGAAGCTCTGAAGATTATGGCCGAGGTTCGGGAGCGATTCGGCCTGAAAATTGTGACCGAAGCTATCGATAACGAATCCTTGGAACTGGTCGAGGAGTATGCTGACGTGATCCAGATCGGCGCCCGCAACATGCAGAACTTCTCTCTCCTGAAACGGGCGGGACGTTCGCGCAAACCAGTGCTATTGAAACGAGGCATGGCGGCGACCCTGGAAGAATTTCTTATGGCCGCCGAATACGTGATGAGCGAAGGAAATTACAACGTGGTGCTGTGCGAGCGCGGTGTGCGCACTTTCGCTGACCATACGCGTAATACGCTCGATTTGAGCCTCATCCCGGCGGTCCAGCGGCTCAGCCACCTGCCCATTATCGTCGACCCAAGCCACGGAACCGGAAAACGCAATAAGGTGACTCCGCTCTCCCGAGCAGCGATCGCGGTCGGGGCCGACGGCCTTATCATCGAGGTCCATCATGAGCCGGACAGAGCCTTGTCGGACGGCCTGCAGTCGCTCTATCCCGATCAGTTCGAGCAACTAATGGCGCAGGTTAAACAGATCGCGCCGGTCGTAGGACGGACGGTGATCGGGATGCGCGAGCATGCACTGGTTGCACACGCCTACGGCTCGCCGAGCCAGGCTTCGTCCTGAGCCTGAGATCTCTTTACCGGGAGTTTTTGTGCTAAGGGCCCGGCAACCGTCTGCACTCAACTCGCCGGGATTCTCATTTGTGGCTCACTTGATGCTTCGTACTCTGCGGACTGGGCGTACCCGCATGCCGAGCGTGCTGCTCTGCTCAGTGCTGAGCATAAATACGTTCGCCCGGCCATGGCCGGCAGGCAACAATTTCGCTTCCGCCGAGGGTCTCGATGCAGATTTGAAAGAGTTTCGGATTGAAAAAATCGAGTCGGCCCTGCGCAGGATGCCGGCGGGCCCGGAACACGATTATTTTGCCGGCGTGCTGGCGAACCGAGCCGGGCACCTCGAAGATTCCATTCGCCTTCTCAACAACGCTCTGCCCACGATTCGCAAGTCGGAGTCGGAGCGAGCCGCGATTGCTCTTGAGGCGCTGGCCGATGATTACAACAAGAGCTTCCGCTACGGCGACGCGGCGCGAACCTACGACGATCTGTTATCGCAGTTTGGCTCCCAATTCGACCAGTTGCGGCTGCAGGGAACAAAAGACGATGCACGGGTGATGCATCTCCTAGGAGGAGCCCCGGCACAGACGATTACGTGGCGCGGACCGGTACAACTGAAAACGAAACACAATCCAATCGGCTCGATCGTGACGGAGCTGCAGGTAAATGGCACCGATGAGCAGTGGTTGCTCGACACGGGGGCAAATTTCTCGGTTGTCAGCCGCGGCTTTGCGCGGCGTCTCGGACTTAAACCGCTGCCCGGCTTTGGCCAGACGCAGGCTGGTGTGACCGGAGTTGAGAATCGGCTGCAGGTGGCCGTGCTGCCGACGCTGCCGATAGGAGGGGCCACGCTGCACAACGTGATTGTGTTGATTCTCGATGATAGCTCGCTCAGGGTTCGCTTCGATCATCAGACCTACCAAATCAATGCCATCGTTGGATATCCGGTGTTGCAGGCTCTGCAGACGATCACGTTTCTGCATGATGACCGATTCCAAGCGGGTGGCGGCACAACGCCGCCGGCAGACGGGACCCCAATGTACATGAAGCTGATGACGCCGGTGATCGCATGCGTCGTTCAGGGCAGTCAGCTGGCGTTCAGCTTAGATACGGGGGCATCGACGACCAACCTGTCTGTTCGGTATTACCAACGATTTCGCACCCAAGCCGCCACTTGGATGAAGGCCGAGAACCAGAGCTTTGGCGCAGGCGGTGTGGTGCGGAAGAAGATTTACATTCAGCCAAAGCTTGACCTGCTCGTGGGGAACGAGACGGCTAAATTGGAGCACGTTACGGTTTTTAGCGAACCCATGGGCTCCGGAATCGACGAGTTGTACGGGAACTTGGGGCAGGACTTGGTGGCCCGGTTCAAAAGCTTTACCCTGGATTTTTCCCGGATGATTTTCAGCCTGGGGCCGCCACTTGGACCCGTGGAAAAGGCGCAACCCCCCGGCCTCCTTCGTCGACCAGCCGAGACCTCTTCCGTCACG
>JAFAWX010000330.1 GCA_019241535.1 Acidobacteriota bacterium | reverse complement strand
AGTTCGGAGGTAATAAGGAACTTGAAAGATTTGGCCTCTTCCCTGGGAGCCAAGGCGAGCACGGAGAAAAAGAGAGAAGGCTCCGGATTCCTTGGTCGCTTAGGCAGAGGCTAAAGGGGGCCTATGGCAGAGTTTAATTCCATTGCGGTGCCATTAGGGACTACCGCACCACCTATCCCTGGGGAAGCCAAGCGGACGGGGCTCAGTTTTAAGGAATATCAGGAGCTCAAATCCTCGGTTCATCGCGACCTGATAAGCAGGGTGGATCTCGAACGTGTTGCAACCCAAAGGGATGAGTACACTCGCGGCCAGGTTCTATCGGTAATTCAGGAACTAGTCGCAAATCTCAGAACGCCCCTCAGCGGCCGGGAGCGCGAACGGCTCTCGCTCGAGGTCCTCGATGAGGTGTTCGGCCTTGGACCGCTTGAACCCCTTCTCCAGGACCCTACCATCAATGACATCCTGGTAAACGGCCCCAAGCAGGTTTACGTAGAGCGGGCGGGAATCCTTGAAGAGAGCAGCATCATGTTCAAGGACAACGCCCATTTGATGAACATCATTGATAAGATCGTCTCGGCCATTGGGCGCCGGGTAGATGAATCCTCGCCCATGGTGGATGCGCGGCTTGCGGATGGGTCGCGTGTGAACGTAATTGTCCCGCCCCTTGCCATCGATGGACCACACATTTCCATCCGCCGTTTCGGACATCTTCCCATCGGCGAGGATGACTTGGTTAAGAATCAGACACTTACACCGCCGATGTTGGAACTGCTCAGGGGAGCAGTGAAATCCCGGCTGAACATAGTCATATCCGGAGGAACGGGTGCCGGAAAGACCACCCTCCTCAATGTGCTTTCCGGGTTCATCTCCGATAAAGAACGTATCGTCACAATTGAAGATTCTGCCGAATTACAGCTGAAACAGCGCCACTGTGTGCGATTGGAAACTCGCCCGGCAAATATTGAAGGCCGGGGGGCAGTGATGCAGCGGCAACTGGTTATCAACGCCTTGCGTATGCGTCCGGACCGCATCATCGTGGGCGAGGTCCGTGGCGAAGAGGCGCTCGACATGCTACAGGCCATGAACACCGGACACGATGGCTCTCTGACTACGGTGCACGCTAACAGTCCTCGCGATGCCCTGGCCCGTATCGAAACCATGGCCATGATGGCGAATCTCAATCTGCCCGAAAAAGCTGTGCGCAGACAGATGGCGTCGGCGATCAGTCTGGTCGTTCAAGTCAGCCGTTTCCATGACGGCACCCGACGCATAACTCACATGACCGAGATCACCGGAATGGAAGAAGACATCGTCAGCATGCAGGACGTTTTCGTCTTCGAGAAGCAGGGTGTTTCTGCCGACGGCCGGGTTCTTGGAACATTCACAGCCACCGGCATTCGTCCGAAGTTTGCCGAGCGGCTGAAAGCATCGGGAATCCAGGTTCCGGCCTCCTGGTTCGACCACTCGTTCACGATTACTTGAGGGAAAAAGGCGATGTTACTTTTCCTTTTGCTGCTACTTTTCAGCTTCGGGATCGTCTTCCTTCTGTTACGACCGACCCGGACTGAGACCGCCGTGCAGCAACAGTTGGTAGACATCCAGGACACCCGCGCCGAACAGCGCGGAGAAACGATTCTGAAGGTTGAGGGCTACAGCTCGAATCCCGAGATCAGCAGCATTGTCAGAGAAATTCCGGGGTCGAGCGAAACCCTGGTTCTGATTCGCCAAGCCGGGCTGACCTGGACAGTGGCCTTCGTGATGGGCATCTCTGTAGTGGCAGCGATTGCAACAGCGTGGATTTCCTCTCTTTTTCTTCCCGGGTTGGTCCTCGCCCTAGTTGCAGGCGTGATTGCGGGAGCCATCCCCTATATCTACATTCTGGTAATGCGGGAACTGAGGTTTCGCAAATGCGACCAGCTTCTTCCCGAGGCTATCGACCTCATGGCCCGCGGGCTTCGCGCTGGGCACGCCCTTTCAGCTGTGCTCGAAATGGTCGCGGATGAGATCGCAGATCCCATTTCAACCGAGTTTAGGCGCCTTCATGAGGAGAACTCGCTCGGAATACCATTGCGCGAAGCTACTATGAACCTGGTAAGCCGCCTGCCCCGTGACGACATGAGATTCCTTGCCACCGCGATTCTCCTGCAAAAGGAAACCGGCAGCAATCTGGCTGTCATTCTCGACAAGACCTCCGCCGTTGCCCGAGAGCGTGCCCGGCTGCGCGGTCAGCTGAGGATTTATACGGCACAGGGACGCATTACAGGGTGGATTCTTTGCGTCATGCCACTCATAATGTTTGGTCTGCTCAGCACAGTTAACTGGAATCTCGAGAAGCTGCTCATAACGGAGCACGCTGGCCGGGTCTTGGTATACACCGGATTGTGTCTCATGGGTTTGGGAATCCTGGTTATCCGCAGGATTATTAACGTGAAGGTCTAATTTTATGGCTTTCCTGATTTTGGGAATTTGCTTATTTGTCGGCTTCTTTATCGTCTTCCTACTCGTTATGCCACGGCCGTCCGCAGCGGGCGCTTTGTTGCAGGAAGCGACGAGAGGCGTCCAAGGCGCGGGTGTTCCGGGTTGGCGGACGGCACTTAACATAGATTATCTCGCGAAACCCTTCACCTTCGTTCGCAGCATTTTCTCGCCTGAACCCGATCCCAAGCTGGTTCGTCGCCTGATGCTGGCCGGATACCGGAAGCCCGCACACGCTGATCTTTATCTCGGCTTAAGGCTTGCACTTCCTG
>JAFAWX010000355.1 GCA_019241535.1 Acidobacteriota bacterium | reverse complement strand
GCAAGTGCCGGCCATGTTTCCTAACTTCGGCGGAGAGATCCAGGTTTGGGTGCGGGCAGAAACGTTGCGATTCGAAGTCTAGAGCATGATTTAGCGGGCAATTCGGAAGCCGCACTGTTCGCGGAACAGCTCGACGACGGGGCCCCGGCCAGCCTCGGAGCCGCTCGAGCTCCCGTCTCCGGGACGAGATGGTAGCGCTAAAGATCGGCGAATCGCGCGTCCGCTTCAATCTCCTCGTCTTGTCCCCAGTTTGTCAGCCGTCCACTTGCTGATTAAATCGAGAAGATCGGGCGCAGTAAGAAAGCCGGGCAGCGTGGGCCATCCGCTGCCTACACCGACGGCGTCGGGCAGCAGTGAATGGCTGATACCGCGGAAGATGCGCACGGTGACATCGGAATTTCCATTGGAGCGAATCGCCGTCGCTATCCGCTGCGCTGATCGCACCGGGACGTCGCGATCGGTTCCCCCATGGATGATTAGCGCTGGGCAGCGCACACCGCGATCGTATTCGATAGGATTAATCGTCATGGCGACACTTTCGCGCGGGGTCAGGTCCTTCAAAGCTTCTCGAAGGCGCTTTTCTGTTTCCGCCTGCCGATCCGAGGAGGGAATCTTCGCATCGTGGAGGACTGCCTGCTCTACCTGATAGTGGGCAACCTCCGACATCGGAACTCCTGGACCATCGAGGGTGATGATTGCGGCGATGGAGGGATCCTTGGCGGCGACCATGGGCGCGATGTAACCGCCTTCGCTGTAACCGACCAGTACAATCTTTCTGGCATCAATTCCCGGACGCTTGCGCAGCCAGGCCACTTCGGTCTGCACGTCATCGGCTTCATCGAAAGATGTAGAAGGGGCGTGGTCGCCCGTCGACTTCCCTACTCCTCGGTCATCGACGCGCAGAACGGCAATGCCGGCCCGGGTCAGCGCATCGGCGATGTCGCGGAATGGCATCCATGGAGGCTGACCGTTATTTCGCTCGTGAGGAGAGAGACCGGTGATCAGCACCGCCGCAGGTACAGCTCCGTGCCCGCGCGGAAGCGTGAGTGTTCCGGCCAGGGAATGACCTTGGGGAGCGGGCAGGTTTACCTCAGCCGCGGTGTAGGCACCATCCGGAGGCGCCCCGTAAGGCGCCCACAAGGGATATTGGTCGGCTTGGAAGTCGATGCGGCGCTCGATGGTGACGCCGTAGTCGGGCAGGGTTGCGGCAAGCATGCATCCCTGGTCATCGGTGAGCACCTCATAACGTTTGCCGTTAATGCGGAGCACCCAGTCGTTTGCGTCAATGCGCTCCACCTCCGCTTCATTGGGCGAGTCGTGGTAGAGGTTCGCGGTCGGAATCTTTACCAGCGGCTGACCCAACATCCGAGCGCGGGCTATCGCTTGTTCGACGGAACTTGTGATCATGTCGGACCAGTAAATGGCTCCTTCCGCCAGGTCGCGTGTTTTCGGTTTCTCAGGTTCACCACCCGCAATTGAGAGTACAACCGAGGAATGTCTGGCCGTCTGGTCCGGACGCAAGTCGATGCTCGCATCAATGACCTCGGATTGCGTCAACACAACACGCGTGTGGACCTGATTTCCGCGGTGCTCCACCCAGTCAACGCCCGCTAGCCTTCCCGATTCGAAGGTCAGAAAAGCTGCCGGTGCACACGCCGACGGCGGATTGGGAGATGCGTCGGGTAATCGTACGCTCGGGCGATTGCGGCTATGCACCAGCCACGGTATGGCGACGAGCCATATTATGAGAAGCGGGATTTTGCTCATTTGCGTGCTCTTGCTCCTTGAGATGACGAGTTTCCCTTCCGCCGGCTGCGATGATCGAGTGGAGTCAAAAGCACCGTAATCCCATACAGCCGGCCGCGGCCATTAGGTCGGCTCAAATTTCGCGTCAGCCGCTCGATCAATCGATTCACGTCCTTAATCTGAGCCGGGGAAAGACGCCCGGTCTTTCGCAGGGCCCAAAGTTCCCGCTGGTTGCCGCTGACAACAGCGTCAGCGCGTTCGAATGCCCGACGAAAGTCGCGAATGCCGAGACGCAGCATCGAGCTGACAATGGCGGTCACTGCCCGACGATTGGCAGCCTTGCGCGGTTGGTACCGCAGGCGCAACTCGGGTGCAACGGTACGGAACAATGCTTCTCGACGGCCGCTACGGGTGCGATAACCAACTTGTTGCACCAGGCCCGCACGTTTTAATGCGCGCAGATGAAAATAGAGAGCGTCCGCGGGCCTTCCCAGAGCGGCGCCAATCTCTGCCACCGAAACCGTGCCCATGCAGGCAAGTACGTCGAGCAGTTCCTGTCGTGGCGCAGCCGCCAACACGGAGAACTGCTTCGCTTCCTGAATGACATGCTGCTGGCGGCGAGATGACATGCGATTCATCATATATCACGATTGAATATTAATAACAATATTCAATGACACGAATATCACCTGAGAGAACAGAGCAACCCCCAAGCTGCGTCCACGCTGGATCGATTCAGCTACGAGCCCCCCAGTCTTGTGCAATGTGAATCTCAGGACTAGGCTCAGATCACAGCTGCCTGGATAGGAGAAATGAATCGTTCGATGAGTGACACGTGAGGCCTGGAAAAACGCCGAAAAGAGTCAATCCTGCTGAGCGCAAGGAGAGCCATCGAGGAGCTTTTGTCCTGCCGTTCCCAATAGTGGTACGAAAGAGTCAATTTCTGCCACTGCTCCGGGCGCCCACCTGGCGCATCCGGTGCTCTTTCGGCAGAGTCGGAACAGGAGACGATGCCTTCGAAATTTACATACTTCGAGCTTTTTTGACTGCCCGATTTAAGCTATCCTCGAATCAACATCTGAATCCCCGTGGACGTCGAACAATTTCGTAATTCACTCGACCGCGACAACCCGCCAGAAGAACTTGGACCGGCGCTGGCCGGCCTCTGGTGGGATGCAAAAGGTGAATGGGGAAAAGCCCACGAATCGGCGCAGCGCGACGAGGGTCCTCAAGGCGCGTGGGTACATGCCTATCTCCACCGCAAGGAGGGTGACTCCTCAAACGCGGCCTACTGGTACCGGCGAGCGGGTAAAGACGCCGCGAGAAGTTCGCTGAAAGAAGAATGGAAGACAATTCTGTCTTCCTTGCTGGCGTGAAGCGCAATATGTGCCCTTGGCCATGAAATAACTTTTTTTCGCCCAACGAACAGCGTAGTCGTCCGTAAGGTGTGTTGAAGCCCTGTGCTTCGCGCAACACCACGGTAAGGCGCTCGATCACCGGTTCGACCCCACGCGCGCTTCCCAGTCCCGCTACCGACCGCCTCCGGGATTTTCGAAGGCTCA
Source organism: Acidobacteriota bacterium (assembly GCA_019241535.1). Taxonomy (GTDB): domain Bacteria; phylum Acidobacteriota; class Terriglobia; order Terriglobales; family Acidobacteriaceae; genus Gp1-AA145. The sequence goes on along the minus strand of JAFAWX010000355.1, from coordinate 11,204 downwards.
TCGATGAGCTCCGCCGGGCTGACCCGTCAGGAACAGTCGGTCGGCAGGTTTGGCGTTGTTTCAGTCGATTCTCAGCCATCTCCAGACTAGCTCCTGGGAACCGGCGAGCCGCTCTGTGCCAGCAGCTCGCTAGAACTTTTTCAGGTGCCATCCCGGACACGAATCGCCCAATGCTTCCATTGGTGCTTCGCGAGGCTTTCACGGCAGAGAGGATGACGGACCCGGGACCTGGCATATGAGGCTCCCTGTTTCGTCACAATTCGCTGCTGAGAAACGTTTAGAGTGTGTAGAAAGGCAAGCGTGGAAACTACACAAACATTTGGTTCTTCTATCGCTCTCGGAGGGGACTCATCTCCCCAGTGGGGTGAAGCTGAGTTTTGCGCCGTATTTGTTGAGTATTACCCCCGCATAGTCGCCATCTTGGCGCGTCTGCTCGGCGACCGCTCGCGCGCGGAAGAAGTGGCGAATGATGCATTCTGGCGCCTCTACAACCGGGCCGGCTTCAGAAAGGACGACAACGTGGGCGGCTGGCTCTATCGGACCGCCACCAACCTGGCTATCGACGCACTGCGCTCCGCTGCCCGAAGGCGCCAATACGAAACAGCTGCAGGACAACTTGGCGCGGGCGAGGCCGCCGGACCACTGGATCATTTGCTGCGGGAAGAAAAATGCCGGCAGGTTCGAGCCGCGCTGAGCGCGGTCCGACCCCCAGTGGCGCAGCTGTTGATTCTGCGAAGCGCGGGCCTCTCCTACAAGCAATTGGCCGCGGCCCTGGAGGTAAAAACAAGCGGTATCGGCGCAATGTTAAACCGTGCCGAAGATGAATTTCGTAAACGATATCTCTCACTTTTTCCCGATGAGGAGGCATTGTGACCTGCATTGATGATGGAGTTCTTCGTGCCCGCCTGGATGGGGAATTGCCCATTCCAGAAGAGACGGAAGTCAGCCGGCACCTCCTCGCTTGCCCTGTTTGTCAGGGCCGATCCGAGCAGCTAAGCGCCCAAAAGGCCCGAACCGAAGGATTGCTTGCCGTCCTGGGTGGGGCGAGCGACGGCAATGCCCTGAATCCCGCGGTTAGCTATGCCCAGTTCAGAAACCAGCTAAAGACGCGGGAGACGCCCAACCGCTCTTTCATCACCCGCCTGTTCCTGCCCCGCTGGCGTCCGGTTTGGTCTCTAACGGCGGCCATGATTATGGTCGCGGCCCTCGCCGGAGTTCAGCCACTGCGGCTATGGGCACAAAGGATTCTAGCTATGCTGCGGGTCCAGAAGATCGCGGTCGTGACGATTGATCCCGGCACACTTATATCCCACGCTGAACCCGACTCGCGTCCCTACAAGCTGATCAATCAGTTTATCGCTGATAGTGTGGTGGTCACAATTGATCCGGGCAAACCGGAAATCGTTTCCAACGTCGTCCAGGCCGCGAGGCTGTCCGGATATCACATCCGCACGATCACCAGCTTGGGATCGCCGCAGGCGATCAGGGTCAATGGTGAGACCGCGTTCCAGATGACCGTGAACCGCGAGCGCCTGGCGACGCTGCTCGACGAAGTAGGACGGCCAGATATTGCTATTCCCGAGTCGGCCGACGGTGCGTTGATTGCCGTTCATATTCCCAAAACCGTTGTTTCCATGTATGGCGACTGCCCCATCGACAAGAATAGCGCAAACTCCAGTTCGGGCTCTCGGGAGGAGCGCCGAGCAGAGCGCGAGGCGAACCTGAACCGCAACTGTACCTATCTGCTCGAAGCTCCGAGTCCGACCGTCAGCGTCCCTCCGGATCTGAATATGGCGGAAATTGCCGAAGCCGCGCTCCAACTGGCAGGCATGAGCGCGGACGAGGCGCGTTCATTCTGCCGAACCGTGGACTGGTCCTCTACCCTGGTGATTCCTGTTCCCCGCAACAGCAGCTACTATGAGACTGTCAACGTCGACGGAGTGGAAGGAACGCTGATCACGGAATCTGTGCCAGAGGGGAGTCGCTATAATCTGTTGTGGGTCAAACGTGGAGTAATCCATTCGTTTTCTGCGCGTGGCAATGTAGCAGATGCCCGGGCTTTGGCTGCGTCTTTGAGTGATCAATGAACCAGTTCGCGACCGGCGGACTCTCCGATCTGGCGATTGACGCCTGCGGCCTCGGCAAAGTTTTTGGGGACAAAGTCGCGGTCCGAAACCTCACCTTCAATGTTTGTCGAGGCGAAGTCTTCGGCTTTCTAGGGCCAAACGGCGCCGGTAAGAGCACAGCCATCAAAATGCTCCTCGGGCTGGTGCATCCAAGCAAAGGGCAGGCTCGCATTCTCGGTAAACCGATTGGGGACGTCACGACGCGCCGCAGGATCGGTTTTCTTCCCGAGCACTTCCGTTTTTATGACTGGCTCACTCCGGCCGAGCTTCTCACGCTGCATGGCCGGCTTCATGGTATGTCCCGGGCGGCACTGCGGCAGTCAATTCCGGCTCTGCTTGACCTGGTTGGGCTGACACCGCATGGCGAAAAACACTTGCGCAATTTTTCCAAGGGCATGTTGCAGCGCATTGGCCTGGCACAGGCATTGCTGAACCAACCTGAGCTGATCTTTCTTGACGAGCCAACATCCGGCCTTGATCCCATGGGGCGGCGGCTGGTGCGCGACATCATCCGGGCTCAGCGCGACCGCGGCGCGACCGTGCTGGTCAACTCCCATCTGCTGGGAGAGGTTGAAGTCACGTGCAATCGCGTGGCTTTCATTAAAGACGGTGAGGTGGTAGAAACCCGTGCCCTGAGCGGCGGAAGCACGGCGGAAACGACGGTGCTGATCCGCGCCCTTCATCTGCGGGAAGAAATCGTAGCCGGAGTTTCGCGGTGGACTGCGCAGGTGCGGCGCGCAGAGGAGCGCCTGATCCTGACGCTGCCGTCGGCTGACGTGCTGCCCGACATCGTGCGCTATCTGGCCGATCAAGGCGCGGACGTATACGAGGTCACTCCTCAGCGCTTCTCCCTCGAGCAGCGTTTCCTTGAAATCATCGGCAGCGATGGCGGATTGTGATGGGCATCTGGATCATGGCTGGGGTTACGTTTCGCGAAGCGGCGCGGAAAAAAATGCTGTGGATGGCCCTGGCGGTCAGCGGGGCTTTCATTATTCTCTTTGGTAGCGGTTTGCATTTTCAGAGCAGGGACTTTTCTGCGCGGGGCATGAACCCGGTACTGCGGCGGGAAATTTCCTTCACCATGCTCACCATGGCGCTCTATGCCGTCGATTTGCTGGCCGTGCTGATGACCATTCTTATTTCGGCCGATACCGTTTCGGGTGAAATCGCCTCGGGCACGATCCAGGCAGTCATGACGAAACCCGTGGCGCGCTGGCAAGTGCTGCTCGGCAAATGGTTCGGGTTTATGGGCATGCTGACCGCCTATATTGCGCTCATGGTGGGTGGCGTGAACGCAGTCGCGAGACTAATGACCGGCGTCACTGCTCGTCATCTGGTACCCGGCTTCTTACTCATGTGGATGGAGAGCGTGGTGCTGCTTTCGGTGACGTTTGCGCTGGCGACTTATTTCTCAACTTTGACCAGCGGGGTGCTGGCTCTCGGCCTCCACGGGCTGGCATTTCTGGGCGGCTGGATCGAACAATTCGGAGCCATCTCCCAAACGCCGGGGGCAGTCGCCGTGGGTGTGATTTCGAGCGTCCTTATGCCTAGTGAAGCGCTGTGGCGCCGCGCCGCTTTTGAAATGCAGTCTCCTCTTGCGAACGCACTCCGCATTTCTCCCTTCAGCACGTTGTCGGTGCCGAGCAGGGCGATGATCGCTTATGCCGCCTTCTATCTTCTGATCGCCTTGGCCGTTTCTATTCGCCGCTTCTCTCAGCGTGATCTCTAATCGACCGGGGCCGTGCTGGGTGCCTCTTGCAGCGGCGGCCACAAGAGATAGATCATGGCGGATTTCTAAAATTAGGCGTGTGCGCCCGAGAGTTCCTTGACGATGTTGGTGACGAAGACCTTGGCATCGCCGAAAAGCATCAGCGTGCGGTCCATGTAATAAAGAGGATTGTCAATTCCGGCAAAACCCGGATTCATGCTGCGCTTGATCACCATCACGTTGTGCGACTTCTCAACGTCCAAGATCGGCATACCGTAAATCGGACTGGAAGTGTCGGTCTTTGCCGCCGGGTTGGTCACGTCATTGGCGCCGATGATCAGCGAGACATCCACCTGGGGAAAGTCGCCGTTGATTTCGTCCATTTCCATCAGCCGGTCATAGGGCACATCGGCTTCGGCGAGCAGCACGTTCATATGCCCCGGCATGCGGCCTGCAACCGGATGAATAGCAAAGCGCACGTCCACGCCGCGCTTGCTGAGCGCGTCGAAGAGCTCACGGACCTTGTGCTGCGCCTGCGCCACCGCCATGCCATATCCCGGCACGATCACCACCTTGCTTGCCGCGGCCAGAATTCCTGCGGCCTCTTCGGGACTGGCGCTCTTCACCGGCCGCGCCTCCTGAACCGTGGTGGAGGAGGCGGCTACCTGCCCGAAAGCGCCGAACAGCACGTTGGTGAACGACCGGTTCATGGCCTTTGACATGATGACCGAGAGAATGAAACCGGAAGAACCATCGAGCGCCCCGGCGATGATCAGAAGCTTGTTATTAAGGACGAATCCCATGGCTGCGGCCGACAGCCCAGCATAGGAGTTCAGGAGTGAGATGACCGTGGGCATGTCCGCGCCGCCGATGGGAATCACCAGCATCACGCCGAAGACCAGAGAAATTCCCACCATGAAAGGATATAGGTGGGTCGCGCCCGGGTTGTGCACCAGATAAACCGCGATGGCAATCGCGACGGCCAGCAACGAGAGGTTGACGACATTCTGTCCGGTGTAAGTGATCGGGCGCTGCGGCAACACTTCCTGCAACTTTCCTGCAGCCATCAGACTGCCGGTCACCGTGAGACCGCCTAGGATCACCTCGCAACACAGCACCGACATCATGAAGCCCGGCACCTTGGGCGTCCGCAGGTAAAACTCCGCCGTGCCCACCAAGGTGACGCAGAACGCGCCAAAAGCATGGCTGAGAGCGGTTCGCTGGGGTACGGCGGTCATTTGCACCAGCCCGAGGGGCACGCCGATTCCGGAGCCGATCACGAGTGCCACCAGGATCCACTTGTAATCGACCATTCCGTGCTGTAACAGGGTGCCGACGATGGCTAGCACCATGCCGGTCTCGCCGGCCAGAATACCCCGACGCGCTGTCGGCGGCGCGTTCATCCATTTAAGGGCCAAGATAAACAGCGCGCTCGCCGCCAAGTAGAGGATTTGAATGAGGAGGGGTCCGCCTGCGAACTCGGGATTCATGATTTTGTCGGACGGCTGCTCTTAAACATTTTCAGCATGCGGTCGGTGATCAGGAAGCCGCCCACGATATTGCTAGTAGCGGCAATGATCGCCAACATTCCCAGAATGAAGGAAAGGCGGCTTTCGTGTCTCCCCACGAGCACAATGGCACCGATAACCGCGATGGCGTCGAGGGCGTTGGTGATCGACATCAGCGGGGTATGAAGCAGAGGAGAAATGCGTTTGATGACTTCAAACCCGATGAACCCCGCCAGCATGAAAACAAACAGACCATCAATAAGGGAAACGCCCATTGTCGTATGCAACTCCAAATTCCTCGTCAAACCTCATTTCCAACCCCGGTGCCTAATGGTTGCGATACGGATGATTGCGGCGCTATCTCACCGGCTCAAGGGCGGGCATACCCAGCAGTTCCCTCACCCGCGCATTCACCACTTCTCCGCCCTGCGTCAACAAGGTCTCGCGAATGATCTCATCGGTTTCCGGAGGCCGCAGCTTACCGTCTTTGATCAGATTGGTCAAAAACGAGGTCAGATTGCGCGCGTACATCTGGCTGGCGTGATAAGGGGCACCGCTAGCGAGGTTGACCGGACCAATAATCGTGACGCCATGAACAACCACCGTATCTCCCCGCCGGGTCAGTTCGCAGTTTCCTCCCCGCTCGGCCGCGAGATCGAGAATTACCGATCCCGGGGCCATGCCTTTGACCATGGATTCGGTGACCAGAATGGGGGCTTTCTTGCCCGGCACCACCGCGGTCGTGATCACGGCATCGCTCTCGGCGATAACGCGCCCGAGCAGGTCGCGCTGCCGGGCATAAAAACTTTCATCCTGCTCTTTTGCGTAACCCCGCGCGTCTTGCGCATTCGAGGTTTCAAGCGGAAGCTCGACAAACCTGCCACCCAGACTCTGCACCTGTTCTTTCACCGCCGGGCGAACATCGTAAGCCGAAACCACTCCGCCCAAACGTTTCGCCGTAGCTATCGCTTGCAGTCCTGCCACTCCGGCCCCGATGACCAGAATGCGTGAAGGCATAATGGTGCCGGCCGCAGTGGTCATCATGGGGAAGATTCGCGGCAGCGTATCGGCCACAACCAGCACTGCCTTATAGCCGGCGATCGAAGCCATCGAGGAGAGCGCATCCATGCTCTGGGCGCGGGTGGTACGCGGCATCAGCTCCACCGCAAAGGAAGTCACTCCGGTGCGCGCCAGTTCCTCGACGCTTTGAACCGCTCCCAGAGGCCGCAAAAAACCGGCCAGTACCTGTCCTTTGCGCAGCAGCTCTAAGTCAGCGGCTCCGTTGTTATCGTTAGCTCCGTGACAAAGCACCTGGACCACGATGTCGGAGCCGGAAAACAGAGTGGCGCGCTCAGGCACAATCTTTGCGCCTTTCTCCTGATACTGGGTGTCGGGATATCCGGCCGCCTCACCGGCGCCGGCCTGAACGGCCACCTCGAGGCCCGCCTTTTCGAGCATGGGTACTACGGCCGGCGTTAGTGCCACCCGCCGTTCCCCCGGATAAATCTCTTTTGCGACCCCGACAATCACCCTGGACGCAAGATCCTTTCGCAAACAACGTATTGTACTCGTAGGGAGAATTCACAGGAAAGTGCCCGCCGGATTGAAGCTCAGCGACATCGGCACCAAACCGCATCCTTTCTTGCCAGTAAGTTCCACACTCGTTGGCGATGTACCCGCACAGGCTCGTGCTCTAGCTGCGTTTATCATGAGCGTTGTGTTTTCGCGGCGGACCGACTGGAAGCTCGCAACCAACCGCTACAGCCAGACGCTTGCCGAGCTGCGGCGCTCGGGCCTTAAAATCCTGGATCTCACGGTCTCGAATCCAACTCGGGCCGGCATAGCCTACGATCGCGAGGCGATTCTCCATGCGCTCGGCAATTCATCCTGCCTGGAATACGACCCGCACCCGAGGGGACTGCGCAGCGCGCGCCAAGAGGTGTCCGGCTACTACCGGGAGCGGGGTGAAACGGTCGATCCCGAAGCTTTGGTGCTAACCAGCGGGACCAGCGAGGCCTATTCCTTCGTGTTTCGTCTGCTGGCCGATGCGGGTGACGAAATTCTCGTGCCCAAGCCCAGTTATCCCCTGTTTGAATTCCTGGCCGATCTCGAGGACGTGCGGCTGCTCGACTATCCCCTCGTCTACGACCATGGCTGGCAAATCGACTTCGACTCAATCGCCACCGCCGTCGGCGACAAGACTCGTGCCATCGTGCTGGTCAATCCGAACAACCCGACCGGATCCTATGTGAGTGCCGCGGAGCGCGCGGCCCTGAACCGACTCTGCCGGCAAAAACGCCTTTCGCTCCTGGTCGATGAGGTCTTCCTCGACTATTGCTACCAGATACCCGCGCAGCCCAGTTTCGCCGTCAATGACCACACCCTGACGTTCACCTTGAGCGGCCTTTCTAAAATTTCCGGCTTGCCGCAGATGAAGCTCGCCTGGATTTCGGTCAGCGGCCCCGCTACCGAAGTCGAGGTGGCGATGGAGCGACTGGAGATCATCGCTGATACCTATCTCCCGCTGAGTACTCCGGTTGAACATTCCGCCCCTGCACTGCTCGCGCAGAGGAAAACTGTTCAGCCGCAGCTGATTGCCCGGGTGCACGCGAATCTAAACGAGCTTGACCGACAGCTGGCCGAACAGGCGGCTTGCGTCCGGCTTGCAGTCGAGGGAGGGTGGTATGCGGTGCTGCGAGTTCCCGTAACCCGCTCGGATGAAGATTTGGCCATCGCTCTATTGCGCGATCGCGCGGTAGCAGTCCACCCCGGCCACTTTTATGACTTCGCCCAGGAAGGTTTTCTGGTGTTAAGCCTAATCACACCGCGGGACGATTTTCGCAGCGGCATCGAGCGCCTGCTCGCCTTCTTCGCCGCTGACTGATGTCGCCACTGCAATAAGAAAACAAAATTTAAGAACCGCTTACTTAAGAAAGGGGTTCGTTTCCCGCTCCTGCCCGATGCTAGTCAGCGGGCCATGGCCGGGCACGACGAGGGTCTCGTCGGGAAGCGTCAGTACCTTTTCATGTATGGAACGGATGATCTTGTCAAACGAGCCACCGGGGAGATCTGTCCGCCCGATACTGCCGGCAAACAGAGTGTCGCCAGCTATGAGCTTTCGCGCGGTGGGGAAATACAGACATATACTGCCTTCGGTGTGGCCAGGGGTGTGGATTACATTCGCCTCGAGGGGGCCGGCTTCGACCCGATCCGCATCCTTTAGGTTGCGGTCAATCTCAACCAATCCCGGCGAAGGCATGCCCAGCCAGGCTGCTTGCAAATCGAGCATTTTCAGCAAGGCATGGTCATTCTGGTTGAGGAGAATGGGGGCGCCGCTCGCCGCGCGCAGCTTCATGGCCCCGCCGACGTGATCAATATGGGCGTGGGTAATGATAATTTGCTTGACCTCCAGGTTGTGCTTGGCGATGAGAGCGACAATACGCGCGATGTCATCTCCAGGATCAATCACCATCGCTTGCCGGGTGGTCTCATCACCTATGACTGAGCAGTTGCACTGGAGCGGGCCGACGGGAACAATTTCATGGATCATAAGCTAGCGAGAGCGCGCCAGGAAGGCGGCGACGCGCCCTATAGGCAACAGGCTATTTCTTCGCCGGAGCCGGCTTTGCCGGTTGCGTCTTAGCCGGCTGCGATTTGTAATTTTCAAGCACTGAGCCCGTGCCGCTTCGGCGGGATGCCGTTACCGACAGCGTGATTGAGGTCAGCATGAAAATGATGGCACACCAGGTGGTAGCTTTGGTCAATACGGTTGCAGCTCCGCGCGGGCCAAACGCGGTCTGGCTTCCCATTCCTCCAAAGGCTGCAGCAATATCTCCGCTCTGCCCGCTCTGCAGTAAAACCACGATGATGAGAAAGAAACAGACCAGAATGTGAATGATAGTAATGAAGATCGTCATAGATAACCAAACGCTTCAATAGGCCGACGCCAACCGGGACCGACCCGCTACTCCGAGGGCATCGTTCCGCCCGCTATGCCCCGGGTGAATGCATGATGGTGCGGAAGGGGGGACTTGAACCCCCATGCCTTTCGGCGCCACCCCCTCAAGATGGTGTGTCTGCCAATTCCACCACTTCCGCCAAGCTCAATCAGCCCAACCGGTCTGTGCATTCCTAGTGCGGGTAAGCACGAGGAGGGCGGCCGGCTAGTGGCTTCTGAAACCTTCTCAAATCTGTCCGTTGCCCGGGTCGAGGCGCCCCTAAGTTCCGTAGTTAATGTTATCGTGTCCCGCCAGACGCCGCAACGTGAACTGCATTGCAGTATTCAATCCATCCTTAGCAAGATGCCCCAAGGGCCGCGGCAAAACGGCACGACTACGCTGCGCAATCGAGGATTTTTTGTGAGCGGGCCGGCAGTCTCGGCTTCGGGGAGGAAAATTGCTGACAGGCGTAAGAGGTGAGAGCCGTGCAACTTTCCTGGCGTTTGGGGTTTTAAACTTCCAGGCGGAAATCGCGTTGCGGGAGTGTATTTTGTAGGAAAGCATGGGGAACATGAAATGAAGCCCAGTAATGGTGAGGTGCGCGGCTCTTCGCCGGGAGTCTTAAAAGTGATGAGGGAGGGGGCCAAACTCATTCTTGGCTGTCTGGTTATCTGCGCTGGCGTCCTACTGCTTGCCCAAGGTCGTGCTGGCGACGACCGAGAGGCAGAGGGAAACGAGCCGGGAGTTGCGGCAGGTGGCAAGTGGACCCAATATGCCGGTGAGGACCGCATGACGGCGGCCAAACGATTCCGTTTCGAGCTCCCGTCAGAGAATTCTCCCGACAGTGATCAGCAGGCGAGAATTGTTCTTTATTGCACGGATGGCAAGCTGAACCTCGCGGACTTTCGTCCGAACGTAAAGCTGTCCCGGCCCAACTGGCCCGGCTTCTGGGGACAGCCGCAAATGCATGTGCTTGTTCGCGCCGACGACCAGCACAGCACCCACAACTGGAACTGGGTTAACGGCCACTTCCTCGCTATGGACAAAGGCACCACACGAGAATTGATCGGTGCGCGGCTGTTCCGGGTGGAGTTTCAAACCCCTGATGGTTCGCAAATCGCCGAATTTTCGCCCGCAGGACTCGACCTGAACCGGGTTGAAAAGGCATGCGGTTTAAAGCCGAAGCGGCCCTGAGCAGACTATCGAGGCGAGTCTCACCCCGCCCAGTCTCCCGGGTTGTTCACAGAATTTTAACCGCCGGAACGAGACAGAAGCGATTGCCTGGGTCATCATAGATGAACACCATTGGAAAAGAGGTGTTCGATGGCCACGATAGATTCCCTTCCCGGCGTCTCCCAATCCCCCCTGTCCGAAGACGAACTGGCAAAAATTAATGCCTACTGGCGGGCCGCCAATTATCTCTCCGTCGGACAAATCTATCTCTACGCTAATGCCCTGTTGCGCGAGCCGCTGAAACTCGAGCACATCAAACCAAGGCTGCTGGGACACTGGGGCACGACTCCCGGACTGAACTTTATTTATGCCCACCTTAACCGGGTCATCAGGAAACATGACCTGAACGTCATCTACATCTGCGGCCCCGGTCACGGGGGTCCGGGAATGGTCGCCAACGCATATCTCGAGGGGACCTATAGCGAGCTTTATCCCAACATTCTCGAGAACGAAGATGGCATCGGGCGCCTGTGCAAACAGTTCTCGTTTCCGGGGGGCATCCCCAGCCACGCGGCGCCGGAAACTCCCGGCTCCATCCACGAGGGCGGCGAACTCGGCTATTCCCTTAGCCATGCCTGCGGAGCGGTCTTCGACAACCCGGAACTGCTGGCCTGCTGCGTCGTGGGCGATGGCGAGGCCGAGACCGGTCCGCTCGCTACGGGCTGGCACATCAATAAATTTCTCAATACCC